>SUWD01000009.1 GCA_015061685.1 Lentisphaerota bacterium | reverse complement strand
GGTACGGTTATATCAATGCCGGAGAAAAAATTGCTCCCGGAATCTACAAAGTCAATGCGTTCAAAGAAAAACCGGATTTTGAAACCGCCCAGCACTACATGATGGACGGCAACTACTGGTGGAACTGCGGGATTTTTGTCTGGCAGGTGCAAGCGATCGCCGAAGCATTTCAAAAATACAATCCATCGCTGTATGAAAAACTGGAATCATGGGCAAAGGGAGGCGATTATACTTTGGATTTTGAAAAGTGTGAAAAGATCTCCATTGATTATGCGGTTATGGAAAAAGCCGATAATGTCGCAGTAAAACAGGCATCATTCCAGTGGAACGATCTTGGGACATTGGGCGCACTTTACGAAATAACGATGAAAGATTTCCACGAAAATGCCATCAGCACTCAAGGGAAACTCCAACTGGAAGAATCTGACCAGAATTTGATTTTTTGTGACGATAATACAGAAATCCGTCTGGAAAAGATCAAAAACTGTGCGGTAATAAAATCCGGGAAATCATTGCTGATAACAACCAAGTGGTAATATTACATCCGTTTTGATAAGATATACTCTGAAATTCTGAGTTTTTCTGAATCAAAGTGAAGCGATTTTCAAAATTTGATTTCACAGCGAATTTCTGAGTTTTTAAGCTCAAAAAGCGTTTCAGAATGGTGGAGGTTGTGCAACTTTGCGGCTAACTTTTCTCACTGCGATTTTTTACGTTCAAACAATAGAAAAGTTCGTCAGTGCGTCACCCCATTTTATAGAGAATTACAAAACTGCGAAAAAAGTATCAGGAAATTGAAAAATGCCCCCAAATAGGACACAGGACTTTCCCTGCAAAGAGTTCGTAATTTACAGGTGTATTTTGTTGTAAACAACTGAAAAAAGCAAAAATAATTTTTCCTGGTTTGAATTTCGATGTTTGGGAGATATATTATAGTAACGCAGTTGCAACTTTGGAGTTTTAATGAAAAAATACAATATCCGGAGAATCAAGCATCTCGTTGCGATGCTGAAAGAAAACCGTTATCCTAATTTTCCACGCTTTGTTGCGGAAATGAAAAAGATGGATATCGCCGGAGTATATAAACTTTCCAGCCGGACTTTTCTGCGTGATATTGCGTTTCTGAAATCCGAATATAATGCACCCATTGAGTACGATTACAGCAATAAAGGTTACTATTTGACCATTCCGGATTGGAGTATTGACATTCCTTTCCTTGAAGATGATGAAATGCAGTCTGCTGTTCTTGGTGCAAGAATCGCTGAAAATATCATGCCGCCTCCGGTAAAAGAAAAAATGCGTTCCGCTGTGGATTCGCTTCTTGCTGTAAATGAGAAAGGGTTGGATGAATATACCCAACTTCTTTCTCTGGTGGCGCTGGGATCAAATACCGTCATAGAACCTGAAATTTTCGACACCGTTTTTCATGCGTGGCAAAAACAACAATGTCTGTGTATCACTTATGAACAGATCATGGGGAATATTTCAGAACGGATCATTGAACCTCACGCTCTGGTCTTTTATGAGGGGAACTGGTATTTGAAAGCTGTTACCCGCAGTAAAAACGGTTCTTCTATCCCGCAAAAAGAAAGAAAATCTGGAACCTTCGCAGTACACCGTATACAAAAAGCTGCAATGTGCCGGGAAAAATTTACACCTGACCGCAAAATCATAGGTGCCGTTAACCGACGGGAGATTTTTGATTTTCCGGTGGTAAAAGATATTGAGTTGCGCTTGGGGATAGAAGCATATAAATTTGTCGGGGAGCAGTTTGATGTGACAGCGCAGCAGAGAGACGGCGAGCATTTTATTGTAAAAATCGCTGCCGCACCTGAATATAAAATCGTGAATTACATCCTTGCCGAGGGCGGCGATGCTGAACTGCTCAATCATCCGGAACTCGCCGCCGAGGTCATAAAACGGGCAAAACAAACCATAAAAGTTCACAATGGCACAAAAAAATAACAAATTTTCTTCTTTTCTGTTTCACTGTGACAACTTTTGTCACCATGGATTTGCTATATTATCAGTAAAACAACGACAGGAGGCTTGCTGTGAAAGATTGGAATTGGGAAAATATCCCGCAACTTGCGGTAAACGGTTCCCACAAAAAATCACTTGATTTTTTAAGAAACCTGTATGAGAAACTTGTAACAGAATATTCTCCGGAGCAAATAAAAATAAGCATTATTTCATCCTCTCCGGACATTGTGATCGATAAAAAATATCTGTATTCTGAACCGGTAACAAATCAGAATTCTGTTGCTGATCTGCTGATAAGATTAGATCAGGAGATTTTATGCCGCTATCAAACATTCAGTTCCGCAGGAGTGAAAAACATCAAAGAATATAACACCGGCAAAAACAAAATTCCGTATATTTTTGTTTTAATTGATGACTTGATGAAATTATCAGAATCTATTGACAAAATAAACCTTATCAAATCAAGAGCTGCCGGGATTTATACCGTCGGCTGCACAGAAAATTATTCTGAACTCCCCATGACATTGCGGGGTTATTTTCAAGTAAAATAGGAAATGAGGTGACTTATGAGCAGTTTCAAGTTTGACAGAAAAGTTTGGGAATTTATCGGAGAATTTTACGAAAAAAACTGTAAAAAGCTTGAAGAGAAACGGAAAAAAAATCAGCTTGAAGCATACTGGTGCCGTCCTGCCGGAGAGAATCAGGCGTTATTTACAGATCCCAAGCAAAGAATGTTTGCCCGCTTTCTGCGAAGCTATCTCAATACAACTTGGCATAAAATCGGCAAAGGGAACGGAAGTATCATTGACTGGTTCGATTTCGATGATATAATTAAAAATGCGAATGCGGCAGTTAAAGATAACCTTTTAGAAAATAAGCCATTAAAAAGTTTTTGTGAAAGTATCTTGCTTTTTATAGAAAAACTCGAATTGAATGATTACTGTTTCGAGCAGGAGCAAACAGAAAACTTTGATCGTTTAAGTAAGTTGATTTCAAAATTCTTTGAGGATAAAGAAAAGGAACTGAAGGTATCTCGTTTTGAGGAAATTATCTACGAAAATATCTGCGAACCGTACCGAACAATCATGAAAATGCAGAAATTGTTTCCGGGATTTGGCATTGCTCTGTCATGTGATTTTCTGAAAGAATCCCATCTCTGCAACATTGCTAAGCCGGATATTCATCTGTGTCACGTATTTTCCCTGATTGACGGGATTCCGTATTCGATGGATCTGGCATTGGTAAAGAGAGTTGCTGAGTTTGCCGCAAATGTCTGTCCCGCAGACAAAAACAACTTTTGCGGCAGCGGAGCCTACAATGTGGATAAGGTGATCTGGCAGATCTGCAGCAATTACGATGTCGATAACGATACAAAGAAAAAATCTTTCAAAGAAGATTTCCTTGATGAATTGGCAAATTTGCTGAAAAAATAACGTAATAAAGACAGAAAGGAAGATAGATTTATGATGTTGCACGCTGTATGTTTTTGTGTTAAAATCGTTCCGGAATCAGTAAAGCATGAAACCAATGTGGTAACTTTGCCGACAGACGAATTTGACAACTGCGATGACGCTTGGAATTTTGTTAAAGAAGCCCTTGCCGATTTCCTGCCTGAAAGCATTGAAGTTGAAGATAAATTGACTCTTCTGGATGACGATAATACCGAACACGGATTTTTCTTTTCCTGTTCTGATGTCCAATCGGATAACCACTATCATGCCGTCGTGAAATATCAGTTTTTCTGATTTTGAATAGTTAAGTTGTATTAGCTGTATCAAAATCCGTGTGTTGCCAAAACGCACTTGAGATAGGGAACAATATGTTGTGTCGGATGTTTGATCGTCAGCACAGCAGATGTGTGACTTTTGAAAAATCAAGTCCTGTGACGGAAAAAGCAGACCTTGGTACTTCGTCCTCTACCCTAAATAGAAAAAGAGAGAAAAAAGCCTCTCTCTTTTAATGATTTCTGTTTAAAATGCCATTAGGGAGAATGTTTGCCTGCGGCTTGTCGTATTTAATGTAATTCGTTGAATATCAATAAGTTCACTAAAAACAAAAACGAAACCAAATCTTGAGGACTTGATTCCGTACTTTTTACAAATGGTGGAGCAGATGGGAGTCGAACCCACGACCTATACGATGCGAACGTATCGCTCTAGCCAACTGAGCTACTGCCCCTGAATTGTTGATATGCTTAATATATACCCATCACGGGAAGTTTTCAAGCTGCCGGAGGGGATTTTTTTATTTTTCCTGAAAGATTATTGCTTTGGCTGCTGCAAAACGCTCCTGCAATTTGGTCAATTCTGCCGGAGGAACGATGCCGGATGCCGCAAAATCTGCACAAAGTTTCTGTGGATCCGCAGCTTTGCTACTGGTAGATGAACTTTTGCCGAAGTCTCCCAGCATTGCCGACTGCAATTCCGCCGCAAGGTCGATGACATCGTTTTCAGCCGGAGTATTGCCGCAAAGTTTCTCCAATTCAGTACAGATATTCTCTCTTTCACTGCGGGCGATGGCGATCTGTTTTTCCAGTCTGGCAGCCGCTTTTTCATCTCCGCTGATCGCATCAGCAAGAAGTTTGGCAGCACTTTGCAGTTTGCTGAATCCGGCAAATGCTTCCATTGCCGGCAGGGCAGGGGAGCCGCCGTTTTTCCACTCCTCGTAAGCCATTGCCAAAGACATCGCCACGCTGTCGGAATTTTCTTCCCGGCGGCGTTGTTCCAGCATTTTTGCCTCATTGAAAGCCTGATCGAATTTCCGCAGACTCTGCAGTTCGGCATTTTTTGTTTCCCGGCAGTTGAGTGTACGCAGCTCTTCTCTGATTTCACGGACTCTGGCGATCGAAGCTGCCGGATCGGCAGCAAGCGTGTCGATTTCAGAAATCAGTTCTTTTGCCCGTCCTTCTCTGGAAGCATTTTCAGCTTTTCTGGCATTGAAAAAGTTATCCATTGCCGCATTGAATTTCTGATACAGCTCCTGATCCTGTTTCCCGGCGAATCCGGCATTGCGGAACTCCTCTCTCAATTGTCTTGCCCGACGGGGATCGGTCAAATTTTCCGCTTCGGTTATGAGAGCTGATTTGATTTCACAGCTCTGCTGGAATCTCTTATCACGCTCATCGAAAGCTGCTTTCCTGGCGTTGAAAAACTTATCCTGACCGGCACGGAAACGCTGGTAAAGTTCATTTTCTCTGCTTCCTGCCCGGGGGATGTTTTTCCATTTTGCCTGCAATTCCCGGAATTTTTCGGCGGTATTTTTCCAATCAGTTGAGTCTGCCAATGCTTCCGTTTCGGCACAGAGCAGTTCTTTTTCGGCGGCGGCAATTTTCTGCATCTGCCGTTTTCTGGCGAAAAATTCATCTATTTTATGTTGAAGTTTACGGGTTAGGTCGAGATATCTGGGGTTGATTTCCTCATTTTTTTCTTTGGGGACACTGCCGAGATTTTTCCATTGTTCCCGCAATTCGGTCAATTTTTTACCGGCGTTATTCAGTTCCTCATCGGGGAGGTCGAGCATTTTTTTCAGAGCGTTGCAGATATCCAGTTTGCGGGTGTAGCTCTCCCAGCGGGCGAGGTCGAGAGTTTCGTAATGCTGGGCGAGTTTGACGGAAGCTTTGCGGTGGGCATCCTGATATTTTGCTGCTGCTTTGCGTGGGATATTGGCGAGCTGGGCGAATTCGGCTTCGATACCGGGTTTGCGGTCATGGAGCGGAGTAATATCTTCCAAGGCACAAAGTGCTTCAAGTTCATCGGCAAGTTTTGAAACTGTTTCTTCGGCGGCTCTGACCGCTTCTTCTTCGGCGGCGAGTTGAGCTTTCAAAGGGGCGAGTTTTTCCGCCAGACCGCTTGCCGGGGCGAGTTCCAGAATCGTTTTTTCCAGAGTTTCGACCTCTTTGAAAGTGGCCAATTCACCGGCGGCAAGGAGAGCATCTGTATCACCGGCGAGGCGGGCGATTTTCTCCTGACGTTCTTTGTAGGCGTTTTCACCGGCCTGGGCATTCTTGACGGCTTCTGCAAATTTTTTATCCATCAATTCGGCATATTCGGGGGGCAATCCTCCGGCGTTGCTGTAAGCGTCGCTCAATTTGCTGATTTCGGTTTGGTAATCAATATCGCTGGCATTGGCAAGCTGGTTGAGGGCATTGCAAATATTCTCTTTTTCATGCAGGATATTCCGCAGATTTTCCGGTAATTCGCTCATAGATTTTCTCCGAATTTATTAACTGATGATACAGACACGCTGTTTATTATAGCACTTACCGCTGAAAAATCAATGGAACAATCGCTTTTGCACTTGATTTTTTTAAATAAAAAACTATATTTACCAGATGATCACTGAAAATTAATCTGAAATTTTACAGAGAAAGGCAATAATCATGAGTGAAACCAGAGAATTTAAAACAGAAGTCCAGCAGCTTTTGCAGCTGATGATCCATTCACTTTACTCCAATCGTGACATATTCCTGCGGGAATTGGTCGCCAATGCCGCCGATGCTCTGGACAAAGCACGCTTTGAGAGCCTGACCGATCCGGCATCGGCAAGAGAGTGGAAAATCGTCATCACTCCGGACAAAGAAAATAAAACTCTGACCATCAGCGACAACGGTATCGGTATGACCCGTGAGGACGTGGTGGAGAATATCGGAACCATTGCCCAAAGCGGTACGAAAGCATTTTTGAAAATGCTGGAGGAAAAGGGCGAAAACAACTCTGATATCCCGGAATTGATCGGACAATTCGGAGTGGGTTTCTACTCGGCATTCATGGTCGCTTCTTCGGTCGATCTTATCACCAAAAGAGGGGATAATCCGGCGGTGTGCTGGAGCAGTACCGGCGAGGGCAGTTATGAGTTGTCCGAGGCCGACCGCACCGAAATAGGTACGCAGATCGTACTGCACCTCAAAGAGGATGCTGAAATTTATCTGGAAAACTGGAAAATTTCCGAGATCGTCCACCGTTATTCCGACTTTATCGCTTATCCGGTGGTGATGCCGGAAAAGAAAATCGACGATGATAAAAATGAAACCGTGGAGGAACGCACGCTCAATTCCCAAAAGGCGATCTGGCTGCGTAAACCCTCCGAGATCACTGATGATGAATACAAGAGTTTCTATGCTCATTTGTCCAATTTCGGCGGCACGGAATATTTGAAAGCGATCCACATGACTGCCGAGGGGGCAAGTGAATTCAAAGCATTGCTTTTCCTGCCGAAACAGGCTCCCTTTAATCTGTTGATGCCGGATATCCAGAAAAAGGGTCTTCAGCTTTACATCAAGCGGATGTTTATTACCGATGAATGTAAAGAATTGCTCCCGGATTATCTGCGTTTTGTCTGCGGTGTGGTCGATTCCAGTGATCTGCCGCTGAATGTCTCTCGTGAGATCCTCCAGCAGAATCCGCTTCTGGGCAAGATCCAGACTGCGGTTACCGGCAAAGTGCTTTCCGAATTGAAAAAACTTTTGGAAAATGACCGGGAAAATTATGAGAAATTCTTCGTCGAATTCGGCAGGATCATCAAAGAAGGTCTCCACACCGACCGGGCAAATGCCGAAAAACTCAAAGATCTGGTGCTTTATGAATCCATGAATTCTCCGGAGGGCAAACGCATCACTCTCAAAGAGTATGTCGATGCCATGCCCGAATCCCAGAAGGATATCTTCTACATTACCGGAGACAAGCGTGAAGCTGTCGCCTCATCCCCGGCATTGGAATATTTCCGCAGCAAAGGTTGGGATGTGCTTTTTATGACCGATCCGATCGACGAATGGGTCATGCAGTCCATGTACCAGTATGCTCAAAAGTACTTCAAATCGGTCGTCAAAGGTGATTTTGAGGATAAAGAACTGGAAGATAAAGTGAAATCAGCACAGGAGAAATACGCTCCGGTTGCCGAATTTATGAAAAAAGTTCTCGATGATAAAGTCAGCGAAGTCCGTTTCTCCGGTCGTCTTACCGACAGTCCCTGCTGTCTGATCGTTGACGGGCAGGCTTTAAGTCCTCACATGGAAAGACTTTTCCGGGCGATGAATCAGGATGTGCCGGTGAGTAAGAGGATCCTGGAACTCAATGGTGATCACCCGGTGATCTCTGCATTGAGTGAGAAACTTGCCGCCAATGCAGACGAAGCGGAATTGACCCGTTATGCCAAACTGCTGTACGATCAGGCGTTGCTGCTTGAGGGGTCGCCGCTTACGGATCCGGCGGCATTTGCCAAAGAAGTGGTCACGCTTTTGGGCAGTGTGCTGAAATAATTTCCGTCGTGTTATCGGACTGCTGCAAAAAATACTTGTGGCAGTCTTTTTTTTAGTATGTGCGGCACGTGCATTGACTTGCCGGTGAAAGTCCGGTACAGACTTGTCAGCAGGAACTGTCAGCGAAAGTAAAGGGTGTCCATTGAAGAGAACCCTGACTGACAAATGCATTATTCAGATGGGATATGACGATATCTTCATCCGTTATAATGAACTCTGTACTCAAGTTATTGAACCGCCGTATGCCGGACGGCACGTACGGTGGTGTGAGAGGACGGCTGCTCAAATAATGGGCAGCCTCCTGCTCGATTGCATTGAAAATTACTCTTCGTTATAAAAATTTGCCCATTCGTTAACGACAAAATTCATCCATTCAACAGTTTCTTTGAAGTTTGCGGTGTTGAGCCCACCTTTGTAAACCATGTAATAGTCGCAGGTGGAGGTTCCTTCATCATCAACGCTGATCCGGAGCAAGCGTTTATCACTGTTGAATTTATTGGCAAGCCGGCGGGTTTCAGCAACAGTACGGTCATCTTCCGGCTTGAAATTGGTAAAAATACAAATCATTTTGACATCAGGAATGATGCGAACGAAAAATTTATATTCACCATTGATCTGCAAATCACCATCCTCATCAATTTTGCAGCCATAATCCTCTGAGATGATGTCTTTCAAACGGTAAATGTTGATTCTATCCGCCGAAATTGTTTCTCCGCGGAGTGAAATTGCCGCCATGCTGACAAACAACAGGGCTGCTGCCAAAAGTTTTTTCATCTTCTTTTCCCTTTCTTTTTGAATATGAAATTAAAAATTTTATCCGGCAAATTTCCATATTTACAGGATTGCTTGACAAATTAAAATATATCACATGAAAAATATATTTCAACCAGTATTTTTATTTTTTGCCGGGCATAAAAATAGAAATATTTTTCAGTTTTTTCTTGACAGCAGATCGTTTTAAGCATTATAGTATGGATGTTTGATGGTTAAAACGATTTAATTGCAGTGTTTGATAAAAGAGAGAGGTCTTCTATGGATCAGGAAATTTTTGCGATCTATTTCCCCAGTTGGCATCCTGACCGGCACTATGAGCAATGGTACGGTAAAGGCTTCAGCGAGTGGGAGTTGGTAAAAAGCACAAAACCGCTTTTTGATGGACATTATCAGCCCCGACGTCCTTTGTGGGGATATTTTGATGAATCAGATCCGCAAATGATGGTAAAGCAGATCGATGCGGCGGCAGACAGCGGACTGACCGGTTTTATTTTTGACTGGTACTGGTACAATGGTGAGCAGTTCCTGGAAAAACCTCTTGACGAGGCTTTTCTCAACGCTCCCAACCGCAACCGCTTGAAGTTTGCCATCATGTGGGCAAATCACAACTGGGGCATGTGGCCGGCACTGGATGATGACGATCATCAGGCGATGAATGGCAATGTAAATCAATCCAGCAATCTCTATCTGCAAATAACCCATTCGGAGGAAGATTTGCGTAAGGTGGTCGATTTTTGCTCGGAAAAGTATTTTTCCTGTGAGAATTACTGGAAAATCGACGGCAAGCCGGTATTTTCATTTTTCGCTCCCGGAGCATTGTTCAGGGATGTCCCTCCTGAAGATGTGGTAAAAATCCTGCAGGATCAGGCTCAAAAAAACGGATTCCCCGGATTGTATCTCCTGATGAATATCGGTTGTCACAATGACAATAAATATTTCTGCGGCTGGGGACGGGTTCCTCAAATGAAAGAAGCCGGATTTGATGCGGTCTTTGCCTATAATATCGTTGCTCCTCCCAATTACTACGAATTACCGCAGGAACGTCCGGTATTTGATTACAGTGGAATGATGGAGTCACAGGAGTATTGCTGGGGTAAGATCGAGGAAGGCGGTTTGCCGCACTTTCCCAGCGTTACTCTCGGCTTGGATGTCTCCCCCCGGTGGAGCAGATCGGTCAAGTTTCCGATGGACTATGTGAAATTGGGGTATTGCCCCATTTGTACAGATATCATTCCGGAGAAATTCGGGATCATGCTGGGAAAAGCTCTTGACCGGAAAGCTCCGGCTGTAATTATCAATGCCTGGAACGAGTGGACGGAGGGAATGGCTCTTATCCCCGATGAAAAGTACGGTACCGGTTATCTTGATACCGTCAAAAAAATTACAGGAAAATTAAAATAAGTTATTGAAGCGTCAGGGATAAATATAAAAAAGTTGAAAAATTTTATTTTTTCTCCTTGACAATTAATCATTTTAAGCATTATAGTATCCATATTTTATGATTAAAACGTTTTAATCAGAGAGGTGTTTTATGGGAGTTACATTAAAAGATGTAGCCGCAAGGGCAGGGGTTCACCCGACTGTGGTATCGGCGGTATTAAATAACCGCCGATATCTGCGTGTTTCCGAAGAACGCCGGGAGTATATCCGTCAGGTGGCGAAAGATATGGGGTATTCTCCCAATATTCAGGCGGTGAGTTTGCGTAAAAAGCAAAAACCTACGGTTGGAGTATTTTTACCATCGTGGCATGATCCGCTGCTGTTGGAATTGATCCATGGTTTGTCTGATGGTTCAAAGGAGTATGATATCCCCCTGAGTTATCACTTTGGGATGACGGCTGATTCATACAGCGATTTTATAAATTCGATGACCTCTTTTCAGCATACAGGGATCATAAGTTACGTGCCATATTTTAACTCTGAATTTGAAAAAACTTTGCGTAAGCTTGATGAGTATTTGAATAACGGCGGTAAGATTATTTCTCTTAATACGTTGAATTGGCCGATGAAAAAAAGTGTTACACTGGATATGGATGATGAGTGCGGCGGCTGGCTGGCTGGAAGATTTCTGGCGGAGAGAAAATTTGCCAGTTATGCTGTTTTAAGCATCAAACCGACAGCCACGGTTTATACTTTGCGGGAAAACAAATTCAAAGAGACCTGCCGGCAGCTTGATCCGGGAAAAGAGGTTTTGACCCATTTTGTCGATTATGGGGCTCCGTCTCCGGAAAATATCGGTTCTGCGATCGACGACATGCTGGGTGAAGCGGTGTTCCCTTTGGGAATGATGTGTGTATGCACTGATTTTGCCAGTCCCATTCTGCAGGCATGCAAAGACCGCAATTTAGTTTACGGTAAAGATTTTGAGCTGGTTTCCTATGACCGGTCGCATTTGTATGAGGAGTTCTTCCCGATACCGAGGGTAATTCAGCCCTTCCGTCAGTTGGGAGCTTTGGCGATAAAAAAATTGCACCGGCTTTTGGCAGGAGACAAAGTTTCATCTGAAATATTGAAACCGATATTGAAATATCCACCGGAAAACAAGTAACATAAAAATTTTGAATAAGTAACATTAATAACATTTTCTGTCGGAAAAAAGGTCGATTCCGGCAGGAACTCCGCAGGATCAGCTGTGATTTTCAAGCCGGGTGGTTTGAAGCCGATAGAGTTTTCGGGACAGCATGACCGGCGGAAAAATAAAAGAGGTGTTAACATGAAATCAAAAAAATGCTTCCACCATGGTGGAGTAAAACAGTACTGTTTTACTCTTATCGAACTGCTCGTCGTGATCGCCATTATTGCAATTTTGGCAGCGATCCTGCTCCCGGCACTCAATTCTGCCCGTGAACGCGGACGGACGGCAGATTGTTTGTCTCACTTCAAAACCATGTCAACTTACAACATCGCTTATTTGTCAGAAAACAACGATCAGCAGCCGCCTGCAAGCACCAAAAGTCCCAACGGTCATAATATCAACTGGGTAGGCATCCTGCTGGCTACCAATAACGTTGGTATGGAAATGGTGAACTGTCCATCCTTTGTAACTAACTATTCTGATCGTCGGGCTTGCAATGTGTCAGCCGGAGACATTCGTACTTATTGGGAAACCGGAGGTGCCGGTGGCGATTGGGGAATGGCCGCTGGTATCACTGCTTATTCTCAGATGGGACGAAATGATCATTTGCAGTTCTGCCAGGGATGCCAGGTTTCCGGAACAGGTGTAAGCGGAAAAATTTCCCGGGTAAAAAGACCGTCATCAATTCTCTGTTTTGCAGACTCATTCGCAAGCGGAAGTGCCCGCAATACTGGCAGCGATGTGGTTCATTGTCAATGGAAAGATGGCTCGTACTACGGGATGATCGACGGCCGTCATGGCGGATCGGTGAATTGTGCTTTTGTTGATGGACACGCGGAATCCATAAAAACGGATGCCGGTGCAGACCGGATGACCTATAATTCGGCAAAAAATCCTTATAAAACTTTTGAAACTTTGAATTGCTGGGATCCCACCAAGTAACCACCGGCATAAACCGAAGTACAAATTATGAAAATATTTTTAAGTACACTAATTGCATTATTTGCCTCTTTGCTCGGAGCAGCAGAAATATATCGGGCTGATTTTGCAAAAGAAAAGAGTTTGTTTACTCCGTACAGCGGGGGAAAAGTGGTATATTCTGCCGGTAAAGGTTTACTGGTCAAGCATGGCGTGTACCGGACTGTACCGATCACGACCCCGGGGCAGTACCGGGTGACGGTCAATGTTGAAAGTTCCGTGCCTTTGCAGATAGCAGTTTTTTCTTCGTTGAAAGCAGGTTACAGCAACGAACTGCGTCCCAAAAGCAGTGGGAAATATCAGTTGGAGATGCAGTTTTTCTCCCATGCAAAAGGTACCGGGATATGTCTTTTTTCCAAAGCCGGAAAAAATGCGGAATTTGTTTTGACTGATTTCAAGATCGAAAAGATCGATTATCCGGCATTGCAGGATTCTGATGTCGCACCGGTCGTTTTTGCCGCTGTGGATTATCCCGGGATCAACGGATTTAATGCTTACAGCAAAAAAGATGGTAATTTCCGCCGTGGTCAGCTCTGGTATTTGCCGGTGTCCGGTATTCCGGTGCCGTTGACTTCAAAACCATTGATTTTGTGGGCAAAGGTTCGTAAAGCTCCCGGCGGCAAACTCAATCTGGTCTGGAGAAATGCGACCCAACCTTTGACTTCCGTTGCTATGCCGGAGGGGGAATTCAGCTGGGTCAAAATGCGTATCAATAATGCTTTGTCCGCAATGCCGTGCATTACTTTCGGCTTGGATGGAGCAGCCAAAGTCAATGGCGATATTTCCCTGATTGTATTGACCACTGATGAAAACTACCGTCCGGATGAAAAAACTGCGGTATCTGCACCTCTGAGTCTGGTTTCTGCATTCCCGGCAGATGGTTCAATTGCCGCCGATGGTGATTTGAATGAAAAGAGTTGGGATAATGCTTTTGCCGCCTCCTTATTCCGGCTGCCTGACGGCAGACCGGCTGTGGAGCAGACACAGGTGAAATTTCTCTATGATGAAAATAATTTGTATCTGGGGGCGACAGCATTTGAGTCAGCTCTCAACAAATGGGAGCAGCGTCTGTATGAATTTCGCAACAATTTGAAAAAGCCGGATATTGCCAAATGCTACGATGACGATTCCATTGCATTGATGATCAAGCGGGAAAAAGAGAATAAAGTTTATGAATTTTGTATCAATGCTTCCGGAGTCGTTACTGCAATGGTTGAGACAGTTCCCGATCTCTGGGGAACCCGGAAAATTTTTGAGTCCGGCGTAAATGCAGCTGGAAAAACCGATCATGGCAAGTTTTTTGTGGAAGCGGCAATCCCGTTTGCTGCCATCGGCGGCAAACCTTTTCCCGGAGAACGATTCAAAGTGATGATCGTCCGTTATGAGCAGAGCCGTAAGGAAAAAAGTTCTTTTTCCGGCTACGGATTTCATAATGTGGCAAAATTCGGTGAACTTGCTTTTGCCACCACTCCGTTTTTCGGCAATATTGATAGTAAAATCAATTTTCACTCCGGGGAAAATCAGCTGAAATTTATTTCAAAATCTCCTGCCTGGATCAATTCTTTTGTGACCGCCAAAGGCAAAACGGCAAATTACCTTGATATGCAGGGCAAGTTTCAGATAAATACCCAGGGGGAATTCAATTATTTTGCTTCCATCCGCAATCCTTTTACTTTGGAAGAAGTTTTACGTCTGCCGCTGTTTACCGGCAGTGCCAGTGCCAGAATCATGCAGATCAAAGCTGCTTCCGGTAAAAGCGTATTGATCAATGACGGAATAGCTAAAAAACAGTATCTGCTTGCCAGCGGCAATAATAAAATCGTTACTGACGATGCCGCAGTATCTTTCAAAATCGGAGCTTTTGAATACCAGCCGGATGATTCATGGCAGAAAAATTCATCCGGTATGTTGACAAAAAATCTTTTGTGTGACATTTCCCGGCTTTGGCCGGATTGGACTGTGGGAGCCGGACTATCCATTCCGGCGGGCAGAGTCCAGCAGGTTTTGTTTTATCCCTTTGTTCCGCAAGGAGTGAAAAATGCGGATTATACCATGACCTTTGACTTACCGGAAAATTTCACTTTTGAGGGTGCTTGCGGTTATTACAATCTCAATCCGCTGACGGTTGAAAATATTCAAAAAATTGTAATCAATGGAGAAAAGTACAACCGTCACTGCATCCGTTTCAATAACAGTGTTTCTTATATCGACAATCCGCAGAGCCACACTTATGTGGCGGCTTTTATCCGGGCTCCGGAAAATGCCGCCGGTAAAAAATTCAAGATCTATTTCCATTGCTCAAGCCGCAGCGGCAATTTTATCGAAGTTCCCAATCAGGTCAACGTCAGTGTGCTGAAAAAAGTTGAAGGTAAAAAAATGGCAAAACAGCACATGCAGATGTGGACTATGTGGCTGGAATCCATGGATGATCCGACACTGCGGGATCTGATTGCGGAGGAATTTGCTTTCATCGGTGTTACGGAAATGATGGCAAACAACCGCTTCGGCTTGAAAAATTTTCAGTTGTTCTCTTTTGAAAACTGGAACTTCAATCTGGATGAATTTGTAAAAATGCATCCGGAAAGCCGACTTGTTCCCTTTGACGGTAAAGCTTATTCTGCCGGGACAACGATATGCCCGCAATACTTCAAAGGTAATGAAGAATTCAAACAGTGGTTTGAGGAAAAATTTCCGCAATGGCATAAACGTCGCGGTTCACCGGATATCGTTTGTGTAGATTATGAAATGGGGATATTCAGTCCGTATGCAGCTTGTATTTGTGAAAATTGTCTGAAAGATTTTGCTGCTTCAGCCGGTTTGGATGAAACTCCGGCTCCTGCGGATATCCGGGGAAAATATCGCAAAAAGTGGATGGAATTCATGACGACCCAAGTGGCAAATGAAATTCATTTCATATATCAGGTATCCAAACGTCTTTTGCCGGATGTAACAATATATTTCTACAGCGGTTACCAGAGTGAAGATACAAAAATAAACTATTCGATAGACTGGAATAAAATCCATGATGCCATGGATTTTGGCGGGGCAGGGTATGGCCGTCCGGTAAAAGCTATTGCCGATACGATTGCTGCTGCTCAAGGGAAACCGGTGATTCTCGGATTGATCCTTGAGCCGTGGCGGGTGGTGTCAAGAGATGTGCCGCAGGTCGTTTCTGAAGCCAGATTGATGCAGATCATGCTGGATGCCACCGGAGGGGCTCTTCTCTATATACACGGAACAATGGATGGCAGATCAATGAATGCCATTGCGGAAGTGACATCTGTTGTCGCTGAAAATGAAGAATTTTTCAATCCCGGTTGGAAAAATTTGACCAATGAGGTTACGTTAAGAGGATGTCCGGCTGAAGTCCGTCAAAATGAAAATGGCGAAATTTTAGTAGTAGCGTACAATCTCGGAGCAAAAGATGCCGAGTGCGTGATTGAATTCAAACAGGATGTGAATTTCGGAAAAATTTCACCGACTTTGAAATTGAAAGTGCCCGGTGGTAAATTTTCTGCGATCCGCGGTAAAATACAATAAAATATAAGGGAAAACAACAAAATGTTGATCACAGGAACTTTTTTGGATGAAATAAGCCATGATATCCCCCATCAGAATTGGGGCGAAAAAGAGTGGGACAGAGATTTCGCAGCGATGAAATCCGCCGGAATTGATACGGTCATTCTCATCCGTTGCGGACATAAACGTTTTATAACGTTTCCGTCAAAATATCTGATGGATAACGAAGCTTGCTTCTGTCCTCCACTGGATTTGGTGGAGCTGTTTCTGACTCTGGCAGATAAATATGATATGACATTTTACTTCGGCTTGTACGACTCCGGCAAATACTGGCACCGCAAAGAGTGTGAGAAAGAACTGACCATTTCCAAGTTTGTCGCTGAAGAAGCATGGAAAAAATACGGTCATCACAAAAGTTTCAAAGGCTGGTATCTCAATTGCGAAATCACCCGTCTGCAGGTCGGTATGACCGGATTGTACCGCGATCTCGGAAATTTTGTCAAAGATTTATCCGGCAATTTGCCGACAATGATCTCTCCTTTTATCTGCGGAGTAAAATGTATGCCGGATAATCCTGTTTCAACCGCTGAACACGAGCATGACTGGGATATCATCCTTTCCGAAATCAAAGGAGCAGTGGATATCCTTGCATTCCAGGATGGACATTGTGATTATGATGAGCTGCCGGAATATCTGGAGATCAACCGTGACCTTGCCCGCCGGTATGGTATGCAGAGCTGGACAAATTGTGAAACCTTTGACCGGGATATGCCGATCAAATTCCTCCCGATCAAATGGGAAAAAATGCGGTTGAAACTGGAAGCTGCCCGCAAGGCTCAACTGGATAAGGCGATTACCTTTGAATTTTCTCACTTCATGAGTCCCAATTCCATGTATCAGTCAGCTCACGGACTTTTTGACCGGTATATGGAATACCGTCAGGAATTGCTTTCCTGACGATATGACTTGAATATATCAGAATAACTGGAACTTCTTCCGGATTACGGGTAAAATGCCTGATTTGCCGGAAGAAGTTTTTTATTTCAGGTTGCTGTACTTGCGACAAATAAAATTTATTTTGCAGTTTGATTTTTTCTGCATCCGGAGTATATTAAAACAGCAGGAGATTTTTCAATACGAAAAATCCGGAAAATAATTTGATCAGAAAGGAATGAAAATGAAAAAGATTATGTTTTTGGCAGCTTGTATGATCGCTGCTGTTCTCGGTGCGGCAGAGACTGTATTTGATGGAAATTCCCCGGCTGTTTGGACAAGCAAACGGATTACTTCCGGGAATGATGGTATTTTGAGTGGCACTTGCGGATTCGCAGTTGTCAAATCAAAAGAATTTATTCCGGTTGAAAAAGGTAAGACTTATGTCATTTCGGGAGAATTCCGTTTGGTTGAACCGCCTGCTAAAGCAACGATCTATTTCGGATTTATCCCCTATACTGAAACAGGCAGGGAAATCCCTTATTATGCTGTTACCACTGTCTCCAAGTCAGTTGCGTCGCTTGCAAAAGATGTCAATGCCGGTGATAACAGTATTGTTCTTAAAGATGCTGAAAAATGGAAAATCAATACTCTCGGCAGAATTGTATTCAATGCCAAAGAGGATTTGTCAGATCTGCCTAATTTTGATTTTTCTCCTGCTTTTGAATCAAAACAAGTTAAAGTCAATACTGATGGAACTATCGAAATCCCCGTAAAGAAACCTTTTGCCAAAGCTTATCCGGCTGGTACTGTTGTGCGTCAACATATCGTGGGCAATGCTTATATTTATGCCGGTGCCGGACGCAGAGCCAATGAATGGATGACCTTTTCCAAGCGTTATACCACCTTTTATCCAGGTACTGCTAAAATCAAACTTGCATTCAATATGAATGTCGCAAAATGTCAGATCGAAATGCGTAATATCAAAGTTACGGTCGAGTGATTCAGAAAGTTGATGATGAAAAGAGTTGATCCGACTCTACTTTATACTGCGTTTTCCGGCAGAGTGATCAGTTTTCTTGTTGCTGATGGTTTGAGTTATCCGCAAGCTTGGCAGTTGACACTTGATTCTTTTGCCGGGTTGATCGACAAATGGCATGAATTTCCAGTTTCTCCATCCGAGGCGGAACTGGAAATTTTTGCATCTGTTTTGAATGTTTTGGATAATTTCCTTTGGCGGAAACAGCATGGTTTGGATGTCAGTTTGCCGGATGTCAGTTTGCCGGATGATGAGTTTTCAGATAAAAGAAAAATTCTCCTTGAAGCAATAGCTGAATTGCCAAGTGCCATGCGTACTGCTTATGCTCTTTCCCGCTGCGGCAGGTTGAATATCCGCAATATCGCAAAACTTACCGGAGAAGAGACTTGCGATATCGTACGGCATATAAGCCGGGCAAAGGAAAAGTTGGCAAGGAAAGTGAAAGATTTGAAATATGTCTGAACATAAAATATCTTTTTCTTTCCGGGCTTTGGAATTTTTGCGGTATCATTCACGCATGGCGGTTGAGCCGGATCCCGGAAAAAGATACAAGCGTTATTATTATCCGGCGGTTGTATTTCTTTGGATATTGACGGCGATTTTTGTGATCTGGTATTTTTCCGGAAATCAAGTGAAGTATGTTTCCGGATATGGTGTCGTTACGAGTTCCGGGGCGGAGGTACTGATTCCAGTTGCTTCCGGCAGAGAGATCCGTCCGGGGATGTGTGGGTGTTTTTATCCTGACTCTGCAGATGCGGATGATTTTGGCGGGATTTGTTGTGTGGTAAAACAGATTCATCCGCAAGAAATTGTTTTTACCGGGACGCAAAACTCTGTTTCCGATCCGGTTGTCCGTAAACTGGTTGAAAATCGTTCCGGAGCATATAAAGTTGAGGTGGAATTTATTCCCGACAGCAGTTCTGCATCCGGTTACCGCTGGAGCAGGGAAGCCGGAAAATCCTGTTCCGTGAAAAATGGCATCAGCGGCAGAGTTGTGATTGATGCCGGAGGCGGGGAATGATGAAAACTCCCTTGACCTGTCATTGCTGTAATTCTGATTCCGGGGCATCTGTCTTGGGATCATTACTTGAATATCACGGTATATCGTTTTCTTTTGAGCATTTGCAGAAATCGTGCGGAACAATGGAAAATTCCGGGATCATAGAAACTGCCGCAAATTGCGGACTGACGCTTTCTCCTTTCCGGGGATCGACTTCAGCATTGGATATTTTGTCTTTCCCCTTGATTTTGTATTGGGATTTTGACCGTTTTGTTATTTGCGACGGGCATGATACGGCAAAACAATGGTATTTTATCAATGATCCGGTTTATGGCAGGTACAAGGTTTGCCGGGATGATTTTGAAAATCACTTTACCGGTATAGGATTGAAAATTGAACCACTCAAAGTGACGTTTGCCGGGAAAATAAGGCGGAGTTGTTTTTATTTGAAACGTTTGTTTAATACGGTGTTGAAAAATTGGCTGCTTGTTTTACCGTTATGTATTTGTCTTATTTTGCTGATTATTTCTTTGATAACAGAGAACGCTGGTTTTGATCATCGTTTTGTAAGAGGGCAAGCCAAAGGCAGATCAACGGCTGTTGCGGATTTTCCGGTGATAAAAATTGCCGTACCGTATTATAATGACGAAAAGTATCCGCTTGAATTTGTCAGATCTGCCGGAGTGGTTGTTGATTTGGCAAACCGGCAGGGCGGTAAACAAATAGAATTGATCAGCCGTCCGTATGATTGCGGGGAATTATCAAATGCAGTACAGGAATTTTGCAGCGATCCGGCAATTGCCGCTGTGTGGATGACGATCGATGAACAACAGTTATTCAGAGCTTCCGCATTGACGGCATCGCACAGTTTGCCATTGGTAAATTGTTGTTATCCTGTGGTTTCAGAAAAAGAAGCGTTCCCGGATAATTCGGCTGTCTTTTATCCGTCTTTGAATGAATTGATTTCACCTTTGCTGGAGCATCTTAAGCATAGGGGATCGAAGAAAATATTTTTGATTATTCCGCAAAATAAAATTGGCAAGGTGTTTTTCGGAAAATTGCAGGAAAAGGCGAAAGAATTGTATCCTGATTTGAGTTTTGTTCCGGAACTGGGAAGTTTTTCCCCGGAAGTTGATGCGATCATATTTGCCGGAGAAGCTGATGATTTTCCGGCTTGGATCGATCGCTTGAATAATGAGAAAATATCATTGCCGCTTTATATTTTAAGCTCATCTTTATCAGAGACGTTCCGGAAGAGCAGTTATTTCGGAGATTGTTTTACAGTAGAACTACTTGTTCCTGATATGCCCCGTGAGTTTACGGATGAATATATCCGCATTTATCGGCGTACCCCGGATAACCGGGAACTTTTAGCAGCACACAGTATGCGTATTTTGACGGAAGAATTGAAAAAGGAAGATTATTCTCCTGAAAAACTTTCTGCAGCTATGCAGAAACGTGCCGGGGATTTTCTTTCTACGGTATTAGTGCGGATAGTCAGTGTTTCCGGAAAAAGGAGCGGTAATCATGGAAGAGGATTTCAAGAATGATTTCGTAGATACTTTGATGTTGGAACTCTTTGATATTCCAGCTCCTCCGCTTGCTGAACTGGTGGATGAAATCGGCAGGAGAGGGGAAATTACATCTTTAAGCAAGGATGTTTTTTACGAATTGCTCCGGGAGGGAAGGCGGATAAAAAAGGAGATCCTCTGATGAAAAAATTTTTATTTGTTATATTGGTCGCCGTTATTCCCGGGCTTTTGTCAGCATTGGAGTGCGAGGTGTGCCGGAAAAATATTCACGGGAAATATATAAAAACTGCCAACGGTGCATATTGTTCGCAGGAATGTTATCATTCTACCTTTCCGAAATGTGAATTTTGCAAGAAGCCGTGTACAAAACGCAATGTGCAGATGATGGGCAGAACCTTTTGCAGTAAGAGTTGTATGCACAAGATATTTCATTGTTCACTGTGCCTTGCCGGATTGGACAATGTAATAACTTTAAGTAATTTTTTTGGCGACAGTGCATTTTTCTGTCAGAAATGCAGCCGTCGTCCCGGGTGTTATTATTGTGCCATGCCCGGAGACCGGCCGGCAGGTAAAGATGGCAGGGTGATTTGTAAAAAATGCCGGTCAACACTGGTCACTTCTCCCAAAGAGGTTCATTCTATATTCCGGCAGGTTCGCCGTGATTTGGCCGGGATGTTCAAATACGATGCCAAGCATAAAATCGAATTGAAAATAGTTTCCCCGGATGAGTTGAATAAACAGGCAGGCTCAATTTATATGCCGGAAAACAGCAAACGTATGGCATTGATGAGGTACAGCAACAAAATTACGGAGAAACGTTATTCCAACGGAAAAGTCAAAAGAATCGTTACCGATGAAAAGTGTCAGATATTTGTCTTGAGCAATGTCCCCAAAGATATGCTCTACGATGCATTGGCTCATGAATTGACCCACGATTATTTGCGGCATAATATCGGTAAGGTAAATGATTTGGCCTTGGAGGAAGGTTTCTGTGAATTGATCGCTTCTCTTTACAACCAGAAAAGGGGGAAAGATTACTTGAACCGGCAGAAAGAAGCACAAAAAGATCCGGTATATGGAGGCGGATTCCGTAAAATGCGTGCCATATACCGGAAGAACAGAAGTTTTTCTGAAACTTTGAAATCCGTCAGATAAAGTTCAATTTCCCATCATCATATTCCGGATATCTTCAGAAGCGGAGTGTATTGTTTTTATGCCGAAGTTTTTTTCCAGATTTTTGATTATTTCCGGAGTAAGAAATGCCGGCAGGGTAGGGCCCAGACGGATATTTTTAAATCCGA
This sequence comes from Lentisphaerota bacterium, assembly GCA_015061685.1. Classification (GTDB taxonomy): domain Bacteria; phylum Verrucomicrobiota; class Lentisphaeria; order Victivallales; family Victivallaceae; genus UBA1784. The sequence continues at coordinate 62,078 of SUWD01000009.1, read as the reverse complement.
GTGCCAGTAATGCGGTCAATACGGCAACTGCTTTTTGTTCATACCATGCGATATCCAGTGATACCGGCAGCTGATTGACCGATTGATATCCCAGTTTTTCCTGTAAATTCAGAATAAACAATGCCAGCGAGTAGGAATCATTGCATTGTCCGGCATCAATTATTCTTGGGATGCCGTTGATATTGCCCAAATCAAGATGATTGAAGCGGTATTTCGCACATCCGGCAGTCAATATTATGGTATCGACCGGCAGATTTTCTGCAATTCCCGTATAATATGACCGGCATGTTTGCCGTCCGTCACATCCGGCCATGACGATCAAACGCCGGATGAGACCGGACTTTATCCCATTGGCGATTTTTCCGGATAAATCCAACAGTTGTTTGCGGGCAAAGCCGGTAATGAGAGTGCCGCAGGCAGTTTTTTCCGGAGGAGGACAATTTTGAGCCAATTTGATTAATTCAGAGAAGTCTTTTGCTTTATTTCCTGTCCGGTCAGCAATATGTTTTACTCCGGGATAACCTGCCATTCCGGTTGTAAAAATACGGTGTTGATAACTTTTTTGTACCGGGATAATGCAATTGGTTGTCATCAGTATCGGACCATTGAAGGCCGCAAAATCTTTATTTTGACAATGCCATGAGTTTCCATAGTTGCCGAAAAGATGCGGAAACTTCTTTAACTCCGGATAGGCGTGAGCCGGAAGCATTTCGCCGTGGGTATATATGTCAATGCCGCTGTTGAGAGATTGTTCCAAAAGTTCTTTCAAATCCGGCAAATCGTGTCCGGAAACCAGTATCCCCGGACGTCTTCCTGCTTGAGTGGTAACTTCGGTAAATTGCGGATCTCCGAATTCGGCAGTGTTGGCACTATCCAGAAGATTCATTGCTTTTACAGCAACTCCACCGGCTTTCAGAATTGTTTCTGTCAAAATAGATAAATTTTTTTCTCTGGCGGATATTGCCAGAGCCTCAAATATAAATTTGTATATTTCCGGATCTTCTTTACCGAGGACAGCTGCATGTTCAGTGTAAGCCGCTATTCCTTTCAGGGTATAAATTAGAAATTCCTGCAAACATACTGCATCATCGGGAGGAATGGGGGTAATTCCGGATGGGATCTCAACAACGATATCTCCGGTAATTTTACGGGCTTTGTCCAACTGGCTTTGTAATCTTTCCGGATCAAAATTTGTATTGGTTACGGTCATAAAAAGCGATTGAATCACAAAGCGGCCGGTTTCTTTGTCGGACTGACGGGACAATGCAATGAGTTTTAATTGTCGGATCAACAGATCCATCAAATTGGCGATTTCCGGTTTTTTACCGCACATTCCAGACAGAGTACACCCTGAGTGCTTGCAGGTTTCCTGACATTGAAAACAGAACATTGAATTTTTCATAATTGCCTCCTGTTCATTCATAATAATATAAAAAAGACTTTTTTCAAGCAGTAAATACGGTGTGCCGCAGCATGATACTTGTAAAAAATATCAAATTGATGTATATTTACCCTGCAGCTTGATATTTTATTGAACTCACAGGAAAATTGCATAGGAGAACTTTATGAAAAATCAAAATTGGTATGTCGTTGCTGTTTTGGCTGTTTCGGCGGTTTTGATGACCATCGGCATCATCCGCAAGATCAATTCAATGGAAAAAAAAGATGTCCGGACGATTGTCGTTGTCCCCAAAGGGACTGCCAATATGTGGTGGGAGGTCGTTCATAAAGGAGCTGCAAAAGCTGCCGGTGAAGCAGGTGTGGAAATGGTTTGGAGCGGACCGGAATTGGAAAGCGACCGGGAAAAGCAGATCCAGTGTGTTGAGGATGCGATTACCAAAAAAGCTTCTGCTATTGTGCTTGGCCCCAATGATTTCAAAGCTCTTGCCCGGTCAGTGGCAAATATCCGGAGTGCAGGAATTCCCTGTGTGATCATTGATTCTCCGGTGGATTCGGATCAGTTTGATTCCTTTGTCGGAACAGATAATTACCGGGGAGGGGCGGAAGCGGCCCGTATCATCGGGAAAAAACTCAATGGCAGAGGCGAAGTTATACTGGTTCGTTTCATTCAGAATTCCGCCTCGACTGATGAAAGAGCCAGAGGTTTTACCGAGACATTGGAAAAAGAGTTTCCCGGTATTTCTGTTGTTGCCCAGCAGCACACGCAGGGGACAGTAGAGGATGCCCGGCAGCGGACAGTGGATATGTTGACAAGACACTCCGGGGCGGATGGGATTTTTGCAGTCAATCATCCCTCTTCTGTAGGTGCATATAAAGCGATCCAATCAGAGAAACTTGAGGGTAAAATCGCCTTTGTTGCCTTTGATTCCGATCCGGTTTTGCTGGAAGGTGTCGCAAAAGGCGGCGTTGATGCCATTATTGCCCAGGATCCTTTTGCGATCGGGTACAATGGAGTGAAGCAGGCATTGGCGATCCTTGACGGAAAAACAGTGGAGGAATATATTCCGATTGCCAGTATGATTGTGACGGCGGATAATCTGGAAAAAATGAAAATTGAAAATCCGGAGGCATTGGGATTATGAAAAATAACAGCTCAGTGCTTCTTCGCATGGAACATATTTCCAAGCATTTTGGAGCTGTAAAAGCTTTGGAAAATGTGACATTCAATTTAACTTCCGGCACAGTACACGCTCTATGCGGTGAAAATGGTGCCGGCAAGTCAACTTTGATGAAAGTGCTTGCCGGGGTTTATCAGCCGGATGGCGGCAATATTATTCTCGATGGTGAAAGTGTTGTATTTGATTCTCCCAAAAAGGCCCTTGAATCGGGTATATCCATGCTGTACCAGGAGTTGGATTTGGCAGAAGATCTTACGGTATATGAAAATATTTTTCTTGGCAGAGAGTTGTATAAATGGGGATTACCGCTTTTGGATGACCGCAAAATGATTGCCGAAACCTCGGAACTTTTTGCGAAATGGCATTTTGATATCTCTCCTGTTGCCAAAATCAACACTCTTTCTCCCGGAGAGGCACAGATCGTGGAACTTGCCAAAGCATTACTGCGTAATGCCCGGATCATTGTTATGGATGAGCCGACCTCGTCTTTGTCTGCGGCAGAAGCGGAAACATTGTTCGAAATTATCCGCAATTTGAAATCCGAAGGGATCGCAGTTATTTATATTTCCCATCATTTGGAAGAAGTCATAAATATTGCCGATGAGATCAGTGTTTTGCGGGATGGATCTGTTGTATTCAATGCTCCGGCGGCAGACACCGGAATCCCGGAGATCGTCAAATATATGGTCGGCAGGGAACTGAATGAATTTTATCCGGCAAGGAAAGCAAATATCGGAGAAGAATTATTCCGGGCAGAGAAAATATCCACCTCAAAAATCATAGATGTGAGTTTCTCTGTTCGTCGTGGTGAGATCGTCGGTATGGCAGGGCTGGTGGGGGCCGGACGTACTGAAACAGCCAATGCAATATTTGGGATAGACCGGCTTTTGAGTGGAAAGATGTTTATTGACGGCAAAGAGGTCAATATCCGGAATCCGCAGGATGCGGTAAAATTGAGAATAGCTTATTTGACAGAAGATCGCAAACGCAATGGTTTGTGGCTCAATCTTCCCTGTTCATGGAATATCACCATGCCCAATTTGGGCAAGTTGAATATGCGATTGCTGATCGATCAATTGCGGGAAAGAAAGTTGTGCATCGACAGTGGCAGGATTGTTTCCGTCAAGTGGCACACCCCTGATGCGGAGGTCGGAAATCTTTCCGGCGGCAATCAGCAGAAAGTTCTGATTGCCCGTTGGCTGATGGCGGATTCTGAATTTATTATTTTTGATGAGCCTACCCGCGGTATTGATGTGGGAGCTAAAAAGGAGGTCTATTGTCTGCTTAATGAATTGGCGGCAAAAGGCAAAGCGATTTTGGTGATATCGTCTGAATTACCGGAATTACTCGGTATTTGTGACCGGATTCTGGTTATGCGGTCAGGTGAGATCGGTGGAGAATTTACTGCCGGAGAAGCGACTCCGGAGAATATTATGCGTATAGCGGCAACCTCAAATTAAGGATAGAATTGAAAATGAATAAATTTGCCAAACAACTGCTTCCGTTTTGTTCGCTGATTTTTATTATTTCGCTCTGGGCGTGTCTGGAACCGGAGAACTTTTTAAGTTTTCAAAATTTTACCAATGTCTTACGGCGATCTTCGGTCAATGGCATCATGGCTGCCGGAATGACTTTTATCATTATTGCCGCCGGAATTGATTTGTCTGTCGGTTCCATGCTTGCCATGTGCGGGATGCTGGGATCTTTGAGTATGCTTTTTGCAGCCGGCGGTACTTGGCAGGAAATTTCCGGTGGTACTTTTGTTGATATGGGATTTCTGGTAATGTTTCTGGGAACTTTTGCCGGAATCGCCTGCGGAGCTTTGTGCGGTTTTATCAATGGTATGCTGATAACCAGATTGAAATTGGCTCCATTTATTGTTACTTTGGGTTCAATGAGTGTATTCCGGGGGATCTCCTATCTTATCAATGATGGAAAACCTTTTGCTGTATCATCTTACACCTATTTGGATACCGGTACTTTTGGTGGCATACCTTCGGCGGTATGGCTGTTGATCATCGTATTGGCAGGAGCCGGATTTCTGCTGAATAAAACTGCATTCGGGCGTTATACTTATGCCGTGGGCTCCAATGTGCAAACTGCATTTCATGCCGGAATAAATGTCAATAAAGTTTTGGTTATGATCTACACTCTTGCCGGAGCCCTTGTCGGTTTGGCGGCAATGATCACGACCAGCCGGGCAAGTTCAGCACAGCCTTCTGCCGGAATGGGGCTGGAATTGGATATTATTGCTGCGGTTATTATCGGCGGCACTTCGCCATCCGGGGGGAGGGGATCGATTTCCGGTACGGTTATCGGTACTTTGCTGATAAGTTTTTTACGCAATGGTCTTACGCTGTTGGATATATCCACCAATGTCCAGCTGGTGGTTATTGGTTTGATTATAATTTTTGCGGTTACGGCGGATCAGATCGCGGCCCGTCGTGAAGCATCATGTTGAAATTGGGAGATTTATTGTGAATAAAGCTGTTGAATTATTTACAGCCGTACCTAAAATGCACAATTGTGCCCAGGCGGTTGCCGCCGGATGCGGAGCGGATGAAAATTTGGTAAAAGAGCTGTCATGCTGCGGCGGCGGCAAAGCTCCCGGCGGCAGATGCGGAGCTTTGCATGGAGCATTGTTGTTTGTGCCTCCGGAAAAGCACGAAGTTGTGATCCGGGAATTTGTCAATGCTGCCGGTTCTGAATCGTGCCGGGAAATCAAAACAGGAACCCCTCCTTTCCCTTGTTCCGAGTGTGTCCGCTGTGCGGCAGAACTGGTGGAAAAATACCGGTAAACCCCGGTTATTCAAAAAAGTATTGAATATTTTCTTCTTTGAATCCGAAACAATCCATTAACAAGCCGGACGCACTGAACATAATTTCATTGGCGTGGGCGGCGTGCTGATCACTGCCAATGGTGAATTTTACTCCGGCTTCCCGCCACTGGGCGAAGAGGTTCCAGAAGTATTGGCGGCATTTTTCAGGAAGTTTGGTTGAGTTGAGTACCGAAAGATTCAATTCAGCACATTTGCCGTGTTTGACAAGAGCAGCAGCAAGTTTTTCATTGAGTTCATCCGGGATGTTAAGAATGGCATCGTAATCGATATGTCCGGTACTGCGGTCTTGAAACCATCCTCCGGCCGAGTATTCAATAGCATTCCACGGATGAGCGAGAATATCTACCAATGGGCTTTCGATCATAGTCATCATCTGCCGGAAAAAATCTTCGTAGGCATTATCTCTGCCGGGAGGAGAGTAGAGCGGCCAGTGGACGCCGCCTATAACATATTCGATGCCAAGCTCTTCAATGTCTTTTGCTGTGATATCCAGATGTACCGGTGAGTTGGCAGGACCATGGTTGAAACGCAGACCGTAAACCGGATCATCACCAAGTTTTTCATAGTCTCCGGCGGCGATTTTCTCGCACTCCCATTGAGACATTCCGCTTACTTCGATGCCGAAGTGGAACGCGTTACTTTTTTTGCTTCCCAGAAAATCGTTGCGGGAACTTTTTATATCGCAGAGATTGTAGCGGCTGTGCAGATGATCGGAAATGCCGAATTCAGTCATGCCGCAAGCTGTCATCTCTTTTTGAATATCTGCCATCGTGGCACACGCTGAATCGCAGGAGTGATGGGAATGGATATGAAGATTTTGTTTGATTTTCATAGCAGTCTGCTGTTAAGATCTTTTACTTTACAATATCGTATATTAAGATACCACCGGCAGGACTGTTTTTCAACCTTGAAAAGGTGGATTTTTTGCCGTTTAAAATACTCTTTACCCCGGCCATGGCCGGAAAAACTTGAAAAAGTTTTTCCGGGGTGCTATATTAATATTGTTTCCGTGGTTCAGGTGTGTTAGTTTTAATATCAACAATTAAAAAAGGTGTGCCAGATGAAAAATTTACTCTCCGATCGGAGAGTAAAGCTGTTCAACAGCTTTACTCTTATTGAACTCCTCGTAGTCATTGCAATTATCGCCATTCTGGCGGCGATCCTGCTGCCTGCTCTCAATTCCGCCCGGGAGTCCGGACGTAATGCCAGTTGTAAATCCAATATGAAGCAGTTCGGTGTCGGAATGAACTTGTACATTGACGACAATGACGGATATTTTCCGAATAGTTCAAGCACTGCAAGTGCGGCAAAAGGGCAATCTCCATCTGGAAAGTGGGATTACGCTGATGCGGGTGGTACTACGTATTGGGAATCCGGCTTTGATGGATACGATGGAAATATGAAAAATCAATTCTGGCATTACCAAATTTTGAGTTATATTCAGGACTTCGGTTTGTTCATATGTCCGAGCAGTGTGCAGACCAATTTGAATGCAAATGATGTTGATGATAATATAACCGGTTCCAACTACACTTATAATGGTGCACTGGCTCAACCGTCAAGTAAATTCGGTATGAGTGGTCCGGGACACAAAACCGGTGAATGCAAAGAGCCGTCAAACACGGCAGCGTTTTCCGAAATGGGAAGAATTTATGGTTTCCGGGTTTATTTGCATCCTACAGTTAATCCGGTGTATCAATCCGCATATTTTAACATTAACAATGCCCATGGACCATTGCTTAAACCTGAAAAAAGAATCGCAACAGTAGATTATGGATGTGAACCGCGGAGCAATGGTAATGTGACCTGTGTAGATGGTTCGGTGGTGACTCGGGAATATGTTAACTACAAAGTTGGATATAAATTGGCCAGAACCGAAAAGCTGTTTTGGTATTTGGATAAGGATATGCCCAATTCCCAATAATACCGAAGAAAAACAGGTGTCAGATTTTATGTTGAAAAAGTTACAGATTACTTTTCTCGCAATTCTGTCATTTTGCAAAGTTGTTTGCGGTGGACAGATCGAAAATATTTCCGGCAATACTGGGGCGGAAATTGAGTTGCGGCGAAATTTCCATATCAATTTCAGAGAGGGCGACAAGGTGAGCAAACTGCTGTATCAGCGTCAGCTTATGGAGTTTGCCACCAGTCCGCTGCAAGTGCCGTTAAAGTGGTATTTTTCCGGTGTCGCTCCCCGGGAATATGTAGTTGAGTTGTCAAGTACACCGGATTTCAGCAGCGCAAAAAAATTTATCACAGATGTTAATATGGTCATCGTGGATAATTTGCTGCTTTCTACGACCTATTACTGGCGGGTTTCTGCGGTCGTGGAGGGTAAAAAGATTGAATCTGATGTTTTTACTTTCCGTACTTCCGATACCCCACCGCGTTGGATAAGGGTTCCGGGGGCAGGGAATTTCCGGGATATCGGCAACTGGCAGGTTCCCGGCGGCAGAATCAAGCAGGGCATGGTTTTTCGTGGCACAAGGATCGACCGGGAGCCGTGGAAAGCTACCTCTGAAGGTATAGATATTCTGATAAGAGATCTCAAGATAAAAAGCGAATTGGATTTGCGTGGACCGAAAGAAAATCCTTTTATTCTTAAACAGTATGGGGTGAACGTTATCGCCCGACCTTATCAGGGGTATATGATTGGTCTGCAGAAGCCAGAGATAAGGAAAATGACTGTTGAATTATTGGAAAATTTTGCAGATCCGGAGTTTTATCCGGTTTATGTTCACTGTGACGGTGGAGCTGATCGTACCGGGACTTTGATTTTTCTGCTTGAGGCGATTTGCGGAGTAAGCGATGAAGATTTGCTTCTTGATTATGAATATACCACTTTTTTCGGATACCGTCACCGTTCAACCAAACAAATGAAACCATTCCTGGATATGATCGACAGCAAACCCGGGAAAAATATGTCAGAAAAGGCCATCGCCTTTCTCAAAGAAGAGGGAATGAGCGAGGAGTGTATGGATAAAATTAGAACATTACTTGTTGATAAATAAACAGAAAGGGGACAAATAGAAAAATGTCGAAAAGAAAACTTTGGTCAGCTCTTTTGCTGGCAATCGGTGTCGGAGTGTCAGCTTCGGCAGGCGTTTTTGAGTTATTTGACAGTATGCCGATCAACGGTCGCCTGCGTACCGGTGCTGAATTGATAAAACCGGCCGGGCAGGATGGCTTGGGGGCGATGAAAATTACCGGAAACGGCAAAGGAGCCCAGTACGGTTACAGCTACGGTTTCACCGTTGAACCGGGTAAAGAGTACGGTATGAGTTTCGCTTACCAGACCAGCCCCAAATTTACTACCATGCTGGTCATGGTCAACTTCGGGGATGCCAAAAAGAAAATCGATCCCAAACTGACCAAAACTTTTCGTATCGCCAATACCAATGGTGAGTGGAAACACCGCCAGATCAAAGTTACCGCTCCTGCCGGTGCCGCATACGGTGAAATGGTTATCCGTTTTATCAATGTGCCGAAAACGGCGTATGCCATTATTGATAACTTCCGCTGGGCAGATCTGACCGGAGAAAAAAACTTTTTCAATGCCCGTAAACTTGATACTATTTTTGACGATTGGCGTTTCCTCGGTCAGCAGCATTTTGAACACTACATCCTTGGCAAAAGTGCCAAAGTCGTTATGGAGTGGAAAAAAGCCAAGGCTGGTGAATCTTTCCTCCAGATCAATGGTGACGGAGGGAAAATGCAGTATCCCTTTAAGATAGAGAATATCACCGTTGACGGTGATCGCAACTACCGTTTTACCTGCTGGATCAGAACAACCAATCACTTTAAAAGCGGTATCAAGCTTTTTATGTTCACCTGCTATGATAAAAATGGCAAAGTTCTCGGTCAGCCCCGCAAAAGTGTTTGGTTCACCAATGGTGAGTGGGCTGAATTGGTCTTTGACTTCACGACCCCCGCCGGAACTGAAAAGATGGATATCTGGTTCAATATGCGGCACTTCCCAAAAGAAGCAGAAATCTGCATCGACCAGCTCCGTTTTGAAGAAGGCAATGTCGGCCCGGAAATGCGGCAGAGTTTTGTCCCCGCTGAAAAGACCATGACCATTGCCTGTCCGGTCTTGGGTGATCTGGCATCTGACAGTGTTGCCAAAACCACCTTTACCATTACCAATGAGAAAGGTGAGACTGTCAAAGTTATTGAAGATCTTACCGGCAAACCTCTTACCATGAGCGTGAATGAGTTCGCCGACGGCGTTTACTTCATCAAAGCAGATGTCGCTCTCAAATCCGGCAAGGTGATGAGTACTCCTCCCCGCCGTTTCGGTATTTACAAAGATCCTTACTGGAAAAACAACGGTATCGGTGTGATCGCTGATTCCGCTCCCGCTCCGGCTCCGTGGAAAGATCTGGTGCTTGACGGCAATACTGTGCGTACCTGGAATGTCGCTTATGAGTTTTCTCCCTCCCTCGGAATTACTCAGGCTGTGGACAGCAACGGCAATAAATTGTTGAAAAAACCGTTGGTCATTACCGTTGACGGCAAGGCCGTTGAAGCAGTCGGAAATATAAAATGGACTTTTGGCAAAGCCCGTATTTCCGGGGCTGTCGATGTCAAAGGCAGCAATTGGAGCGGTAAGCTTACCGTCCTTGTTGACTATATCGGTTTCATCCGTTATGCATTGACGATAGATGCAAAATCCGCAGTTACCCTCAAAAGCGGCAAAGTCGATTTTGCCCTTAACGAGGTCGAATTCATCCATCGTGCCGATGCTTCCTGGTCGGCAGTCGGTTCCGTGGATTTGACCACGGTCAAAAAATATGCTACCAAACACCGTTATCATGAGATCATGTTCGGTTCCGTTGACCGCGGTTTGGTTTGGTATGCTCCGCAGCTTTACCCTGCCGGTAATGATTTCGATCAGAATGTAACTGTCGCTGATATCAACGGTGATTTCCAGATCAGCTGGCTCAATGCACCTTTGAGTTTGCAGCCGGGCAAATCTTTCAAATTTGAATTTGCCATAGCATCCTATCCTTTCCGTCCTGCCGGTTATAATTGGCAGAGATTGCGGTTCCGGGCCGGGAAGAATCGTAACTTCGATATGATGAGCAGTATGAAATGCATGGCGTATTGCGGTTTGCCTGCCAGCCGGGATGATGCTTTGACTCAGAAACAGTTGTCCAGCATCCCCGAGGGTGGAGTTATGACGCTCTATCAGATACCTTTCTACATCACGGATTTTATGCCGGAATTCCGCTATTTCGAGAGTGAATGGACCGGTTATCCTGCCCGTTATTATAATCTTAAAGCATGGAAAAACGAGCCTAACTCAAAAATGCGTAAGTGCGATCCCCGTGCTGAATTGTGGCATGATCTTTACTGTTACATGATGCAGGAATATCTGAAAAAATTCAAATGGGATGGTTTCTACTATGACTGTTACGGTTCGGATCTTTACTCCAAAAACGGAGTCAGCATGCACCCGACTTTTGATGTCCGCCGCTTCCATGAGAGAGTTTATCTGACCGGTAAAGCTGCTGATCCTGACTTCTTTACTATTACGCACCTCGGAGCCCAGCAGGCTTGTACATCAGTCCCCTTTACCGATGTGGCATTGATGGGAGAGCAGTATCGTGCCCAGTGCATGCTTAACGATTATGTGCTGGACTTCCTCACTCTTAATGAATTCCGTTTTGAAAACGCCGTCAATACCGGTGCCGACCGTATGTTCCTGCCGCAGTACCGTCAGGAGTATAAAATCCAGTCTCCGGAGCTGGCTGCTCACAATGTCGGTTTGGCATTCCTGCACAACAACATGCTCTATCCCAGTTTCATAAACGGCAAAGTCGCCAGAGATACTCAGGATCGTATTTTCGGATTCGGTTTGGAAAAAGCTGAATTTTTCCCGTATTGGAAAAATAATCCGGACGGTATTGTTTCCAGTAATGACAAAATCAAAGTCAGTTACTACAAAAATGAAAAAGGTTTGATGCTGATCGTTTTCAACAGCGTCAAGAGCAAACAGCAGACCAAATTGACCGTCCCGGTCAAGTACACCTCTGCCAAGGTTTGGAATCCGGTCGATGATACTGAAACTGACCTCGGAGACGGTTCCATCTCTCTGGGAGAATATCTGGTGAAGTTTGTGCAGATCACTTTCTGAAGTGTATTAAAACTTCATTGCGAACATGCGTCCTTTTCCGGACGCATCAGGGGCTGTTGCAAAACCTCGCAGAGGTAAGCAACGGTCCTTCTTGTTTTTTCAGGGAGAAAAAAGTTTCTGCTTGAGTAATTCAGTACATTCCACACGCAAAAAAAACGATCAAGGCTCGACAACGGCTTGCCATGAAAAGAAGCCGGGAGAGCCGCGACTTCCCGCTTTTCTTTTGCTTACTTGTTTGAGGTACTTGCCTCAAATCCTCCGTGATCTTGAAAGTCCTCTGCTTCGATCTGCAAAAGGGGCATTTTCGACAGTTACCCCTTGAGGAGCAGTCTCGAATTATCTTTCACAGCTCATCGCAGATGATCTTTTAATCTTCACTGAATGATTTTTGCAACTACCTCTCTTTTTCCGTAAAAAGAAAGTGGACGCAGGGGTGCAGGGGACGGCGTAAGTCCCCTGCTAAAAAGAGGTTTTGCAACAGCCCCTCCTACTCGATTATTTGTTTTATACTGCTGAATATGTGTCTGGCAATTTTTTTTACTTGACAAACGCTATAAGCGACTGTATATTACCCCTATCTTCTCAACAATTAAAAAAAGGTGTCGAAATGAAGAAACTTTTGTTGTTTGCGGTAATTGCCGGGATCTTTTCTGCCAATCAGACCTTTGCCTTTGGGGATGATCCGGAGTTGGATCATGAATGTACCAGCTGGATGGTCTTTCATGATATGACCATGAATAATACCAATATTCTCCACAAAAACCGTGATGACAAAGCACGGGATGTTGCAGTTTTCATCAGTCCGGAAAAATCTCCCCGCAAATGGATCTCCATCGGTACGGATATTCCCACCAATATGGCGATCAATTCATCCGGGCTTGCCGGAGTGATGAATAGCGGTGAAAAGTGTATCAATCCGCCTCTTGATAATACCAAAAAACGCACTCCGGCGATGATGCGGGTCATCATGGAGTCTTGCGATACGGCGGCCCAGGCTGTGGCAAAATTGCGTGAATTGCACAAAGCCGGAGATTACTGGCATGCCCGGGAGAGCGGTTCAATTTTCTTTTTCCTCGACCTCAATGAGGGGTATATTTGCGAAATGACGGCGAAGGATTTTACGGTAAGCTCCTATAAATCCGGTTTTGCTGTCCGTGCCAATATCTGGCAGAATCCGGGAATGCATCAATATTCCCGTAATTCGATAAAAGGTTATCTCAACAGCAGTGCCAGAGCCTATATCGCTATTTCAGGACTTGCTCAAATGATGGATAAAGATGGCAAGATCACTCTGCCGGGGATCTTTGCTCTTTCCCGTACCTGCCGGATGCCGGAATCTTCTTCGGAAAAAGTCAGTGTGTGTTTTACCAGAACCAACTCCACAGCCTCACTTGAGATTGACCGTCAGTATCCGGATGTGCTTTCCTGCGGATATTTCACTCTCGGTCATCCCCGGCACACGATTTATCTGCCGGTTCCGATCTGTGTGGAAAAGGTTCTTCCGCAAATGGCAGATTTCAGTGCTTCCAGAGCCGCATGGGGGAGATTTGACAAACTTGGATTTGATGCTCCCATCCCGGAAAATTGGTTGGAATTTGAAAAAAATGCCGTGAAAAAATATGCCGATACCAAAGCTGAAGCACGCAAGCTTCTGGACAATGGCAAACGTGCCGAAGCTGTCCGGCTGCTCAATTCCACAGCTGCTGCTATCTGGGATGAGGCTGCGGCGATACTGAAGTAAGTTGTTTGTAGTACAGACGGCTGCTGCAAAATCCGGAAATGGTATGCAGCAGCCGTTTTTTTATCTGTTTCTGGAATATCCGGCAGAAGTGCCGTTGCTGTTATAGTGATTGGTGGTGTTGCCGTTGGTGCGGGAGTGTCCGGCAGAAGTGCCGTTGCTGTTGTAATGATAGATCGTATTTCCGCTTTTTCTGGAATACCCGGCAGAAGTGCCATTACTGTTGTAATGATATGTGGTATTTCCGCTGGTGCGTGAATATCCGGCAGATGTGCCGTTGCTGTTGTAGTGATATGTTGTGTTTCCGTTTTTTCTGGAATATCCTGCGGAAGTGCCATTACCATTGTAGTAGTTGACGGTATTGCCGTTACTGCGTGAATATCCGGCAGATGTACCGTTGCTGTTGTAGTAACTTTGGCTGTTTGACGTGTTACGGTGGTGTACCGGGGGAGCTGCGTAAAGTACAGGCAGTACCATAAGTGCTGCGGCGGCGAGTGAAAGAAATTTTTCCATGGGATACCTCCTTTGTACGGAGAATATAACATGCTTCTGGAAGAAAATCAACTTTTTTTATAAAAAATCAGGAAAAAAAACTTTTTGAGTTTGACAAATTGTCTTTTGGCATGTATATTCATGGTTGTGGTGCAATGATAGCGTTAACATTTTTTGAGGTTGGATCATGATTTCACTTGCGGAGATAGCCAAGCGTTGTGGTGTGTCGATAATTACAGTTTCCCGTGCGTTGGACCCTTTGAATTCAGCCAAAGTGAAACCGTCCACCCGGGAAAAGATATTGGAAGTCTGCAAAAAAGAGAATTTCTACCCCAGCTTTTCCGCCCGTTCACTGGCATCAGGCAGAACCCGCAGTATCGGATTTATCGTGCCGGGAATCGAGGTGATAAGTACGCCGCAGGCGGGTATATATTTGCGGGCATTCAACGAAGAATTGGAGAAAAACGGTTACAATCTGCTTCTGCTTCCGGTGAATGGTTCAGATTGGGATGTTATCAGCAACAATGCGGAACCATTGATCCTTTCCGGCCGTTGTGACAGTTATGTGACAGTAGCATTTTCAGTATCAGTGCCGCCGGATCGTCCGGTAACAATGTTGCAGACGACGGCATTACAGGATATAGATGCCGGCAGTTTCCCGGTGGTTTGCATATCAAACAGCAAAGCGATGCGTAATATGGCGGAGCATTTGCGTAAAGAGGGATTCGGTAAGCCGCTTTTTATAAACTTCGGCAAAGCGGTTATGGAAAGAATGAAACAGTGGAGTATGGCTTTTGCCGAAATCGGTATGGGGGAACTTGCGGTATTGGATTTGCCGGAGGGATCGCATCTGGTAAGCGGCGATACGGCTGTTTTTGAATTATTGCGGAAAAATCAGGAGTATATCAAACAGTTTGATATATGGGTATTCAGCAACGACCTCTGGGCGATGCAGGCGATGGAGTTCCTTAATGAGGAGAATTTGACTCCGGGCAAAGACGTTGCGGTCATCGGATTTGACAATATTGAACGCAACTATACTCATCCCCGGATCGGGACGATCAAGCCGCCGTTGACAGAATTCGGCAGAGCGGCAGCCAAAATGGCATTGGAAAGAATACAATTTCCGGATAAGGACTTTTCCGGCATCCGGGTTGAGCTGGAATCGGAAGCACTTTTCCGGGAATCCTGTTGTCGTGGATAGGAAAATGATAAATATAAGTAAATCCTTTGATTACAATAGAGATACAAAACAACAACCAAACAAATTGGAGGTATGAAAAATGGAAATTAAAGGTCACTCCGGATCCGGAGTGAAACAAGGAGCTTGTTTCACTCCGGATCCGGAGTGAAACAAGGAGCTTGTTTCACTCTTATTGAACTCCTCGTAGTCATAGCGATCATCGCTATTCTGGCGGCGATATTGCTCCCGGCCCTTAATTCCGCCCGCGAGCGTGGCAGATCGGCAAGCTGTATCAACAATCTCAAGCAGATCGGTACGGCGATAAATATGTATGAGCATACCTATGAATGGTATCCGAACTACAACCTTTACAGCGGACAATCCAATATCTGGGGGTCACTGCTGATCCGGCACTTCAACTTGAATAAAGAAACTTTCGTTTGTTCCTCTTTCCCGGCGGCAGTGAATGGTGTTACGATTGAGAGTAACCATGATGTGTTGAAAGAATCCTGTGCGTATGGCTATCACCGCGGAATGAACCGCAGCAGTGCCCAGAAAAGTTGTGTCAAACTGAAAGAGGTTAAAAATCCTTCTTTGACCTATATGGTTATGGACAGCCAATTGCAGACAGATCCGACGAGAGGATATTATACCGTTTATTGGCAGCGTGTTGCAAGTCCCGGTACAACGAAGTACGGACAACCTTCCCCCCGGCACAACAAGGCGGTCAATATCGTCTATGCCGATGGTCACGTCGGTACGATTGTTTGCGGAGACAATGATCCATATTCAAAAGAAATTATGGGGCAGTATAATACCAATGGTCCTGCCTGGAATTACTATTGATTGAGAAGCAGGGGGGAATCATGTTTAAGAAAATACTGTTTTTTATTGCCCTCTTCGGGGGGATCCTGACCGCTTCTTCCGCTTCGCAGGAGTGGCCGGAAGACGGCACGGTTCAGCTCGTTGCCGGGGATTACAAAGTTTCGGTTATGCCCAAATTCAACGGCCGGATCAGCGGTTTTGCCTACAAGCACCGGGAATTGTTTTCCAGTGCCACATCTGTTTCCGGTACCCGGCTTGAACCGGCTCCCCCGGAATCTCTTGTCGCTTTGCGTTTGACAGTTGACGGCAAAACTCCTGTCGAAATCGGCAAAAAAGTCGAGGGTAAAGAGGTGATTCTGGAAAGGGATGTTATTTATGGCGATCTGCATTTGATCTCCCGTTATACTGTCACTCCGGCAGGTTTGGTCTGGAGCATCCGTTACGAGATTGAAAAAGTTACCCGCAAACCTAAAGTTTTCTATCTCTTTTCGATGTCGTGGAATTCCAAATTCAGTGATTTTGCCTACCTGAATAACGGCATTGTCCAAAGCGGAAAACTCACCAGCAGCGGTAACCGGGTCATCAAAGATGATATGCAGAAAATGGTGGTGTATGACTCCTCCCGCAAACTGGCGGTGCTTTCGGAAATGCTCACCCCGGTCCCCGGCGAAACACAGAAAAACCTGATTTGGGATCATAAAGTTTATCACAAGTACTTCATTCAGCATAAACGCCCCGGGTGGAACAAGGGGTACAAGTCCCCGGAATACTCCATGAAATTCAGCGTGTTCCCGGCAGAGGAGAATCAGTGGCAGGAAAAACTCGGTGCCGCTGATTCAAAAAAAAAATTAAGTGATGAAACAGCTGCCGCTGCTCCGGCTGCTGCTCAAACGGAGAGCGACCCGGTATTGAAAGGCAAAGGCTTTGAAGATATCCGTGCCGCCGCCGCCAAGTGTGAAATTTATTCTGATGAGGATCACGCTCTGGGAGCCAAACTTATCGCCCGGATGAAAGAGATGGCACTTGCCAGAAAAGCGGTCTTTTCTCCGCCCCGTCCGGTGATGGAGGGAGTTGTTTACCGTTACGGCAGACTTTATTATACTGAAAACTCCTGGAATGACCGTCAGCTTTTCGTTGACCGCACGCTGTGGGAACCGGGATCTTTGCCCTTCAAGAAAAAGAGCATAAAACGGACTTTTGAGATCATGTCCGGCTACGGGGCAGGGCTCTCATACTTTTACAGCTCCAATTACAATCATATTTTTTATGAGTGTGCGAAAGATATTCCCGGTTTTCAGATGGTTCCTACGCTCTTTCTTGAACGCCGTCCCCAGCTTTCCAAAAAATATTTGCAGACTCTTGCCGATTCGCCCAATGCGATGAAAGTTGACGGCAAGTCGATCATTATGTCTTACGGTTGTGACCGCAGCCTTTCCCCGGATCAATTCAACGAATATGTGGAAAAACTGCAGAAAGATACCGGCAGGGATGACTTTACTATTATTGCTGAATTCACCGAAAACTGCCACCGGAAAAATTGCAACTGGAACTACAAAGAGTTGAATTGGCCCTCTGGCTATTACCGCAAGACCGGCAAGGTTTCCGCCCGGCATCTGCTTTTTTTCTTTGACTTGCTCAGTGAATATCTGAAAAATGCCGGTGGTGTCGATTTGGCGGTTTATGCCGGAGAATCAGACTTCAGCATGAGTTACCGCACCTTTGACGAGCTGCTTCTGCCATTGTGCGGTGCTGCTTGTGCCCAGGAGGGATTCAACGGCAAAAAACTTCTGGTTCTCCAAATCATGTACGGCTACTCCACGCCTCACGGTGCCCAGACACTTTCTGCCGATGGCACGCTCACTGCCCGGAAATATCTGGAACTTTGCAAAAAATACAAAGTCGATATCCCCATGGGCTTTGAGTGGGATGAACTTAATGAAGCGACCAACTGGGAACCGACCGTCGCCCGTCCGATGGCATTGCGGCGGATCTACGATCATTACATGTGGGGCAAACCGGCTGTTTTGCCGGGAGATGACAGCTCAATACCCAACTTTATCGTCAGTCACCGCCGTCAGCTTGCCATTGGAAGTATGCTTAAATTGGAGATCCTCAATCTCCCCGATGGCGTGAACAATGGTAAATACAGTTGTGTCCTTGAATTGCTCGATCAGGACCGCAAAGTACGCTGGACGTCGGAAATGTGGGAATTTCAGGCAGAAAAGGCCGGAGAAAAAACTTTTGATCTTGAGAGTGACAAATTTGCCGATGCTTCCTTGCTCACTCCCCGTCTGACGGTTTCATATAAGGGTAAAAAGATGGTATTGGGTAAGGGATTGCCCTATGTCGTTCTTACCGCCGGAGCGTGTGTTGATCAGACCTGGTTCGCTACACCTTTGCGTAATATTCTTCCTTTGGAGGGAAAGATAACTCTCAAAGAGGTCGGCAAACTTGCTCCCGGAGTTACGGAGTTTGAAGCCGATGTCAATGTCAAAGCCAAAGAGAAGATCACCGTCGCTGAAGCCGTCCAGAACAGTCTCTCTGTTTTCGCCTACGATGGAAAAAATGAGTATTTGCAGAATGATCCGGAACGTTATCTCTATAAAATAAATTACCGTTATATCAATAATCCTTACAAACAGGTCATCCGGATCACTCCGGCAGTAAGCAATGCTCCTTCTCTGATCGGATTTTCATTCAACGGTTTTGCTTACGGCAGCGGTTCATCTCCGGTGGAATTGGCAAAGCAATTCCCCGGCTCGATCCCGGAATACAAACTTGCCAACGGCGTGATGGTAAATTATCAGCTTTTCTCGGTCAAAAAGACGGATATCGGCAATGCAGTATTGAAATTCACCGGCAAGAGAGTCGATGGACCGACCAAAGGTGCGGATCTGAATTGGGAAGTGCCGCTGAAAGAGATCGGGGATTTTGGCATTATTTCCCATGTTTTTGAGGATGGTCTGGCAATTTCCGTGGAGCGTCACTACCGTCACTCACACTTGCCGCTGCTGCTTGACAGCAATGAATTGAATTTCCGCAGCAACGTTATTTGCGACACTCATGATTCCGTGATCGCCATGCGTCTTATTTCTGAAAGCGGCAAAGTTTACTGGAGTTACGGTACTGTGCCGCAGAATGACCGCAAGGAAAAGGGTAATGTTTCTATCGGCTCATATTGCGAAAAACGCGGAGCGATCTCCGTGGATATCCCGGCAAAACGTCTGCCGGATATCAACTACTGTATTGATCCGGCAAAAGGACATTCTCTTACTTGTGATGCGGGCAGGGAATATTATGCCCAGATGGGCAGTTTCATATCCATCGTCAGCGGATTTGAGGGCAGTCTGGCGTCGTGGCACACGATCCCGCATATCCATTTGAGCCGCAAAAAAGATCAGCTCAATACCCCCGTGCCGGCATTTGTCAAAGAAAATGACGGCAAATGGGCATTGGATTTTGACGGTAAAAGCGGTAATTTCCTTGCTCTGCCTGCCAATGCTCTTACCCAGAGAAGCAGTTTCCGCTTGAGTTTGGAGATCATGCCCCGTGAATTGTCCAGAGAGCAGATCGTTTTCCGGCAGTACGGGCCGGCTTATCAGACCGGTTTCGGCTTATCAGTACAGAAAGGGGAATTGGTGGTGAGCTTCCGCTACCGGGACCCGATTGCCAATACCAGCGGAACCAATGTTTTCCCCACCGGATTGAAGTTGACCGAAGGGGAATATCAAAAGCTGGAACTCAGTTTCAACGGCAGAGATATCTGTGCCGCTGTAAATGATAAAAAGGTACAATTCACCTCTCCCGGAATACCTTACTGGGCAACTGCGTCAAGTATCGGCGGAGACTTTTCCAAAGGTAAAGACGGCAATGTACTTCTTTTCAACGGCAGGATCAAAAGTATCAAAATTTCCCGGATCCCGGATGAAAGTTTGAAAAAGCCGGAAAAACCGGTCGTTCTGCCGGATAATTTTGCTGTAAAATGCGGCGATCTGCAAGTTTCTGTCGGCAAAAACGGCTTCTGGACGATCCGTCAGATTCTCTTCAAAGGACAGGAGGTCACAACTCCCAAATCATGGTACGGTACGGTTACCGGCGGTCAGCCGGGGATCAAAGGATGGGTCGGCTCCGGACACATGGAAAACGGTATCGGTGAAAAGGATGTGAAAGTTTCTTTCAAACTCAACGGCAAGGATTGGAATCCGGTCGCAGGTGTAACTGAAGCTGAAAGTTTTTCGTGCCGCAAAGAGTCGGTTCTGGGTTTCATGCACCTGACTTACGAATATACCTTCTCCGGAAACACTCTGACGGAAAAGGTGAAATACCGGATGCTCAAAAGAGGAGCGATATATATCTATCACTTTATGATGCCGTGGGAAAGATCCTTTACCGAATACCTTTTCAAAAACAGTGACGGTGAAGTTATCACCGGGCAATTCAAGGGCAATGAAGAACAACTGATCTGGAAAAAGCCGCTGTTTTTTACGGCGTATTCTCCGGCTAAACAGGTGCGGATCACCGCCGAATTGCAGAATCCTTTTGCCTTGAGTGAAAACAGTTACATCCGTCTGCATGACCGCAACTCATTTCACAAATACTATTTTGTGCCGGATTCCCGGCGAAAAGTAGATGCCGGTATAGAGTACGAGCAGGGATTGGTTACCGGATTTTTTCAGTGTGATGCGGAAAAATGGAAAAGTGAAAAAGCTCAATTGCAGAAATAAAAAAATACTTGACATTGCTTTGCAAGGGTGTATATTAAAAGTGCAGATATAGTACAACTTGGGGGAAATATACACTATGAAAGAAAAAAAACTGGTTCTGCTCGCCGGACAATCCAATATGTCCGGACGCGGCTATCTTACCGAAAATGATATTTATGAAATTCCCGGTCTGACGGCGATCCGGCGTGATCTGCAGTGGATCCCGGCGATCGACCCCTTTAATTATGACCGTCTCAATCTGCTCGGATTCAACGCTTCCGACGACCCCTATGAGATCCATGGTCTGATGAATGGCGAAAAACGGCGTTGCGGCGTTGGTCCGGGAAGAACTTTCGGTAAATTGCTTATGGAGAAATTCCCCGGCAGTGAAGTCGGCTTGATCCCCGCTTCGGTCGGCGGTACGGCTATTTCCTGCTGGATGCCCGGCGGCAAGGACGATCACAGCGACATGCACCCCTACGATGATGCGATCGTGATGTCCAGAGAAGCAATGAAAAACGGCAGGATCGTGGCGGTTTTGTGGCATCAGGGGGAATCGGATGCCGCCAGACATACTGAAAATTACAAAGACAAGCTTAAAACTGTCATTGCCAATATCCGCAAAGAGCTGGATATTGCCGATGTGCCCTTTATTCTCGGCGGTATGGGAGATTTCCTCAATCCGGAATGGGACGCTCCGGCTTATGACCGGATGATCCGGGAAGTTGCTGAAGAAGTTCCCCTGGCAGGCTTTGCTTCTGCTGCCGGGTTGACTGACCGTGGGGACAATTTGCACTTTTCCACGGAGAGCCAGTATGAATTGGCCCGGCGTTACTGGGCGGAATACTGCCGTCTGGCAGGGCTTTAAGCTTTATTTTTCTCACCCAGTTCATACTTTTTTGACACCGGATTACCGATATTGATCCTCGCTCCGGAATCGGTATTCCAGAATCCGGCTATTTTCTGCCACAGGAACTCCCTCGGAGTCATGTTGCAGTATTTCGCAAATTGTCTCCGGAAGTAAGCCATATCATTGAATCCGCAACTTTGGGCGGTCTCTTTGATGGAAATATTTTCCGTGATGAGCAGCTGGCACGCCCTTTCTATCCGCAGCCGGTTGAGGGTGGTTATCAGAGTTTCTCCGTATATCCGGTGGTATAATTGACCTAAATACTTGGGATTGCAGTGCAATTCTTTACTGATGGATTCCAGAGATATCACTTCGGTATAGTGAGTTAATAAATACCGTCTTGCCATATCGGCAAGCGGGGTGGTTATGGTATTGCCGGTATTGCCGGATGACCGCCGCAATTCTCTGACCATCAATTCAAAGAGTAGGGCAAGGCTCTCTTTGTCCGGTTCATTGCGGGATTGTTCCAAAAGGAACATTTGGGCGTAACCGGGCAGGGAGGAGTGTTCGGGTAATTGTCCGCTCTGGGGCAGCTCATCGAGCAGTCTGTCATCCCGGAAATGTATCCAGAAAAAAGACAGATTCGGCGGATAGGTCGATAATCCGCCATGAGTTTTTCCCTGATGCAAAAGCAGATATTCTCCGCTGTGGATACGGAAGTATCTTTCCTCTTCGAACATATTCAATTCCCCGGACAGTACCACGATCAATTCGCAACTGTCCATGACTCTGGTGATATGTTTCCCTTTGCCTCTGGAAATGAATTTGCCGGCATGTAAAATTTCTCTTGACATGGCAATTTGTCTCCTTATTGTGTAATATAATCCCTTTGACGGGTATTTACAAGTAATTTTTTTCACAGTATATTATTTTCAAGCACTTAAAATGGGGAAATCCATAGATGAATACTGTAATAAAGAGATTTGAACACCCGGAAACCGGCAGGGTGAAATTCACTGACGGGGTATTTGCCCCCAGAGTTGATATGTGTTTGAAGTCAACCATCCCGGCGGCGGTGAACAAGGCTGAATCCAGCGGCAGGATCGACGCTTTTGACCTGAAAAACTATCATGGTTTAAGGGAGTATTTTTACGATTCTGACACGGCTAAAATTTTGGAGGGTATCGCTTATGCCTTGAAACTGTACCCGGATGAGAAACTGCAGCAAACCTTTCAAAGCTGGATCGGAAAAATCGTAAGCTGTCAACAGCCCGACGGTTATCTCAACTCCTATATTTCCGGAGCTGCCCCGCAGGATCGCTGGGAGAAATTGAATACTCTGCATGAGCTGTATTGTGCCGGACACCTGATCGAGGCGGCAGTGGCGGGCAAAGATCTGCCCGGCGGTAAAACGCTTTTCGATGCGGTGTGCCGTTATGCGGATCATATTGACAGTATATTCGGCTTGGAAGAGGGTAAAAAACGCGGCTGGCCCGGACATGAGGAGATCGAATTGGCTCTGGTCAAACTCTACCGGGCAAGCGGCAATGAGCGTTATTTGAAACTGGCAAGCTACTTTATTGATGACCGGGGGACGGAACCGTGTGTATTTCCCGCGGATGAGTGGAATTTTGAGGGAATGAAAGTTGTCCGTCAGGCGGATAAGCCGGTGCGGGAGCAGGATGATGCACACGGTCATGCAGTCCGGGCGGTGTATCTTTATACCGGTATGGCGGATGTGGCGGCGGAGACCGGGGATGTGAAACTTCTTGAACAGTGTGAAAAAATCTTTGATAATCTCTGCAAAAAACGCATGTATATTACCGGAGGTATCGGTTCAACCTTTTATTATGAAGCCTTTACCTGTGATTATGATTTGACTAACGGTTCTCTGATGTATGCCGAAAGCTGTGCTTCCATGGGGTTGGTACAGCTGGCATCGAGACTTTTTGATCTTACCGGCAAATCGAAATATCTGGATGTGATGGAGACCGCTCTTTACAACGGGGTGCTTTCCGGAATAAGTTTGAGCGGAGATAAGTTTTTCTACTCCAATTATCTGGAAGTCGATGAAAACAGCAGTTTCTACAATTTCGGTTCAGCGGAGCGTCAACCGTGGTTCAGTTGTCCGTGTTGTCCGACGAGCTTCTCCAGATTTCTGCCGCAGTTGGGGAGCTTCATCTATTCGATTTCGGATGATGAGCTGTTTGTGAATATCCCGGCGGCTAACGAAGCCGAATTGCTTATTGGCGGTCAGAAGGTGAGTTTGGAGATCTCCGGCGGGTACCCTTATGACGGGAAAATCATTGTGACCGTGAAAAATTCAGGCAGATTTGCTTTGAATCTGCGTATCCCCTCATGGTGCAGAAGTTATTCTGTACGACTCAACGGGGAAAAATCTGACTCTTGCCGTTTTGACCGCCTCTGGGAAGCCGGTGACAAAGTGGAGTTGCTTCTGGATATGCCGGTGGAGGTCATCCGGAGCAATCCCAAAGTGACCTCCAATTCCGGACGTATCGCTCTTAAACGCGGTCCTCTGGTCTATGCTCTGGAAGAGATTGATCAGAAATATCCGGTCAGAGAATTGCTGATTGAGGAAAAACAGGAATTCAAAACAGAAAAGATCTCCGGCTTGCCGGAGGGGACTTTAGCGGTATGCGGCAGAGCGTACCATGAGATACTGCCGTCGGATGAGCTGTATTTTTCAGCGGTTCCGGAGTATGAAGAAACAGTATTTTGTGCCGTACCTTATGCCTTGTGGCAGAATCGGGGAAAGAGCAGTATGTGCGTCTGGAACCGTTGCAAATAATCAAAGTGTCATCAACAACCAAAGGAGAAAAGAGAGCTATGAAAAAGTCGTACCGTCATGACGGTGTAAAGCAGATCTGCTTTACATTAATTGAACTTCTCGTGGTAATTGCGATCATCGCAATTCTGGCGGCAATATTGCTTCCGGCATTGAATAGTGCCCGTGAACGCGGCAGAACCGCCTCCTGTCTTTCCAATTTGAAACAGCTCGGGCAGGCATGGAAAATGTATCAAGGCGACAACGATGATTGGTGCCCCGGAGGTTATTATAAAAATGTTTTCCATCCGGATGAAGGTCTGCGTTGGTATGAAGTTTTTGAAAAAAGAGGGTATATTTCCAAAGATCTTACCCGCTGTGCCACTTCCCCGCATTGGGATTTCACCAGTAACGATCTGAATTACGGCGTCGTGGTAAATATCTGGGGAATGTACGACAACACTGCCAATATCGCCGGCACAAAAGGCAATAAATTTGCCAATCCCAGCCGGATGGCGTGTTATATGGACAGTTTGCCCTCAAAGAGCCGGGCGGTGATCGGGAAAACTACTTCATTTGCCTTTCTGGTGGAGTTGAATCGTTGCTATCCTGCCGTTGCCGGGCTTTCCGGACCGGATGTGTACGGCGCGGCCGAATTCAGACATAACAAAGTTGCAAATGTAGTGTTCCTGGATGGCCATGCCGGTACTGTTTCGTCTGAACAGTATAAAGCAAGATGTTCCATCGCTGCAGAATATTCCGCCGGCTTGACCGACACGACATGGGAAATGAAACCTTGTCATGGCACCAATGGTCATGAGTCCGGTTCCTGCTCCAACTGATTTATTGTGATGTGAGAAAATCATGAAACGGGGGATAATTATCCTTTTTTCGCTGGTGATTGCGGCGGCAAGTGCCGCCGCAATTATTGAAAAACCGGCGGAATATCGCCGGGAAGTTCTGAAAAACCGGTTTATGGTATTGGAATTTTTGCCGGATTCGTTGGGACGCCTGGATCAGATCACACTGAGTGCGACCGGTAAAAAACTGCTTATCGGACGGAGATTGACCAAAGTCAGTGTTGATCCGCTCTATGAGTTTTTTAACAATAACTCTTTCGGGTGCGGCGAGAATTTCTGGAAAAATTATGTTGCCAAACGGGATGGCAAAAGCCTGGTCAGCCGTCCGGACAGCCGTAAAATAACTTTTGAAAACCGCTGGTACGGCGGATTGTCCATTGATGTGTGCCGCACGGTATGTCTGCCGGATGACGAAACGCTCTTTACCTTTGATGCGGAAGTTGTTAACCGGGATGAGAAAAAGTCTTTTTATCTTGCTCCGTGGTACTCTTTGGTGCCGGATAATGCCGGAAATACCAAATTGCTCGTACCGGTGAAAGGCAATAAAAAATCCCATACACCCGGCAATGTGAAATTCTTTGCCGATGATTGTATCGCAGAAAATCCCTCCGGACTGCTTTATCCCGGTGACAACTGGGTCGCAACCGCTTATCCGGGAGAAAAGCTGATTCTGGCAGTAATCATCCCTCCTGAAGAAATTTTTCCGGACGGAGCTTTTTACAGCTGGCACGGTAAAGAGGGAGATACTTCCTACCGCTCAATGGAGGTTATTTTCAATGGAAAAACTCTTGCCTCCGGAGCTGTCCGTAAATTCAAATGTACCTTTGCAGTTTTTTGCGGTTTGGAAAAAGTGCAGGATATTGCCGGGACAACGGCAGTTGATTATACATTATCCGGGGATGAATTGCAGTTGACCTTTGCTCCGGCACGGAAGATCACCGCCGGGAAGGGAATGGTGAAAATCTGCGGAGAAAAAGCGGAGAAAGTTGTGGAGCTGGATTTCCCGGAATTGCACCCCGGACAGGCTTATGATTTTACGATCACCCCGGATTGCGGAAAGATCCGCCGGATCAGCGGCAAAATCGCCTCCGGCTGTGAATTTGTTTTACCGGAAGTCAAACAGGAGAAATAAGTTTATGAAAAATCTGTACCTGACAATTTTTTTGACAATTTTCTGCTTTGCCGCAGCGGCTCAGCCGGAGTTTGAGTGGAAATTAAACTCCTCTGCTCCTCATGTTACGCTCACGATTCCCGGTAAATCCGGCATTACAGTTCCCGGTGCTTTCCGGATCTATAACGGCAAAAGCAAAAAATTTGACCGTATTGCCGGCAGTGTGAAAGATGGTTCGATCACCCTTGCCGCCAAAGGTTACACCGTAACTTTACGTCCGGAGATAAAAGGAAAGATCCTGCTTTTCAACGGGGCGATCACCAATAAAAGCGGTGGGGAATTGTTCTTGCAGCCGGAGCTGGTATTCCTTTTTCCGGCAGCCGGAGAGAATTGTTTTTTCAACGGTTATGAAACTTTGCCGTCCGATAAGCTGCCCATCCGGCGGGAGGGGTTGAAAGGCCGTCCATCCCAGAAACTTGCCGGAGTGACGCAGGTTTTCCCCGCGGCAGGAGTGATCGGAAATGATTTTACCGTTTTTGCCGGAATCGTTCCGCACGATCTGGTAAGTTACCATGCAGCTGTTCTGGAAAAGGCAGGGAAAAACCGCCTCCGTTTCATTTTTAATCAGCGGCACGCCGTCGCTCCGGGCAGGACGGTCAATTTCCGGATGGTTGCCGGTTTGACAGCGACTGCTTACGGCAGAGAAGAGGCGATGATCCAGCGGATGTTTGACTCTTTCCCGGAGCTGTTTTCCCCGGTAGTTTCATGGGATAACCCCTACATCTGGGGTACGGAACAGTATTTGCAGAGCTGGAATGAAGTCCCGGATTATGAGCTGGAACGCCGTTATCATGCCACGCTGACCTGGGCATTTGTGCCATTCAAGCGGGCAGGGGATATTTATGGTGAAGCGGATTTGTGGGATTACAAACCTTACCGTCCTTTCAAATGGTGGTACAATACCCGGATCGCCGGAAAAATTTTTGATTACCGCAATTTGTCAAATGAGACTTTCCACCGTCAACGCCGGGAGGTGTTTCAGAAGTATGCCGGAGACTTCGGCTACTCCTTCTACAACAGTGCCGCCGGAGTTTGGTGTGAAGATCAGCTTGCCGTTGCCCGGTACAGTGATGCGATCGTGGATGATACGGACAAGGTGCAGAAATATTTAAGTCCATGGTGTACGCCGTGGGATCAGCATGTGAGAGTTTTCTCCTACCGGACAAGTTTCGGGAAAAAGTTCCGGGAGGATATGAAAAAGGTTTATGATGAATTGGGTATGCCCGGATTTGCTTTTGACTGTGCCGCTCCGGGAGCATGTTACCGCGGGCCTGCGGCTCAAGATCCGGATATGCCGGGCAGGGCATGGGATGAAAAGGGTGTTTTTGTCGATCAGACCGTGGCGGTGATCAAGATGACCGACTTTGTTCACGAGGAATTGCCCGGAGCATTTGTCTGGCTCAACGGTATTACCGGCAGAGGTGATACCACGATGCTGGAATACGGTATTTTCGAGGATTCTTTCCGCAGTGTCATGCCGGTGGTGCGTTATAATGCCGGACAAATTCCGATGCAGACCAGAGGGTACGGATTCAACCGCTTTCTCTTTGATTATCTGCCGGATTGGCGGAATATGACGAAAAAAGAGTTTCTTTCTGAAGTTGAGAAGCTTTCCGTCCATTTGATCTTCAATTATTTCCAGTATGGTTTGACCGGCACCTACAACACTGCCAACGGTTGTTCATTGGAGCAGTATATCATGCCGGAATTGCTCAAAGTCCGTAAACTGGGCTGGCAGGCTCAAGCTCCGGTGAAAGTCGATACTGATAAAATGTTCTACTCTTCACGTTACGGGACAAAGGAGAACAGTGTGCTTTTCATGGGCAATCCCTATGAAGAAAGCGTGGTTTGTCAGGCGGAAGTCGGCAATAAGATCCTGGGGGATGCCGATTATCTGTGGGTGAGGATGATGCGGGACAAGGCGGAGACGCTCAATTCCGCAGAAAAAGGCAAAACCGGATTCAAAGTCGAATTGACATCCAGAATCCCGATCCTCTATGAGAGTGTCTGCGGTATAACTTCTTTGCCGCAGGAGAAAATTACGGTCAACGTTTCTTCTCAAAAGGATATCGACCGGGTAATTTACCGTCTGCAATTTACCGGCAATCCGGAATTTACCACGGCACTTCAGCCTCGCAGAATCGAAGGATTTAAATTAAATTCAGTCAAAGTTGACGGTCAAAATGCTGATCCGGCAGAACTTGTCATCGGGGAAAATTCCCTGATCGTTCTGGAATACGTTTCGGAAAAATTTGCCTTCAGCAGAAAAGATCTGTACTCTTTTCCCTTTGTCAAAGAGGGCAACAAGGCGGTTTTTGAGATCCGTCTGCCGCAGGATGCCAATGAAAATGAGCTGCGTCAGGCAACCCGGCTGAAAGGTGTATTCGATTTTCTGGTCAAGCATAAGGTGCTTGACAGTGCGGATATTGCCGTGGTAAAGGGAAATGGAGATATGAACAAACCGGGCATGGTGATTTCCGTCGGACGAAGTGCGGATAAAGCCGGAGTATCTTTGCTGAAAGATTGCTGGCAGATCACTGCTCCGGATGCGGCAAGTGCCGATTCTCTTGTGCGGAAATTCAGTTATATTCTGGATCAGAGATTTGAATACATCTTCCCCTTTGAACCCAGAGCGTGGGATTGTCTGCACCCGGATATGTTGAAATACTTCGATCTAAATCAGGATCGTTTGCCATTGGTACGTTGTTTTGAAAGTGAAAGGAGTGCCAAATGAAAAAGTTTGCTGCGATTTCGATGTTTGGTGTGTTGTGCCTGAATTTTGTGCAGGCAGCTCCGGCATCCACCGAAAAGGTCGTGGAGTACAGAAAAGTAACTTTGCAGAATGAGTTTCTTTCTGTCGATCTGCTGCCGGATTCCATGGGCAGAATCAATCAGATCCGGGTGCTGCCGTCAAATTATGAGATACTTTTTCCCCGGCATACGGTGAAAAATGATTTCGGTTCTCTGGTCAGCAGAAGCAAGGGAAATAACTTCGGCAGCTGTGACAATTTTACCTATCGGGATCTGCGGGCAAGAGAGAATGCCATGCAAATGGAGCAGCCGGACGGGCGTACCGTGATTTTCAGTGCCAAAAATTATGGCGGAGAACCGGTGACATTGACCCGGAAAATCACTCTGACCGACAGCAAAATCACCGTGACAAGCAAAATCCAATGGCATGACCGGGGGGCTTTTACCGTTACGCCCCGGTGGGATTTTTTCCTCAATGGCGGTGATCCTTTGCCGAAAAGACGCGGATTATTCATCCCTCTGGTGCGTATGCCGGATGCCAATGGCAAATATGACCGTCTGGTGCGGTGGCAGCAGCGTACCGTGGTGCCGTCAGACAACTTCCTTGCAGTGGCTATCCCACCGCAAAAACTCTCTTTCGCTCTGATCCCCGATCCGGAAGATATGGGGAAAGAGGGGAAATTCTACACCTTGAGCAGCGGTTACAACAGCCGCTGGTACTGGTGGATGGCATTCATGCTTGAACCGCAGAAAATGGCTCCGGGGGATTGCCGGGAATACACGTTTGATATTGCGGTATTTCCAAATTTCCATGACCTCAAGGAGATTTGCGGTGATATTGCCATGCACTGTTACGTCACAAGAAGCGTTACCCCGTGGATTTTAGGCGTGGTGCTTGCTCCGTCAACATCCTGTGATCCGGGCAGTGTGAAACTGGTTTTAACTTCGGAAGCCGACGGCAGAAAGTATGAAAAAACCGTCTCTATTCCCCCGTTGACTCCGGGGAAACTTCGTAATATAAGCTGGTCTTTGGCTGGAATCCCTGCCGGAAAATACCGGGTTTCCGGAAATATCCCCGGAAAAGGTGATTTCGATCTGCCCGAACCGGTCATCACTATAAAATAACAGCAAGGAGTTTGTCATGATCGTCAATCCTTTCCGCCGGGATAAAATGACCGGCGAACACCATACTGCAGAGATCGTACACCGTTATAAAGGTAATCCTTTGCTGACGGCGAAAGATGTCCCTTATTATGCCGATCTGGTTTATAATGCCGGAGTAACTTTTTTCAACGGCAGATATTGTATCGCTCCCCGGGTAGATTGTGCCGATAAAAGCGATGAAGTGGAAAAGGAGTCCAATTTTGAATCCATCAATACCGGTCTGGGGTGGAGCGATGACGGAATCAATTTCACCATTGAGCCGGAATATGTAAAGGTTCACTATAAAGGCGAAATTCTGCCGTGGGTGTGTGATGCGAGACTTACGGTGCTTGAGGGGGAATTGTATTTGACATTCTGCTTTGAAAATCAGCATTCCGAGCGGCCCGGTATCGCCAAATGGCGGGGCAAAGGCACCGATTTTGATGCGGTGTGGATCGGTATTCCGCAGCAGCGTAATATGGTGCTTTATCCGGAGAAGATCAACGGTATGTATATGCGTTTGGAACGTCCCTCAAATCAGTGGGGAGTACCGTTTCACATCTGGTATTCATTCTCTCCTGATTTGCGTTACTGGGGAGATCAGGAACTTCTGCTCGGCTGTGAAGATGTACCTTTTGCCAGTGTGAAAATCGGAGCCGGGGCACCGCCGGTGAAAACTGACCGGGGCTGGCTGTTGATCTTTCACGCCGTGGACGGTGTTGCTGCATCTCTTGAAGAATCCGAGGGCAGGGGATGGAACAAACGCTATATGGCAGGTGCCGCTCTTTTTGCCCCTGATGATCCGACAAAACTTATCGGCATAACCAAAGAGCCGCTGCTGGTCGCTGAAATGCCCTACGAAACCGGTAAAGATGGTAATTTCTGGGTGCAGGATACCGTTTTCCCCTGCGGAGCGGTCGTGGAAAATGATGGAGATACGCTGCGGATCTACTACGGCGGCGGAGATACCAATACCTGTTTGGCTGCTGTTTCTTTGAAAGAATTGTGGGAATTCATCACCCCGGCAGAGAGAATGGCACAGAGAGCAACCATACCTTTCCGCTATAAAGATTGGATCAAGTGAATCTATGCTGTGGATCGATGCAGGAAAAATTCCACCTGAAATAGAGATCAATTCTTTATTTTCCTCACGGAAGATCACTCATGCTTTTCACGATATAGACGGTACTCACTCGCTGATAAGGCAGTGGGTGCCGGTAATGGCTCTTGTTACCGGATTTGTTGCCCGTTACGGAATGCCTGATGCCGGTTCTCCGGCGGATATTGCGGCTGTTATCGCCCGGAAAAATCCGGATGAATTTCCGGAGGGGCGGCGTTTTGCCATTGAATCTGCCGGATTGTCGGCACTTACCCAGATGGAGTGGGCATTGCGTTGTGCCGGAGAAGTTGGCAAATATGATATTTGCGGCACCTCAGCGGAGGTCAACCGGGAGATAATCCGGAAAATCTGGCTTGGAGAGGAGGATTTTTCCTCATATCCGGAAACGGAAATATTCCGGGAGCGATTGCAGAAAGACTCTTCAAAACTTTTCAAAGCGTATGAAATTCTGCTTCTGGCAATGGGCCGGGACCGCAATCTGGCAGATGCAAAGAAGCATCCTGACAAATGGCGGGTGAAGGGGAGTTTGGAATTTCTGCAATTTCTTCACCGTTGCGGGGTGAAAAATTACTTTGTTACCGGTGCCGTCGTGGAATATGATGACTCCGGTCGTGCTGCCGGTACGATGGTCGAGGAGATCACTGCTTTGCATTTACAGCCTGCTGACGGCGGGATCGTTGAAAAACTTATCGGTTCGACGTGGCAGAAAAAGCTCCCCAAAGCTGAAATCATGCGTAATATCTGCCGGACGGAGAAGATCGATCCGGCAAATATTCTGGTCATTGGTGACGGACGCAGTGAAATTGCCGCCGGAGTGGAGATGGGGGCGGTTTGTATCAGCCGTCTGGATGAGGATGCTTTGAGGGCAAAAGAGATCCACCGGCAGCTGGGAACGAATTTGATCGTTCCCCATTATGCTGCCGGATTGTCCGGATTTATGAGTTTTATCCCCTGAATCATTGATTCCATGCCGGGAAAGCCTGCTGCATCAAATTTTTTACATCCTCCAGTGAATTAACCGGTCTGATACTTTGGATTTCATCCTGCAGTACTTTGATGACCGGGAACCAACGCTGTTTATCCGCCAGTTTGCCCAGCAGGGTCGAGCGTGAATCAAGTACCAGACGTTTGTAAAAAATATCAGCCTCCTGCGGAGAACGCATTTTAAGACATTCACCGCCAAAGAGATTGATCAATGCCCGCAATTCCTCATTTTCGGCAAGAGTTCCTGCCCGCAGAGCCAAGTCTGCCGCCAGATAGCGGTAGTGGAAACGCTGATGTGCCGGGACGGTATTGTGGTCTTTGATCGCATTGAATCCGGGAACAGTATTATTGATGAGACGATGTGTTTGGCACAAAGTCCAAGTCCCCAGCATAGTGTTGTAAGTGCAATCCTGACACTCGGTCATGCGGTGTCCGAAATTGCCGGGGAAGTTGTCCGGTTTTCCGGCGGTACCGGATAATTCCATACCTTTATGGCGGAGGATTTTTGCCGCATTGTAGAGAGCCAAAGCTCTTTCATCGCCGGAAAGAGCAGTATTGTTTCCGGTTTTGATGAAGTTCTGATAATCCCAGATAAGTTTCTGGAATTCTTTGGGCATATATTTATCTGCCAGATCATATTTTCCCTCCCGGAATGCCCGGCGGGCAGCAAGATAGCGGAGTTTACGGGCAATCGCCGGTTTGCTGTAAAAATCAGGTACTCCATCCCGTTCAGGGATCTCGGTATAGGCATCTGTTTCGATGCTGTCAATGAATTTCACCAGTTCGTCAAGAGTCATGAATTTTTCGGTTACATGTTCCAGATCGCTCAACTGTCCGGCATCGTAGAAAAACTTGGCAGCTTCCATGAAATCACGCCGCATGACCATGGTCAAACCCAGAATACCGTAAACATCCTGTCTGATATCTTCGCCCTCGTAAACCCCACTTTCGCAATCCATTTTTTTCAAAAGTTCCGGAGTGTCGGCGGGATTTATCTGGGCGGCAAGTGCCAGAAACTGCCGCAATTTTTTTACCGCCAGCGGGATATTACCATTGTAACGGGCGATAGTTGCTTCGATATAGGTCGAGAGTAAAGTCGGTTTTTCCAGCATGGCGATAAATTCTTTGGCTTCTGCAAAATCCCCTGCTTCGCAGGCATAGTAGGCACAGATATCGGCACTGCGGAATTTGATATTCCGCACCATTCTGCGGAAACGGGGAGTGGTATCGGTCAGAGCCAGAAATTCCCGGCATACCGGATCGTTGATCAAGGCGAAGTATTGCCCATCATCCAATTGGTCGATCCTTTGTCTGCTTATGTTGTTGAGCAGGGTCAGGTTAAAATTATTGTTGGCTTCTGCCTCTGCGGCACGGCGGATGACCCGGGCGATATTCTGTCCGTAACGTTCTTCCAGAATGTAGGAACGCAGTGCCAGACCTGCGGTGTCGGCAAAACCTTTTTTTGCCGCTTCCCGGCAGTTATCATAATGTTTATGCAGGTCATCTTTGAAGTGATTTCCAAGCATGAAGTGGACCCAGACGGTGCGATAGTGTCTCTTTTCCGGAGGCAGAGAGAGAAGTTTTTCCCACGGGAAAGGGATGGTGTCCGGAGCTTCTCTCATCAATATATCCCTGCCGGCAAGGAAAAGGTAAAACTCCTCCAATTCACCGGGCATTTCCGGGTAGTCGCTGATCTCCGCACAAATTTCGTCATCGCCGCGGTAGCTGGTGATGAATTGAGTGAAATTATCAATGAGCTGTTTCCGCTCTTTTTCACTTTTTTGCGGGAAATAACGGTTTACGGCATTGGTGAAGTCGATGATTTCCGCTTCCAATGTGGAAGTTCCTTCGTTGAATTTGCAGTCTGACGGCAGCTGATCTTTGACAATGATAAGGAATCGCTTGAGAGCAGCATCTTTATTCAGCCGGATGGAATAAGGTGCATCATCAAAGATGTAGGAGGGCTGTTCATAAGGTACACAGGCGATCAAAGCCGGTGCGGCAACAGCAGATGCGAGAAAGAGAGGGAGAGATTTTTTCATAATTCGGCGTTTTCCTTTACAGTTAATGGGTTATTTTTATCAAGATCATTGTTTTCATCGGTACGCAACCACAAAACTGCCATTTTTTTACCCGGAGGCGGCAGGAATAAGGTCAGTTTTGAGCGGTCAACAGTAAGTTCTGCCCGGTTGAATGTTTTGGCATCGTGGATGGCAAAATCTTTTTCCCAGCGGCACAGGAGAGTTGTTTTACGCACAAAAAAGCCGCGGTTTTCCAAATAGAGCAGCCATGAGCCGCCGGGTTGTTTCTCCCATGAAGTAACAAGTTCCGGAGCGTATTTTTCCCCCCGGCACAAATTCAATGCCGTCAGCATATCCAATACATCGTATTCACCGTCAAGCTGTAACCGGAAAGCGATCAAACCAATTGCATATCTGCTTTTTCGGGTCAGAGAGACGATTTCAGAAATGACTTCCGGATCGGGGTAAACCGCTTTGCCTTTGATCAAGTGGGAGTAAAAGGGCAATGCGACCTGATACGGTCTGTTGATGCGGTCAGCTTTTTCAATGGCGGTAACGGCAATATTCCGGTCAAGGATGAACCAGAAATCTTTGTTTCGGGTAAGGGCGTGGACTTGCAGAACAAAAAAATCACAGCTTCCGGCAAGTTTTTTGAATTTTTCCGGGTGGTTGAGATGGCAGGGCAGAACTGTTGCCGACAATTCGATGCCGGGGAATTTTTTCCGCAGTTCCTGCATCAGAGTTGTGTAATAATCCAGCTTTGCTTCCGGGCAGTCCAGGTCGATCTGCAATGCTTTGCACAACTGCCAGGCATTGTATGCTCCGGCGATTTTTTCAGCGAGGATAGCCGGGGACAGTTTCATATTGTTGATGTGGATGCGGAAAACCGGCACCGACCGGGCAAAGGGAATGAATCCGGGCGGGGAAATGCGGATCATCCTGCCGTTATTTTCCATTTCCCCTGCAAGGAAATAGAGACTGCCGTCACTCTCTTTGCAAAAATCGCTCACGGCTTTTGCCACTTTTGCATCCTGTTGTCTCTGCCAGACATAAAATCCCGGATCTTTCGCCATTAATGGCAGAAAAAAAAGCAGGGGCAGAAGCAGTTTGAGCATGATGAAAAAGTACCTTTTTTTGCAGTTACGGGTGAATGGGAAAATATAACGTAAAAAGGCACAAAAAGCAAGTGGAAAATATAAAATTTTTCAAATTTTATCATCCTTGCTGCAAGAGGATTTTGCTATTCCACGATATATTCTGTTTCGTAGTTCCCGGTGCTTTGTCTCACCACAAGATAAGGCTTGATAAACTCATTTTCTTCGGTGCCGCCGAAAATGAGATTAATCAGTTTTTTTACCGCCAGTTCCCCCTCCTGCCGGATCGGCTGGTGGATGGTGGTCAAGCCGGAGAGTCTGCTTTGCTGTTTGTCATCGTTACCTACCAGCAAAACTTTTTCTCCGGGAGTGATCCCCAGATGGGCGAGGCGGATGATCAGATTTATGGCGTGGGTATCCCGGTCGGCGTAGATGCCGATCCTGCCGGGGAGGGCGACGATCTTTTTCAATTCGTCATCGGAGTCGAATGAGACCGCTTCCACGCTGTGACGGGCAAGTTCTTCCCGGTAACCGGCAAAGCGGTGCCGGAAGTGCTGTCCGGGGAATCCGGTGAAAAAAAAGTGCTGACACCCCTTTCCGATCAGGTGTTTCGCTGCAAGTGAACCGCCGTAAGCATCATCCATGATCAGGTGCGGTATATTGCTGAAGCCATCTTCCGGTTGTCCTCCGAAAGAGTTGCTTTGCGGATTGAGCAGCAGCAAAGTTTTTCTTCTCCGGTGATAGAGAATGAGCAGCTCTTTGAGGTCATCGGATAAAGCTCTGGTCGGAAATGAGATCACTCCGCTGTGGTTGCTGTCATCCAGACCGGCAAGGAAGTTCCGGAAATCCCCATCCATATTGCCCTGAAAGAAGGTCACCGGGAAGTTCTCCCTGCGGGCGGCAGCGGAGATCCCGTACATCAGATCCGCCGTCAGCTGGTCGCTTATCTGCGGCATGAAACAGAAGATCGTGGCGTCTCCTTTTTTGCCCATGAAAGAAGCCTGACGGTTGGGCCGGTATCCCATTTCGGCGGCGGTCTGCAATATGAATTCTCTGGTTTCGGTTTTCACCTTGGCATTTTGAGCCGGTTTGTGGCTCAATGCCCGGGAGACGACCGAGACATCCAGTTTAACTCTTTTTGCTATATCGGAAAGGCTTACCATAATAAATCAGTATCTCCGGGTCAGAACATATCCAGTGGAGAATATATCTCACCATCCAATCTGTGTCAAGGAACTGTAAAGAAAAAAATGAAAAATTCTCCGGAAAGATTGACAAAACCGGAAATGATAACTATATTAATTGTATAAAACATGGAAAATATCGGGGAGAAAAGAATAATGAATAAGTTTTTACTGTTTTTGACCGGTTGTATTTCACCTGTTTTGCTTTGGGCAGTTTCATTGGATATTGAAACCGTGGAAAAGCGGGATTTCAAGGCCGGAGAGGAGATAGTTTTTACCGTCTGTGCCAAAGATGATGCCGGGAAAAAGCTTGTGTCCGGGAGTTTTGATCTGGAAATCAAGGATTCCGGCAGAGTGCTGATAGAGACCAGAAAGATAAATCTGGCAGAAAAAGGCAATCCGTTTTCTTTCACCACCCGGCTTGACCGTCCCGGTTTTGTTTTTGTTTCTTCGCCGGGATATGTCGATTCTGACGGCAAAAAAGAAAAGTGGGCAATGAAACCCTTTTATCCTTACGGGGGAGCAGCTGTCGAACCGGAAAAGATCATTGCCGGAACGGAGCGTCCGGAAGATTTTGACCGCTTCTGGCAGGAAGGGATCAAGGCTTTTGAATCAGCCGAAGTTACTGTCGAGGCTTTGGAAAATATCAAACGGGACGGTTATAAAGTCAGCCGGGTAACGGTCAAATTTCCGGATGGTTCCGGAGCGATCACCGGTTTTCTCTCCATTCCGGAAAAACCGGGCAAATATCCTGCATTGGCGGCGGTGCCGGGGGCTGGACCGGGGTCGGTTTCTCCGCAACCCTACTGGTCAAGTCCGGTTCCGGCGATCGAATTGTGGATGAATGTCCACCTCTTTCCCACCGCCGACAATGCTGCCGAGCAGTCCCGGAGGTACAGGAAATATAACGAATCTTTCCCCGGGAAAGCCTACTATCTGCATAATGCCGGCAACCGGGATGAGTACATCTACCGCAAAGTGTGGCTGGCTCTGAACCGGGCAATGGATTTTGTCGCAGAATTGCCGGAATTTGACGGCAGGCACTTTGCCATAACCGGCAACAGTCAAGGCGGCGGTACCGCATTGGCTGTCGGTTCGTTGAATAAAAATGTTACCTGCATCGTTGCCAGTGTGGCGGCTTTGTGCGATCACGGCGGCTGGAAAATGAACCGTATGCCCGGATGGCCGATGCTTTATTTCAACTGCAAAAAAGTGGATGTGGAAAAAAGTTATCCCTACTTTGACGGAGTGAATTTCGCGGTGAATATCCATGTGCCGGTACTGATGTCAGCCGGATTTGTGGATACGACCTGTTTCCCCTCATCGGTATTTGCGGCATACAATAAGATCCCCTCAAAAAATAAACGGCTTTACCGGATGTACCGTTACGGTCACCGTACTGCCCCGGAATTTCCGGCGGAGGTGCGTGAGTTTCTGGCAAAAGAATTGACCAGATAACCTGTTCAAATTTTATGGATACTCTGAAAAAGCAGATCGATATGCTGCGGGAGCCGATGGATTTTTTCAGCGGCAAACGGCTGCCGAAAAATTTCGTTCTCCCGGATAATATATTGATTTTTCACCATGATTTTACCGTGGCAAATCCGTTGTCGCATCAACGTTTCACGTTAGTCATGCCCAATGGGGAAATGAGTTATCTGCTTGATGATTCTCCGATCGCTCTCAAAGAGGGTGATGTTTTGATCATCCCTCCGGGGCAGATGCGTTATCTGATGCCTAATTCCCCCTGTTATTCCCGGCTTTTCATCACTTTTGAGACACCTTCCGTGCCGGAGTATATTCCGGAGAATAATCTGGGACACTTCGGAGAAAATTCCGTTGTTTTTCTCAAAAATATTCTGGATTTCTATCTTGCCGGGAAAACCCTCTGGTGTGCGTTTGAACTGGTTAAATTTTTCTACTCTCTGAAAAATGTCACTCTGCCGGTGAAAAAAGAGAGTATTTCTCCTTTGGTCGCTAAAACCTTATCTTATATCCACCGTCATCTGGAAAAAATCCCGGACAATGAAACCATTGCACGTCATTTGAATATCTCTGCCAGTCATTTGCGGATGGTTTTCCGGCGGGAAGTCGGTATGAGTATCGGCAGTTACGTTGCCGAGCAGCACTTGAATATTGCCAAATACCATCTGCGTAACAGGAGTATGAGTATTTCGGAGATCGCGGAAAAGTGCGGCTACGGTTCGATCTACGCTTTTTCAGCTTTTTTCAAGAAAAAAACCGGTCTCTCTCCCAATAAATACCGTTTTCTCTTCCGATAAATACCGGGTGTGATCCTGCGGTGTCGTTGACCTTGGAAATCAATCATCTTGGTTAAATGAAAAACTGATGATTGGGAGAAATAAGTGTTTTTAATCGTTTTGGTTAAAAATATAATCATTTTAATTATTGTAAATTTTCCTGTCCGGGTTATATTAACAGCAAAGTAACCATGAGAGGAAAAAATATGGCGATCAGACAGACAGCGATAAGTTATTACGGGCTTAATTATGTCGAACATGCGGAAAAAGATTTTCAGGAGATGCTGGATCACGGTTGTACGACGGTGATTCTGGCGGTTACTGAATTTGATTTTGACTTCTGGCGGCCCAACATTCCCAAAATAGTGGACAAAGCTCATGAAATGGGGCTTAAAGTTCTCATCGACCCCTGGGGAAACGGTAAATATTTCGGCGGGGAGCAGGTCAGCAAATATTTGCAGGACAATGTGGAAAACCGTCAGGTTTCCGCCCTGACCGGAGAGAAACTTCCATACGCCTGTTTCAATACCGCAAGTTACCGGGATTATTTCAAAAACTTCTGTACCACTTTAGCAACAGAGTGTGCTGCTGACGGCTTTTTCTGGGATGAACCGCACTACGCTTTTCCCAAAGGGATCGCTTCGATAACCGGCGGTGTGGCGGATGACTGGAGCTGTTACTGCCCGGTATGCCGGAAACGTTTTGAGGATTATTACGGCTATCCGATGCCCCGTTACATGACCAATGATGTGAAACAATTCCGCTGGCGTGAAGCTCTGGTCATTCTGTCAGATACTTCCAAAGCTTTGAAAGAGATCAACCCGTCTCTGGAGATCACCTGCTGTGTCCATGCCACGCAAAACGGATATTATGTCTCTGAATACCGCGGTTATGACAACTGGGAGATGGTTGCAAGCTGTCCGTATTTTGATGTTTTTTCCACGACGATCGTCAACTGGGGTCTGCCGGAAGCATTTTTCCGGGAGATCACGGAAAAGACGGTGGATGTCGCTCATCGCCACGGCAAACTTGCAGAACGCTGGTTCATGGGGTATTACAAGCAGCCGGATAAGTGGGAACAGATTGCTGAATGGGTCGATATCGCTGAAGCCGCCGGGGTTGACCGGATCGCAGCCTGGACTTACCGTGGAGGTTACGGGACGGTGGTCGGAGCTCCGGACGCCTTGAAATTGTGGGATATTGTCGGGGAAAATTTCCGCCGGGTATTGAAAAAGTAATTATGGAACAAAATCAAGTCAGCGGCATCGGGCGTATTGCGGATGCCGTCAGAAACGGAAAATACAGGAGAATATCTTAAAATGAGTCAATTCAATGATTTCGGTTATGTGGACAATGTCGTTGCCAACATCCGTTCCGTCGTGGAGAAGCAGTCGGAGAATATCCATAAAGCAGCAGAATTGATGGCTGATATCATCGCCGCAGACAAACTTATCAACGTTTATGCCGGAGGCGGGCATACGACTCTGGCAATGGGAGAGATGTTCTTCCGGGCAGGCGGTCTGGCTAATATCAATCCGCTGATGGAAACAGCTCTGTCAGTATTCAATCAGGCTTTGAAATATCTTGAATTGGAACGCACCGTGAATTTTGGAGCTTCGATCATCCGTTATTACGATATAAAGGAGGGGGATCTGGTGCTGATTTTTCACAATATCGGAATCAATCCGGCTACGATCGATGCGGCAGAGGAGATCAAAAAACGCGGCGGCAAGATCATCGCTGTGGCAAGCAGTTTCTGGCAGAATGAGATGCCGGAAGATCACTTCATCCGTCATCCCAACGGGAAAAATCTTTTTGATTATGCCGATGTGTGCATTGATGATTACAATCCGGTCGGCGATGCTGTGGTGGAACTCCCCGGCTTGGAGACCCCCATTGCTCCGGTATCCAATGTCGTTGACTTCACGATCGCCCATTTGCTGGAAATCGAGTGCTGCCGCATCTGTATTGAACGCGGTATCGTCCCTCCGGTCTGGAACAGTGCCAATGCTCCCGGCGGCGATGAGAAAAATGCCGCTTATCTTAAAAAATATAAACCTTTGATCAAGAGCTTGTGAAAATGATTGAAAAAATGAATGACGCATTGGCGTTTCTCCGGGAAAAGTACGGTTTCGCGGATGGGTACATCGAAAAAGATGCAAGAAATTACTTCCTTGTTCTGCCGGGAGAAAAAAGGGTACAGCTGCTTTTCTGGCGGGCTGAGCGGCGTTTTATCGAATTGAAAAAGATCATTGAAGATGGTACTTTGGAGAGAGTTTCCACCTTTCGCTTTGCTCATTTTTCCGGGAAAAAGAGCATGGAGGAGTTGCTTTTCACGGAATTGGATATTTTAAGATATTTTTCCGGCAGTACGGTGGAGAGCATTTTCGCCGTGATGACCGGCAATGCAGTATGCAATCTGATCGTCCGTCTTGCCAACGGCATGAGCTGTACTGTTGAGTGCGGCGTGAAGCTTCCGCCTGAAAAGGACGATATCGACCGGCACGAAATAATCGCCGGCAGAGGAACTGCTTCCGACCGCATGGTCGATACCCAGGTGCCGCAATCCTCAATGTATCTCTGGACGGAAAATGGTGAAAAACGTTTCACGGATGTGGATATGGAGCTTTTCGGATTGCCGGATGAAGCTGTTTTCGTTGTTCGCAGTGCCTGCATGCTTCTCGGGAATCCGGAATTGGTGCAAGATTGGGAAAAAGATGCAATTATGGCAGAAAATGCCGTGAGAGCCGCTCTGGAATCAAGCAGTTCTTCACAGATCGTATTCACCGGAAAACGGGAGAGTGAAATATGAAACCGGTAAAAATAGCAATGATGGGCATGAACCATGGACATACCCGCAAATATTATCAGACTTTGCGTGAAAATAAAAAACTGCAATGGGTTGCCTCCTGTGCCGAGGATGAAAAGGCAAAAGAGGTTTACGAGTTGTATAAAAACGGCGTTCCCTGTTACCTTGATCCGGAAGAAATGCTCGCCGATCACCCGGATATCGAAGCTGTCGTGATCGCTTCAGCCAATGACCGGCATTACGGGCAGATGAAATTCTGTGCCGAAAGAGGCATCCACATCCTCTCCATGAAAATACCGACCTTTGACCTTGAGGAGTATGACCGGATGATCGAAATGGTTGACCGGGCAAAGATCGTCTGTCAGGTCGAGCTGGAAATGCACTATAATCCGGTGGTTCAGAGGCTTAAAGAGGTGATCGCTTCCGGTGAACTGGGCAAAATCCTTTCGATCCAGGCGACCAATATCACTCTTTCTCCGGTGTGGGCGTTTCCCTGGCAGGGAGTTCCTGAAGCAAGTTACGGGAAAAGAGTGCCGCTGAAAGATGGCGATTCCCGTTTCCGCGGCGGAGCATTATGCGATCATCCGCATATTTTTGATATGGTACGCTGGCTTACGGGAGCTGAATTTGAATATGTTTTCGCCCAGACAGCTCCGAATTTGCGGGAGGATCTGGTCGTGGAGGATATGCTTGCTGCCGTCGGGAAAATGACAGACGGCACTTCGTTTCTCTTTGATCCGTCATGGTCAAGAATGGAGGAGAGGATCCCTGTTCCCGGTCCGGGGTGGGAAGTTTTCCCGAAACGCATGGAGGTCAATTTTACCATTACCGGAGAAAAAGGAATGCTTCAATGCGACTGTTTCGGTCCCAATGTTTTTCACAACGGAGCCCCCAATGATCGCTTGACGGTGCAGTACACCTACTTTGACGAGTGGATCGGGCTTATCGACGAATTTGTTGATTGCATCCGCAACAACAAACAGCCGAAAATCAATCTCAAATGGCACCGGCACACCATTGAGTGCATGAATGCCTGTTACCGGAGCATTGCCCGGAATCAGTGTGTCAGGGTCTGATAGGGAAAGAGAATATGGATGTATTGAAAAAATGGCATTCCCGTCTGGAAAACGAGCTGACCGGCAATATTGTCCCTTTCTGGCAGAAATACAGTATTGACCGGGAGTTTGGCGGTTTTCTCACCTGTCTGGAACGAGACGGGCTTCCTTACGATACGCTTAAGCAGATGTGGATGCAGTGGCGTGAAGTTTACATGTTTGCTGCTCTTTACAACAGCCGTTTCGGTAAAGCGGAATATTTGGATATTGCATTGTCCGGATTTGATTTCCTCTGCCGTTACGGGAGAAAAGCAGACGGTGGTTTTGCTTATATGCTGGATCGTCAGGGGGGGATAATTGCCGAAAAAGCAGACGGAGCGGAAGTTTTCTCCGGCAGTTTCGCTGCTGTGGCAGCGGCGGAATTGTATCGGGCATTACCGGAAAAACGGTTTGCTGATGAGGCTTTTTCGGCACTGACTTCATACCGGCAGGCTGTGGCACAGAACCACACTGCTTATGAACGTTTGGCACACAGCATGATCGAGTTGAATGTTTTGACCATCATGCAGCAGGTATTTCCAGACAGGATCAGCCGTGAGGAAATAGATGTATGTATAGAAAAAATATTCCGGTTTTATCATCCGGAAATGGGAATATTTTTTGAAAATGCTCCGGTCGGCGGTGGATTTGATCTTGCTTCACAGGAGGGACGTTTTACCAATCCGGGACATGCTTTGGAGGGGCTTTCTTTTATTTTGGAAGAATTCCGTCTCCGGGAAAATGCGGATGATCCGCTGGTGAAAAAATTTCTGCCGCTGACCCTTTCTGCTGTGAAAACCTCATTCGCATACGGCTGGGACAATGAATCCGGCGGCATCTGGTACTTCAAAGATGCTTTGGGCAAGCCGGTGGCAAAGAATGAATTCATGCTCAAAGCGTGGTGGCCGCAGAATGAAGCAGCGACTGCCGTACTCCGGGCGTATGAAGCAAGCGGAGAAGCGGAATTTGCGGAGATGTTTGACCGGGTGGAAAATTTTTGCTGGGAAAATTTGCGTGATCCGGAGTTCCCGGAATGGTTCGCATATGCGGCGGTGGACGGCAGACAATTCCACACCTGTAAGGGCAGCCGTTTTAAGGGTTTTTTCCATATCCCCCGGCATTTGCTTAATTGTATAGAAATACTTGACCGTACAGTCTCAAAAAAAGGAGAAATAAACTATGGATCCTAAAAAATGTTGTATCCCGGAAAAATTTGCGAATCACCCGCTTTTCAATGAATTGCATTGCGGCGTAAATCTGGGATTCCTTGCCAAACGCGGCTACTATTCCCGCAAAGATATCCTCAAACAGCCGGAATTGATGCGGAAAACCGGGGTGAATTGGTGCATTCTTAATGCCAATTTGTGTCAGGAGTCCTTCTGCTCGACCCGGGTATTCATGGATTTTAAATATTCCTCCGGCGAGGTCGAACTTACCGATATGGCAAAAGCTCTGCATGACAACGGGATAAAAATCATCCTCAAACCGTGTCTTACCCTTTTGGACGGAGCATGGATGGGCAGGGTCAACTTCCCGGACAGCATCCAGATCGAGGGGGTCAAAAAGGATTACTGGGGCGAATGGTTCGCTTCATTTACCGACAGTGCCAAATATTTTGCCGACTTCGCAGAAACGAATAAGATA
Organism: Lentisphaerota bacterium; assembly: GCA_015061685.1. GTDB lineage: Bacteria > Verrucomicrobiota > Lentisphaeria > Victivallales > Victivallaceae > UBA1784. Next base: position 17,808 of record SUWD01000009.1, on the reverse strand, counting down.
GAGGGTTATATTGCCGGTGCGGAATATTACGGTACCGAGTGGCGTGAGGATGAGTGGCGGAATGTTCTTGCCGGGGTGCGGCAGAATTACTCCGGTCCGGTCACCTATGAATTTACCTGTGCCTCCCGTAAAAGTTATAAACTCAACTGGTTTGAAGACCTTGATTTTCTCTCTTACAGCTATTATCCGCCGGCTTGCAAGTGCGAGTGGACCCCGGAAGAATTCAAAGATGCTCCGACTTATACTCTGGAACAGATGATTGAATATCTTAAACCCCGGCGGGAGAGGATCATCTCCATCTGCGAGCGTTTCGGTAATAAGCCGATCGCCTTTACGGAATTGGGGGTTCGTTCAGCTCACGGCTGTATCGCCAATCCCTGTGACTTCCAAACCGAGACGTGGTATGACGGAGAGGAGCAGGCAAACTACATGGAAGCGATCTTCCAGACTTTCCACGATATTCCGCAATGGATGGGATTGTACTGGTGGAAGTGGGACGAAACCCAGTACCGTCCACATCATCATACCGATCCCAGAGGGGATAAAGGCTTTACTTTTGCCGGTAAACCGGCGGAAAAAGTGTTGAAAAAGTGGTTTTTACAGATGAAAACATCTAAATAAAAAGGAGGTATATTTATGAAGAAAAAACTTATTCTTTCTATTCTCTTTTTCTGCTGCGGTATTGTGTCGGCAGCTCCGGCACATGATAATCCATTATGGCAGACGTGGGAAGATACTCCGATGATCCGGGAGTGGAAAAAGCTCGTTGCTGAAGAAGCGTGGAAAAATAATACTATCGGAGTTGATCATGATGTTCCCGTGCCGTGGATACCTTTGAAAATTGACGGTACGACTGTTTCAGTTTGGGGCAGAGATTATATTTTTGACGGCAAAGCATTACCGGTGCAGTTGATCAGCCAGAAAGAAAACATCCTTGCCGGTCCGGTATATTTCGCTGCTCTTATTAATGGCAAATGGGTAAAATCAACCCCCGGCAGCGGTAAAATTACTGAATTTTTTGATGATTACGCAGTTTATACCGGCAGTACGGAGATCGCCGGGATTCCGGTGAAAACCAGATTCAAAATCGAATTTGACGGCTTTGTCTGGATGGAACTGGAGATCGGTGCCGCTCCCGGAAATGTGAAAATCGACCGTCTGGTACTGGATTTCCCGGTCAATAAAGATGTTGCCAGAAATTACCTTAAGCCATCGGATACTTTCACCCGCAAGGATGTGCGTGAACGCTGGGGGCAGGTTACCGGCAATGGCAAACTCGGTGCTTTGAATCCGGGATGGACATCCATATTTTCTCTCGGTAATGAAAAGGTCGGTATCAGTTTCTGTTCCGAGGGCGTGGATGGCTGGCAGGCAAAAAAATTTGATCGCCGGGTTGAATGGCTGGTCAATGACGGCGAAGTTACCGCCAGATTCAATTTCGTTGACAACCCTCCTGCCGGCAGAATGGCTGCTGCCAAAATCGAAATGGGGTTCAATATGATGCCCTACCGTCAACTCGACCGTAAGTTGATGGCGAATTTCATTTATTCATGGGATGCCAGTGGATGGGCATACGATGAGATCGTCAAAAGTCCTTCTCCGGCGGTGCGGATAGTCAGTCCTTATTTTGTCGGTCTGGATGAGGTCGCCAAACGTCCTTCACGCAGTGACAGCTGTGCCCCTGCGTCGATTCCGATCCCCCGCAATCCGGAACGTTTTATGAATTTCATGGCAAAAGCCCGCAAAGATAAACCGGGAACCAGAATCGTCTATTACACCGTCGGAGATCTGCACACCGATTATGACCCGGTCTTTATCGACAACAGTGCCGCCTGGAAAGGCGGGACCGACAAACTGGATGTCAACACGGTTTATGAATTTCTCCGCAAAAAACGCGGTACTCTCCGGCGGATCTGCGGATGGAACAAGGATTTGCAGGATTACAAGGTCTTTCTCCATGTTTACTGGGCGGAAAAACTCGGTCTGGACGGCTACTATTGGGACGATCAGGTTTATACTTCCTGTCTCAATCCGGATCATCCGGAACACAACAAATTTGACTGCAACGGCAAAAGTCTGGTCAAACGTCCGGTGAGAGCTTACCGGGAGATGGCGAAACGTATTTACAAAGCGATCAAGAAACGCAATCCCGATGCGGTATTTATCGGGCATGTTTTCCCGCCTTATGTGCCGTTTTCAGATATGGTGATCGACGGGGAAGTGCTTCGCCGCCTTTCCGGGGATCATCACTATTACACCCGTTTTGTCAAGCCGGAAGATGTGGCACACTTTTACTTCGCCAGCCGGGTTGACGGCAGTGCCAAGTCGCTGCTGCCGGAATACTTCGGAGATTATTACACCGGAGAGGGATCAAAAGCCGCCACCAATGCCATGTTCAGTTTTCTCTGGATGACCGATATGAACGTATGGTTCTGCCAATGCAATGCCAAAGTTCTGCTTCACCGCTTTGTTCATCCCCGTGGCGAATTCGGTGTGCATGAGGCGGAATATCTCCCGTATCATCGGCAGAAAATGGCGATTGCGGAAAGTGAAAACGTTTACTGCACCGTCTATCGCAAGCCGGATAAAGTCTTGATCGTGGTCTCCAACTGGAATACAAAACCGGTAAAAGATTTGCTGACTGTCAATCTGGAAGAACTTTTCCCCGGCAAGTCAACCGGTACGCTTTACAATCTCAAAGCATCTTTCCTTGATACCAAAAAACCGGTCAAAATGTCGCTGCTTCCTGCTGAAGCTGCATGTGCGGCAGAGATCAATGTGGAGATCCCGGCAGAGGATTTCCTGCTGATCGAGATCAAATGATTCAAAAATAAAGTTAAAAAGGAGCCGAAGGTTATGAAAAAGAGTAATGCATTCACTTTGATTGAACTTCTCGTTAAAGGATCACATCTCTGCTGTGATCGTGAAAAGTCTGCCCATGGGCAGGGTAAAGCGTGCTTTACCCTTATTGAGCTTCTCGTGGTTATAGCTATCATCGCTATATTGGCTGCAATTTTGCTGCCTGCTCTCAACTCTGCCAGAGAGAGGGGCAGGGCGGCGACCTGCATCAACAATCTCAAGCAGATGAATATGGGCTTTCTCAATTATGCCCAGGCAAATGATGATTACTATATGAAAATGGATTATACATTCGGCAGTAATGCATGGCGCTGGATGAATGCACTTGCCATTCATGGTTTTGGAGCAGACGGAGTTGCGGTCAATGCAACTGACAGAAGTTCGACAAGCAAATATTGGCCAAAAGTTTTTGCCTGCCCATCTGTCAGAGAACCGGCAAAACCGTGGGGGAGTTATGAATCTGTAGTCGAAATTTCCTATGGTATGAACTATGGATACTATGATATTGACGGATATGAAAATAAATGGGATTTCTTAAAAACGACCCGTTTCAAAAATCCGTCAAAGAAAGTCTGGTTGACCGATTGTGAAAGGGGATTCGGTGGTACGCCAATGATATACAGACCGGATAAACAAAACGTTGATAACTGGCGAGTCGCCGATTGGCACAATGGCGGAACCAACGTTCTGTGGCTTGACGGTCATGTGGATTCCTGGAAAGAAACAGATTTACACAGCTTGGGGGTAACTTACTTCAAAGCAGATGTAATTTGATTTGTTTCGGTATTACAGATATTATGAGAGACTTTTTGCATCTCTCATAATATCTTTTTTTATTTGAAAAGATTTATCTGCTCATTTGACAAAAAGGTAAGCAGTATAGGCAATGTAGATGAGCAGTAAAAATGCTCCTTCTGCCCGGCTGATTTTCCAGTTCGTTCTCATGATGGGGAAAAGAGAGACGGTCAGGAAGATCATCGTTCCCAGATCGATCCAGTTGATTTCCGGAGCGTGGATCGGGCTGATCAGAGGGGCAATACCCAGAATACAGAGAATATTGAACATATTTGATCCGATAACATTGCCAATGGCGATATCCTGTTCACCTTTGCATGCGGCAACGACGGAGGTCGCCAATTCAGGCAGACTGGTTCCAAGTGCTACGACGGTCAAACCGATCACCGCATCGGAAATCCCCCCGGCTCTGGCAATAAATATCGCCGCATTGACAAATAATTTGGCTCCGGCAACCAGTCCGGTGAGACCTCCGGCAACGAAAAGTACGGAAACAGCATAAGAGTAGATCTTGCTGCTGCTGACATCTTCATCATCGGCACCGGATTTCTTTCCGGCATAGATGCTGTAAATGGTGTAGGTGAGGATCCCGGCAAAAAAGATTCCGCCCTGCCAGCGGGTGATCCCCCCGGAAAGCAGACAGAAAACGCCCATGAGTATCGACGTTACCGTCAAAAGCGGCAGGTCGAAACGGTAAAGTTTCTTTTGTACAGTCAGAGGGGCAATTACCGCACTCAAACCGAGAATGAGGGCGATATTGCAGATATTTGAGCCTAATACATTGCCTATACTGATATCCCCGCTGCCTTTAAGTGTCGCATCAATACTTACCACCAGTTCCGGGGCACTGGTTCCGAATGCAACCAGCGTCAACCCGATAACGAGGGCAGGGACTTTGAGTTTGAGGGCGATACTGACACCGCCTTTGATAAGATATTCCGCTCCGTAATAGAGCAGGGCGATACCGGCGATCCCGCCGGCAATATGACCGATCAACTGCATGTTGTTTTGTTCCTTTGGCTTATTTATTTTTCAGTTGATCCGGGCAGGCGGCTGTAAAACATACTTGCCCGGTCGTTGATATTTTCCAGATGGCGTCCGATTTTGCGGAGTTCCTCAAGCAGTTCCAGATAGAGAATCCCCACCTGCGGACGGCAGTCGCCGGAATTTATCCGGTTGAGGTGTTCTTTTTCGGAATTGCCGATCATTTCAAAAAGTTTTCTCTCCAGATCATTTGCCCGTTTTGCCGCAATCTCATCATATTCAGTCAACTGTCCGACGGTGGCGGCGGTCAATTCAGCCGAGAGTTTGTGCAGAATGTTAAATTCCTCCTCCGCTCCGGCACTGAATTTGAGATTTTCCTGATTGAGTTTTTCGGTGATCGCCCGGATCATTGCCGCATGGTCACCGATACGTTCAACGTCATTGGTACAGTGGAGCAATGGCGGGATCTGTTCAGCTTCTGTCTGGGTGAGACTCCGACGCATAAGCAAGGAGAGATATCCGGTAATATCTTTCTGTCTTTCGTCGATATCGTTCTCTCTTTCTTCCAATTCTTTGACGATCTCCTGATTTTTTTCATCATTGCTGCTGTAAATTTTAAGCGAACAATCGATCATTTCCCACGCTTTTTTCAGCATTTGCCGCAAACTTCCGGTGGTCTGTGCCAATGCGATGGAGGGGGTGTCAAGCAGATGCGGTTCAAGTTTCTGATATTTGACCTGAATGTGCTTGTTGCGGATGACTCTTTCGCAAACTTTGGCAAAAAGCGGCACAAACGGAATCAGAATCAAGGTGGTGAAAACGTTGAAAATCGTGTGGGCATTGGCAATTTGCCGGGGCAGATCACCGCCAAGGAAGCTGATAAGTGCGAAAAATACAGGTTCCCCATTGACCGGGATCAGGAATGTCAGGCACATGATGACCACGCCCAATACGTTGAAAAGGGTGTGGGCAAGTGCCGCCTGTTTCGCCACCCGGTTGGCAGTAAGTGCCGCCAATTGAGCGGTGATGGTCGTGCCGATGTTTGAGCCCAGAACCAGTGCCACTGCAGTATAAATATCAATTAATCCGCTTGCTCCGAGAGCGATGATAATACCTGTACATGCTGAACTGCTCTGGATGATCAGTGTCGCCGCCAGTCCCACCGCGATCGCTCCCAGCAAAGCCGCAGGAGGGATAAATGATGAACCTTCTGCCGGGGCACATTGGAACAACTGGAATGCTTTGGCAAATGCCGGGAGATCTTTCAGCTCTTTCAATGCTCCGCTCATCATCATCATGCCGAGAAAGAGGAAGCCGAAACCAAGTACAGTACCACTCCACTTCGCAACTTTCGGTCTTGGAATGAAACTTAAAATCAATCCCGTTACGATCGCCGGTTTGATGATCCAGGAGATGTCAAAGGCAACTAATTGGGCGGTGATTGTCGTACCGATGTTGGCTCCGAAAATCAATCCGACTGCCTGACTCAGATTCAAAAGTCCGGCGTTGATAAAGCCGATAACCATTACAGTACTGGCACTGGATGACTGGATCACACAGGTTACTATCGCACCGGAAAGGATCGCTACAAAGCGATTCTTTGAGAACATCTGCAAAATGGTACGCATTCTTTCTCCGGCGACGTGGTGCAGACCGTCGCTCATCATCTGCATACCGTATATGAATATTGCCAATCCGCCGAGTACGGACATGGCACTTTCCCATAAAAACATAAAAGAAATTACCTTTTCAGAATTGCAGCCTGATGCGGCTGGGAATATATTTTATCCCCGGACGGCATTAGGCAATTTAGCATAAAACATGCCGGCACGGTCATTGATGTTCTCCAGATGCCGGGCGATTTTGCGGATCTCCTCGATGAGTTCCAGATAAAGGATACCCACCTGCGGACGGCAGTCGCCGTTGTTGATCCTTGACAGGTGTTCCGCTTCGGAGCGGTCAAGCATGGAGAAGATGCGTTCCTGGATCTCCTGAGCTTTATTCAGCGAAGCGGAATCGTTTTTTGCGAGCAGATTGATCGATGTTTCCGCCAGATCGGTAAGGGTCTGATGGAGAGTGCTGAATTCAATTTCTGCTTCGGGTGAGAAACGGAGTTTGTCCTGATTGAGTTTTTCGGTGATCGCCCGGATTATTTCGGTATGGTCACCGATACGCTCAACGTCGTTGGTACAATGCAGTAAAAGCGGGATCTGTTCAGCTTCTTTCTGGGTAAGTTCCTTACGCATGAGCTGGGAGAGATAGCCGGTGATATCCTGCTGTCTTTCATCGATATCAGCTTCACGTTTTTCCAGCTGACGGACAACTGCCTGATTTTTCTCGTCGTTGTCGATGTAAATTTTAAGCGAACAATCGATCATTTTCCATGCCTTTTTCAGCATTTGCCGCAAACTGCTGGTGGTCTGTGCCAGAGCAATGGAAGGGGTGTCGAGCAGATGCGGTTCAAGTTTCTGGTATTTTACCTTTGAATCTTTTACCGGCAAAAGCTTTTCGCAGAGCTTGGCGATCAGAGGAATAAAGGGCAACAGCAGAAGCGTGTTGAGAATGTTGAATACGGTATGGGCATTGGCGATCTGACGGGGCAAGTCGCCGCCGAGCAGATCAATAAGAGTAAAAAATGCCGGTTGACCTTTGACCGGGATCAAAAACGATATGTACATCAACACGGCTCCGAATACCATTGACAGGGTATTGGCAAGAGCTGCCTGTTTCGCCACCCGGTTGGCAGTAAGAGCTGCCAGTTGAGCGGTAACAGTCGTACCGATATTGCATCCCAGCACCAGTGCAACCGCAGTGTAAACATTGAGCAAACCGCTTGATCCCAGGGCGATCACGATACCGGTACTCGCCGAACTGCTCTGGATGATCATCGTGGCGATCATGCCGACCAGAATCGCTCCGATAACGGCAAAACTAAAAAGCATTCCGTTGCTGTCCGGTGAACACTGGAAGCGGAGAAACGCTTCTTTGAATGTCTGATTCTGGGCAAGACTTTTCAAAGCATCCCCCATTGTATTCATCCCGAGAAAGAGAAAACCGAATCCAAGGACGGTTTCACTCCATCTCGCCACCTTTTGCCGGGGAACAAAGCTCATAATAAGTCCGAGGATGATCGACGGCATTACGAGCCATGACACTTTGAATGCCACCAATTGAGCTGTGATGGTCGTGCCGACGTGGGCTCCGAACATCAAACCGATACCCTGAAACAGATTCAACAGACCGGCATTGATGAAACCCACGACCATGACGGTCGTGGCACTGGACGACTGGACGACGCAGGTCACCGCCGCTCCGGAAAGGATCGCCACAAAACGGTTGGCGGAAAATACCCGGAGGATGGAACGCATTCTTTCTCCGGCAACATGATGAAGACCATCGCTCATCAGTTTCATGCCGAAAATAAATATGGCAAGACCGCCGAAAACCAACATAGCTGTTTGCATTTACTTTTTTTACTCCTGTTAACAAAAAATTTACTTGATTGATTTATTGAATTTATTTATTTCTCCGGTCCGGCCCGCACCGGATTTGCCGCATTATCCCGTTTCAGGGGGAGGTCGTTGACCTGTCCGGGGAAATATTTGCGGCATACGGCATAACTGGAACCGGATAAAATAAACGGCGTCGGGATGATGTTTTCCCCACGCCGGAACTGGTTTTGATTTTTTCCTTTGGAACAATGAGTAATAACGGCACTGCCGGATACGGCAGGATCGATTTCATTTTCTGAAATAAGTTCAGGATCGTTGTCGGAGATGAATGTGCCGTGAAAGCCATCTTTTACAGACAATGCAGAAAGAGTTGTACCGGAGAACAAAATTGTCGCCGCACAACAGAAAAAAAGCTGTAAGAGTATGTTTTTCTGCTTCAAAAATACACCTTATGGAAAATTGAAAAATTCAGTTCCATAATATACACTCAAAAGCTGAAAAAGTCAAGCTGAAAGCGGTTATTTTCCGCTGTTTGTCTGCGGTCTGGTTTCCGGGTAAAAACTTGCCGCAATGATTCCGGCAATGCCGGTGATCATCAGGAAAATGAATATTCCGCAATATGCCTGCGGCGGATAGGCGAGCGTATCAGCTTGCGTGTAATGCTGCAGTATCCTGCCGCTGATATTCTGGTAAAGGGCAATGAAAGCAAAGCACCAGAAGTTTAAAAGTGCCACTGCCAATCCCGTTTCCTCCGGCGGATTGATCTCTTTGGCAATCGTACTGAAAAGCGGGAAAAAGCCCGCCGGTATGGCGATCAATACAAATGAAAGTGTTACCATCGCCACTGAATGAGTAAAGCCAAAAGCGAAATATCCAGCTCCGGCTCCCAGAAATGCCAGAGTAAATGCCAGCAGTGCCGCAACTTTTCTCCGGTTGCCCAGACACTTCAAAATCAGATTGACCAGTACATTATTTACTGCGACTATGATCGTGAGAACCATTATCACCAGTGACGCTTTGGGGGCGGTCAGAGAACAGTGGTCGATGACGCTTTTCTGTCCGATCTGCGTGCTGATGATATAATAAGTACCGAAAATCGAAGATGCCGAGAGATTGAGCAGCCACATTTTGCGGTTTTTAAGCATCTGTCCGAGAGCTTTGAAGGTCTCTCCTTTTACCACCGGCTTGATCGTGCCGGGAGCGAAAAAGAGTATGGCGGTCACTGCTGCTGCCGCCGCTGCACCCGGAAGTGTCATTGCCCACTGCCACTTGATAAGTTCTACGAGCATCACCATCGGAGTTGTGCCGCATACCGGGCCGAAGTAGGAACAGAGCATGACTGTCCCCAGAGCCATGGCGAATTTCGCCGGGAAAAGGTCGCTCAAAATTTTGACCACCCCGAGAAAGACGGTTCCGGCACCCAGCCCGGTGAGGATCCTGCCGGCGATCATCAGGGAGTAGATGCCGCACCACGGGAAAAGAATTGTCCCGACAGCAAAAAGAGTTCCACCGGTAAGAAGTATCCGCACGCCGCCGTAACGGTTGGAAAACACTCCTGCCAGCAGCTGACTTGCAGCATAAGCGTACATGAATGCAGCTCCGGTGCCGGCGATCATCTCTGAAGACAAACCGGCTTTGAGCAGATCATTGTAGATTATTCCCGGCACCAGTCCCTTTGCCATACAGGTGAGGAAGTAGAGGATCACGCCGCAAATCAGGATGGCGAATTTCTTTTTGCGGATGATCTCATCCGGAACAGTAGAATTTGAATTTGAAACAGTATTCATTTTTAGTTATTGTCTCATTTTTTGTGAAAAATTTTTCCTGCGGTGGTGCATTGCGGGCAATCTCTTGGCAAATCTGCGGACGTTTTCGCAGTCATGTACGTTTAGTACACTCCTGCTCATCCGCCTTGATTTGTCTGCGACCTTGCCTCACACTGCATCCCCCGGTTGGATCGAACCCGTGCTTGCCGGTTTGACAAATCACAACTTATGTGATATGTTTTATACGTTAACAAAAATGTTTGTTTATAAGCTCCTGTTACGAGTTTTACAAAATTCGGGACAGTATTCATTTTTATGCTGTCAGGTTATTTTTCTGGTGTGTATTTTGCATAATATAACAGCCGGAGATGCTTTTTTCAATCGGCTTTCGGGCAGGACAGGAGGGGAAAACAAGAAAAAATACTCAAATATTTGAAAAGATACTTGAAAAATCAATTCCGGCGGGGTATAGTATGATTTCTGTCAAGTGGATCCATAGCTCAGTCGGTTAGAGCAGGTGACTCATAATCTCCGGGTCGGCGGTTCAAGTCCGTCTGGATCCACCATTTTTTTTGCCCTTGAAAGGTGTACGCCGTTTTTTCAGCACATTGATCTGTGGGCGTCTCTCTGCCAATCCCCGGTTGACCTCGATGGGGGTCCCGTCCGGAGCCTTGCCGCAATAATACATTGCCGCTCCCATGGTCATCGGCAGCGGAATATAATCCTGCACCTGCTGCAAGCTCCAATGGTGCTTATTGAGGAAGTCATCGACCGTTTTCATCTCCTTATCCGTACAGCCGGGGAAATTGGAGATGAATAACGGTATGAGGTACTGTTCCAGGCCGCACTCTTTGCTTATGCGTTCAAACTCCCGCATGAATTCAAAAAATTCTTCCGGAGTGCCTTTTCGCATCAATTTCATCACCTGCGGATGCAGATGCTCCGGGGCGACTTTCATGTGTCCGGAAACATGGTGGGCAATCAATTCGTAAAGCAATTCTTTCTGCCGCAGACACAGGTCGAGACGGATCCCTGAATTGATATACAAGTGTCTGATTTTCGGCATTTTACGCATGGTACGCAGTAAATGCACCATCGCCTGACCGTCGCATTTGTACGAAGGACATGGTTTGGGGAAAAGGCAGCTTACCCGGCGGCAGTTTTTACACTTCTCCGTATCATATAATGATCCGTAAATATTTCCTGCCGCTCCGCCGACATCGGAAATAGTTCCTTTGAATCCCGGACGGTTGGAGATGTATTCAGCTTCTTTAAGGATGGATTGCTCGCTCCGGCTCATCACCGTGCGGCCCTGATGGGCGACCAGACCGCAGAATGCACAGCCTCCCGGACAGCCGCGTACCGCCTGAATGGAGTCGGCAATAGCATCAAATGCGGGTATCCTGCCTTTGTATTTCGGGTGCGGTTTCCGGGCGTAGGGGAGTTCGTGAACTTCATCAAGTTCTTCACTTTTCAATGGTTCAGCCGGAGGTTCGATAACCAGCAGTCTGTCTCCGTACTCCTGGATCAAGCCGGAAGCACTGTAATAATTCATATTTGCTTCAACCAGTTTTGTTTGGGTCATAAGAGCATCTTTATCATTGAGGATCTCCTCGTAACCCGGCAGAAGCACATACCCCGTGCGGTCAAATTCCAGAGCGGCTTTTTTACCCAGAAGTCTTGCCGTACCGCGGATACCGGAAAGGTCTTTATTGTCCCGCATCCGGTCAAATGCTTCCGGAGTGGGTCTTTCGCCCATGCCGTAAACCATGATATCACACTTGGTATCCAGCATCATTGAGGGGCGTATTTTATCCTGCCAGTAGTCGTAATGTGCCACCCGGCGTAAACTTGCTTCCACGCCTCCGGTAAGCACCGGTTTGCCCGGGAATGCCTGACGTGCCAGCTGCGAATAGACCACCAGTGAATGTGGCGGCCGGTTGCCGGTCTTGCCGTTCTCACTGAACATATCATCTCTGCGTAATCTTCTGCCGGCGGTATAGATGTTGACCATTGAATCCATATTGCCGCTGGTTACTCCGATACCGACTTTGGGAGTGCCCATCACCTTGAGGCTCTCCGGAGTTTTCCAGTCCGGCTGGGCGATAATGCCGACCCGGTAGCCGCGGCTTTCCAGCAGTCTGCCGATGATCGCCGCCCCGAATGAGGGGTGATCCACATAGCAATCTCCGGTGATAAGCAGGATATCCAGCTCATCCCAGTTGAGTTTTTTCATCTCCTCCAGAGAGGTCGGCAGAAAGGGGGCAGGGGAGTAATTCATTTGACCAATTCAACTTTCAGTGATCCGTTTGCCGGGATCTTACCCGGAGCTGTCGGCAATTTTTTACCTATGACCTCAAAAGGAACGGGAGTATCATAGAAAACTGATTCATCACCGAGATTGCTCTTGAGGAAAATCTCCACCTGACCGGAGGGTGCAACTGCTTTACCGTCAAGAATAAAGATCAACTGCAAAGGTGAAGTGCTTTTTACCTCGCCGGTATAGTATTCAAATTTGCCGTTACGCAGGATCCCGACGCAGGGGTAATCCACGCCGTATAAACTCAATGTATGGTCAAATATACTTATAGCTCTCATATTACCCGGCACGATCGTCAGAACGGCATAGACTTTTTCCGCCGGAAATACCGGAAAACCATGCTGGCTCAAATTGGTGATTTTTATATCGGCACGGCTCAATTCGGCGGCGGTGATGATCCCGGAGCGGCAATGGATTTTTCCGGCGTGAACCGGAAGAACTGCCGCAAAAAAGAGCAGCAGGATAAACGCAAATTTTCTGATCATATTTTTATTCCTTTTGTTGTTTGTCCGGCGGCAGTAACGATGCGGAATTATACAGACTTGTACGGACACGTTATACTATACCTTTTCCCGGAGATAATTTCAACTCAATGCGGTCAATTTTTTCCGCAAATCTTCCGCTCCGGCAAAAATGGCGGCGTTCCAACCGTATTTCTGTGCCGCTTCGATCAATTCTTTGCGGTCGTCAACGTAGAGATCCGGTTTCCCATAGCGGCTTTCAAAAGTTTCAAACATTGTTTCAGCCGGTTTCCACGCACCTGTTTCAAAGCTGAAAACCCCTCCCTTTACGCAATCAAATGCCGGGAAAAGTTCCTTTGTCCTTGCCAGATGGGTAACTGATATATCCGAAAAAAAGAATGCCTCCACTCCCATTTCCGGAAGTGATGAAACCAACTCACTCATACCGGGGACGGCTTCGATCAGGATCGTATTGAATGCTTCTTTGATCTTTTCCGCACTGAAGCGGTTATCAAGGATTTCCGCCGCTCTGGCGAAAACGGCATCTTCATCACCGGCTTTTCCCCACTCAAAATCCCGGCACAATCCCCGGATCGCTTCCGGAAGCACGGTCAACCCGAGAGCATCGGCACAATTCTGCGGATCTATTTTGACACAGACATTGCCGATATCCAATGCAAGAATTTTCTTTTTCATCCCCGATCCTGTATCCTTAAAGTGAAATTTTCCTTAATATAGCACCGGTACGGCAAAAAACAAGTTGCATTTTATATAGTGTCATAGTATGTTAAGTAACAGAATAACTTTTTTCTCTACAGGAACAAAATATGAAAATCGCAGAAAATATCCTTGAAACTATCGGTTCGACCCCGCTGGTCAGGATCAATAAAATGAATGACAGTGCCGCCTGTGTACTGGCAAAAGCTGAATTTTTCAACCCCGGCGGTTCCGCTAAAGACCGGGTCGGGATATCCATGATCGAAGCTGCCGAAAAAGCCGGTATCATCTCCCCCGGAGGTACGATCATTGAACCTACCAGCGGAAATACTGGTATCGGGCTTGCTATTGCCGCCGCTGTCAAAGGGTATAAGTTGATCCTGACCATGCCCGAAACCATGAGCGTGGAAAGACGGAAACTTGCCGGAGCATTCGGGGCGGAGATCGTGCTTACCGATGGTGATGCCGGAATGACCGGGGCGATAAAAAAGGCTGAAGAATTGCAGAAAGAAACACCCAATTCATTCATCCCCCAACAGTTTTCCAATCCTGCCAATGTCAATGCCCACTATCTTGCCACCGGTCCGGAGATCTGGAATGATACCGATGGCGAAGTAGCCGCATTTGTTGCCGGTGTCGGTACCGGAGGCACTCTTACCGGATGTGCAAAGTATCTCAAAGAAAAAAATCCGCAAGTGAAAATCTTTGCCGTTGAACCGGATACCAGTGCCATCCTCTCCGGTAAAGAAGCCGGTCCCCATCTGCTTCAGGGCATCGGAGCGAATTTTATTCCGGAGATCCTTGATACCAAACTGATCGATGAAGTTATTCCGGTTTCCGCTGCCGATGCCGGGAATACCGCCCGTAAAGCCGCTGTGAATGAGGGAATGTTGATCGGCATTTCCGGCGGTGCAGCTCTTTATGCCGCTCTGGAGATCGCCAAAAGAGAGGAATTTTCCGGAAAAACGATCGTGGTGATCCTCCCGGATACCGGAGAAAGATATTTATCCACATGGTTATTTGATTGAGGGAAAAAATGAGTATCGTTGACGAAATAAAACAGCTTAAAAAAGAGCGTAATGCCGTAATAATGGCTCACAATTACACTTTGCCGGAGGTGCAGGATATTGCCGATTTCAGCGGAGATTCTCTGGAACTTGCCCGGATCGCCGCCAAAATCAATGCCGAAGTGATCGTCCTTTGCGGAGTGCGGTTCATGGCGGAAACTGCCAAAATCCTCTCTCCGGCGGCAAAAGTTCTCCATCCGGCTCCCGATTCGGGATGCCCCATGGCTGATATGGCAGAGGCTGGTGAGGTGAGGGCTTTCCGCAAAGAGAATCCCGATACGCTGCTTATTGCCTATGTCAATACCACCGCCGCCACCAAAAGCGAAGTCGATCTCTGCTGTACCAGCGGCAATGCTGAGAAGATCGTTTCAGCTCTGCCGAAAGATCAGAAAGTCATGTTCCTGCCCGATGCCAATTTAGGCGGCAATCTGGTGAAAAAACTCTCCCGTCCCATGGAGTTATGGCACGGATGCTGTCCGATTCATGACCGGATCACCCCCGAAGATATCATCAATGCCCGTAAAGAGCATCCGCAGGCCGTTGTGATGGTTCACCCGGAGTGCAAAGTCGAAGTCACCGCCCTTGCTGATCACGCATTGAGTACCGGGGCGATGCTCACAGCCGTCAAAGAGAATCCGGCAAATGAATTTATCATCGGTACGGAGACCGGTATTTTGCACCGGATGCGGAAAGAGAATCCCGGAAAGATTTTCCATCCGCTTGCCAATGCTCCGGTTTGCAGTGATATGAAAAAGATCACTCTGGAAAAGATACTTGCCACGCTAAAAGATCTTTCCAACGAGGTTGTTCTCGATCCGGAAATGATGGACAAGGCTCGCAAACCCATTGAGAAAATGCTGGAATTGTCCAAATGATGGCTATTATTTCCCTGCTTTTAAGTGCTTTGGTCATAATGCAGGGGATCAAACCGCAGAAAATCTCCAAGCTCTGGAAAATAATTCTGTCAGCGATAACACTGCTGGCGGCATTCAAATTTTACATCCAGCGGATTTTCGGCGGAGCCATGTTTGCCGCTCCGGAGATACCGCCGTGGATACTTCTGGTAACGACATGGCTTTTTGCGTTGCTGATGTTTTACGCTCTCTTTCTGCTTGTGTACGGGATTGTCCGTAAATGCGTCATTTTTATCTGCCGCAGAAAGAATAAAACTCCCGGCAGATTCTTTACCGAACCGCTTTGGAGAGCTGCCGGGATCATTCCGGCGGCGATTCTGGTCACTTTGGGGATGTACGGAGGTTTGAAAAATCCGGAAGTCCGGCATTATGAATTGTCGTTCCCTGATCTCCCGGATAAATTCGACGGGATGAAAATAGTACATCTTTCTGACATCCATGCTGACCCTTTTACCGGGGAGAGCAAATTGCAGTACATTGTTGAAGTCAGCAATTCTCTTGCTCCGGATATGATCGTTATTACCGGGGATTTCGTTGACGGCAGATCGGCGGTCAGAGAAAAGGCTCTCCGGCATCTTGCCGGGTTGCAGGCTCCTTTCGGGGTTTACGGAGTGCCGGGGAATCATGAGTATTACTCCGGATATACAAGATGGATGGAATTCCTTGCCGATAACAACGTGGTCATGCTGGAAAACCGACATGTCATGCTGGCGGAAGATTTCGCTCTGGGGGGTGTTACCGATCCGGCGGCAGCGAAACGGGGCGGCGAATTGCCGGATATCGGAGCGGCATTTGAAAATGTCCCGGAGAATTCTTTCCGTCTGCTGCTTGCCCATCAGCCGAAACTTGCCGCCGGGGCAGCAGAGAAAAAGGTCGATCTGCAACTGTCCGGACATACTCACGGCGGGATGATTTACGGAATGGATCTGCTGGTAGGCTGCTTCAATCACGGTCTGGTATCAGGAATTTATAAGGTCGGAGAAATGAAACTGGTCATCTCCAATGGTACGGGTATCTGGAATGGATTCCCCTTGCGGCTGGGCAGACCGGCGGAAATAGTTGTGCTGACTTTGAGAAAAAGTGTAAAGTGAAATTCCGGCTCTTATTTTCCGATGTCGGCAAAAACGGCATTGACGAGGGCGGCGAGAGTCTCCGGGGGGATGGAGATGTTTAGTCCCACTCTGCCGCCGGAAACCCAGATGCGGTCAAAGAGTTGAGCTGTTTCATCAATAAAGGTCGGGAAAAGCTTTTTCATTCCGAGCGGCGAACATCCGCCGTGGACATAGCCGGTCAGAGGGAGCAATTCTTTCATCGGGATCATCTCGATACTTTTTTTCCCGGCGGCCTTTGCGGCTTTTTTCAGATCCAATTCACCGGCGGCAGGCACGATAAAGACAAAATATTCATGTCCGGGAGCTTGCGTGACCAGAGTTTTGAAAACTTCATCGGGAGAACGGTTGAGTTTTTCAGCGATGGCATTGGCATCTATTCTGCCGTCGGAAACGTCATATTCAAAGGCTTCGAAATCGGCACCGGCACTTTCAGCCAGCCGCAAAGCATTGGTTTTTGGGTTTTTCATGGTCATTGGCTTTACTTTAATATATACAAAACTGTTTTCCGGTGGTGGGGGGTGGTTGTTTCTTGCAGGAGCTTAATTTAGCTCGATTAAGGGGGAAAGTCAACTATTTTTAAAAAATTTTCACTTTTTTTTCATTCAGCTATTGACATTGAGAAAATTTTCAGTATAATTAAAGAACATAAGCAATGTGCAGTACAGAATTTACAGCGGGACGGTCCCGTTTTTATGTGTACGCCAAAGAAAGGACAGTTTCAGGAATGAACATCTACGTCGGCAATCTGCCGTACAGCACCACTCCGGACGATCTGCGTGAAGTTTTCGAGGCTTTCGGCGAAGTCGCCGCTGCCCGGATCGTCAATGACCGCGAAACCGGCAGAGCCAAAGGCTTCGGCTTTGTCGAAATGCCCAACAATGAAGAAGCCCAAAAAGCGATCGAAGCTCTCAACGGCAACGATATCGGCGGCAGAAAAGCTGTCGTTAACGAAGCCCGTCCCCGTGAACCGCGGCAGTTTCGTGACAAACGCAACTGATTAAGTTTTTTTTGAGCTTGCTGTCCTCCCAACAGAGGACAGCTTTTTTTTGCCCGCAATGCACCACCGCAGTTTAGATTTCTCTCCAAAAAACTTTTTTTTTGATAATGTCCCGAATTTTGTGAAACTCGTAACAGGAGCTTATAAACAAACATTTTTGTTAACGTATAAAACATATCACATAAGTTGTGATTTGTCAAACCGGCAAGCACGGGTTCAATCCAACCGGTGGATGCCGTGTGAGGCAAGGTCGCGGGCAAATCAAGGCGGATGAGCAGGAGTGTACTAAACGTACATGACTGAACATAAAATCAAAGACTGCCTTACTCGCAGTCATGAGTACGGCATAAGCCGCACGGAATGG
>SUWD01000040.1 GCA_015061685.1 Lentisphaerota bacterium | reverse complement strand
GGCGTATTACCGGCATTAAGCCGTGCTTTCAAGGCTTCAATGATGACCATGTTTTCAAAAAGATTACCAATCAAAGGGTCTCGTTTGACCATATCGGCAGATTTGATTCCGATCAGCCACGCGGCAAGTCCCGGTTCAGTAAAATAGAGTTTCGGAGTTTTGACCAGACGCTTGCCGAAGTTTTCAAAATATGGCGGCAGTCTGAAAACTATGTAACTTGCTTCCAGAATATTCAGCCACTCTTTGAGGGTCTTGGCACTTACTCCAATATCATCAGATAAACTGTTGAGGTTGAGAAGTTGTCCGATCCTACCGGCAAGCAATCGCACAAATACTTCAAACTCATGTTGATGCTGCAAATTGATCAACTGCCGTACATCACGCTCAACATAGGTGGCAAAGTAGTTGGAGTATTCCAGTGCCACATCAGCTTCCGGCATGGCATAAAGTTTAGGCAGAAATCCACGATGCAGCAACGCATCTCGGTCTAATGAACAACCGGCAGCCGCAAGTTCAGCAATAGACAATGGCAGTAATTGCAAAATACCGGTTCGTCCTGCCAGAGATTGACTGATTTCAGCTTTAAGTTTGGGTTGATGGCTTCCGGTCAGGACGTACTGCCCAAATTTGCGGTCGCGGTCGACAATAACCTGAATATAGCTCAACAATGCCGGAACCCGCTGCACTTCATCAATGATCAACGGAGAAGGATGATCGGCCAGAAAACCTTTGGGATCTTCAGTTGCATACTCCCGAATTTCAGGATCTTCCAAATTTACATAATCATAGCCTTGAAAATAATGTTGTGCCAAAGTCGTTTTTCCGGATTGCCGGGGACCGGTGATGGTAATGACCGGAAATTGTGCCGCCAAACGTCGCAGTTGCGGTTCTATAAAACGCTGAATCATCTTGAAACCTCCTATCGTGTTCAATGACTAATATAACATTGTTTGTGTAAATTTCAACCTTTGACTTCAGAATTTACAAAAAATATCCCTCCGTAAAAAGAGAGATGGGGTTTGGATGCTAAAATTCATATCCACAGTCTCGGCAAATAAAACCATCCACCCATGGGATTATATCATCTGATCCGCACATCCGTAGCTGTAACTCCTGCATTGGAAAGATTGATACCTTGCAGCAACCGCCGATAGTTGCTGCGGTCAACAATCGTAGCAACTTGCGAAATCAGCTCTCCGAAGTTCACTGGCAGTATCGCTGAAATCGCATCTACTGACGGCTCTTCAAGTTCCGGAAACTCAATAAATTTTCCAGTCAGTTCGATCGTTTCAGAGCGAACCATGCGAATCAGATCTTTCAACTCTCATAAAACCTCCTTTTAAGTTTAGAGTTTAAAGACAAAAAGCCCCGCCGATCCAGAAGAATCAGCAGGGCTTATATTGATCGTGGACTTATTCCACTATAGTGATATATAGCTCAAATTTTTTGAAAAGCGATCCATCGTTTATCACCAAATAATAACGTCTTTTGCAGCACCTTGTATTTTTTTTGTATTTTTTGTTAGCACGTCGCTTGTTTTCAATACAATACAGTGCTATATTAAAGCAAAAGAAGATACACTGGAGATACAAGATGGGTATAAAAAAGAGTTCTATCCCCAACAAACGGGGGAAAGTTGTAGAGGCGATCAAAAACGGAATCATGTCCGGAGAATTGTCTCCCGGAGAAAGAATTGCAACAATCAGAGAACTCTCGAATCATTGCGGAGTAAGTCTGTCAGTTGTTCAGCAGGCAATGAAAAATCTTGAAACAGACGGTTTCGTAGAATGTCGTGGGGCACAAGGATTTTTTGTTTCGGAAAAAAAGCGAACCATTTCTCAAAAACGTTTTGCAAAGAATGAAAAGGGGCATCTTTTTCTTTGCTTCACACATCACTCAGATCTTGTGTGGCGGCATAATTACGAATATTATGACAACGAAAGAGAAAAACAGTTGCTTGCCCTTTTTCAATACGCTTCAAAAAATCCGCAAATGACCTTCAGTTGCGAACAAGGGGCAATCGCAGAGGATTTTTTTCAAAAGCATCCGGAATTACTGGAAGATGCAAAAAAAATGATTTCCGATGGCCGTCTGGAGCTGTATGGGGAATATTCCATCCCGGATTTAAATATGATTTCCGGAGAATCCATTTTCCGGGACATGGAATTGGGACTTGCGGTATATAAAAAATTATTCAACACCGGTACCAATCTTGTCAGAATGACCGATGCTTTCGGCATGTGCGGACAATTACCGCAGATTGCCGCCTTGTGCGGATTTGAATATCTGGCAGCAGGTCGTCTTCCTAATGCCCCGGCAGAGTTGGATACAACGGCTCCATTTCGCTGGAACGGAATGGATGGGGAGACATTCGTCGATGTAATAGACCACCTTGCCAACACAATAACTCACATCGGCTATGAATACAATGTGCCAGTGATTTACTCAGGGGTCACACAGTTGCGTAATGGGTTAATTGCCGCAAAAGAACTTCCAGGCAATGCATGGCTCAACTATATGACTGAAGAAACAGTTTTACGCCCGGAAATTTTCTCTCTTATCGCTGAATTAAACCGTTCCGGAGGTAAGCAGATCCGCTTTGGCAATATGGCAGAATTTGTTAAGACATTTAATGATCTTCCTGAGTATTCAGGGGAATTCAATCCTACCTTGACTGGTTGCTACACCACCAGAATACGTAATAAACAACTGGTGCGTCATGCTGAAAATAATTTGTTCAAAGCAGAATTTGTCGATGCAATTACCGGCAATTACCGGGATTTGACATCACATTGGAAAGAATTAATGAAAGGACAATTCCACGATGCCGTTTGCGGATGTCATTGTTCCGATGCGACTGGAGAAATTCATGCCAAGCTTGATTTTGCGGCATCTGCTTTTGCTTCCGGCGCCAGTACAACCGTAGTCAATTTCAACAATATTTCTACTCCGCAATATGTGGAAGCTGATTTCGTTCCAGCAGGAATTCCAGCACAAATTCT
Organism: Lentisphaerota bacterium; assembly: GCA_015061685.1. Lineage (GTDB taxonomy): Bacteria > Verrucomicrobiota > Lentisphaeria > Victivallales > Victivallaceae > UBA1784. The sequence continues at coordinate 12,554 of SUWD01000040.1, read as the reverse complement.
TGATAATGGGAAAATTGCTTTTGTAACTTCATTGCCGCCGTGCGGAACCAAAGAATTTCAAACCGCAGACTTACCCGCTGGGAAACCTGTGGAATGTGCATCTGTTTTTGATACCAAATTTTTCCATGTCGATTTTTCCAATCCTGATCCGATCATAATCAATAAAGACGGAAAAAATATCTTTCCTGCAAAAGGATTCGGAGAAATCGTAATGCGTTTTGATTGCGGTTCTATGTGGACATCCAGATTTTATTCAACATGGCGTGGAAAAGAATATCAAAAGGAAAACCTTGTTTCTGTCACCCGAGGTGATGTATTCTACACTGTTGTCACAGAGGGTGAAATCCTTCCCGGAAAAACTGATTTTGGCAATGAGGGAAATCATTGGCCGGGATTTAAGTCGTTGACATTCCGCAAAGAATATCGTTTCTTCCATGAGTTGGATATTTTCTCTCTGAAATTGACTCTTGACTGGCAAGGTAAAAACACTAAAATTGCTATTCGCTTTCCAATTGATATAAATGTTTATGACAGTTCTGCCACTTACGAAACCCCGTGTGGTTCAGCATTGAGAAAACCGTATTTTGAAGTCCCGGAAGAATATTCAGCCACATTGTCACTGCTCAGCCGGAAAAGCGATTACAACAATGCCTGCGGGGATTGGCCAGCATTGAACTGGGTAAATCTCTCTGACAGCACTTACGGCTTAACAGTTGCCAATAATGGTACCCCGGGACATCAATTGACCGGTAATAATATCATGGTCAGTCTGCTCCGCAGTGGAACCATGACCGCAGATGGTCAATTCACCCCGCAAGAGGAGGCTTTTGATTGCGGGATCCATGAATATGAATTTTCATTCAGGGCTCATGCCTCTGCGGAAATGGGCAAAGCTTACGAAACCGGAATTATGTTAAATCGCCATCCGGAAACTGTCCCGGGAAAAATTCCTGAAGTTTCTGCAATCAACTGGGATGCTCCGCACATTGCCTTATCCGCATTACGACCTCTTGCCGATGGATCAATCCTGATTCGCTTGTATGAAACTGTCGGAATGGAAACCTTTACGGAAATCGGTGGATCATTGCCCCGCGACAAAGAGTTCTATACCGCTTCTCCTTTTGGCGAAATCATCAAAAAATTGCCGGACGGCAAATTATACTTCCGCCCGTTTGAAATAAAAACGATCGTTATAAAATAAACTTTTTAACCTAACAGGAAAGGCAGTATTATGAAAAACACATCAGTCAAATTTTTCAATCAGGAACAAAAAAGCAGATTCACTTTGATCGAATTGCTGGTTGTTATCGCAATCATCGCAATTTTAGCGGCAATTCTGCTTCCGGCACTCAACAGTGCACGAGAGAGAGGACATGCGGCAAGCTGTCTCAACAACCTCAAACAATTGGGATTTGCCTATAACAACTATACCAATACCTATGAAGAATATTTCCCGGTTGCTGACAATTATGCCATGAATCCCAAACTCGACCGTTGGATGGATGTGCTTAAAAAAGATGAATTTTTACCTGATGATTACTGTTTATACGTCAACACAACTTACCCCAAGGGGAATTTCGGTTCTGCATTGATGTGTCCCCGGCTCACTGCTATGCCTCTGACTTCTGCCGGAAACTACAATTATGCACTGAATTACATTACATTCGGCTGGATTTCCGGAACACGCTACCGTAAAGTCAATACGATCAAAAATCCTTCTTCGCGAATGGTCTTTTCCGAACCGGCCGCAGACAATGGCAATGGTTTCAATATCGGAAGGTCCAATGTGCCGATCAATCTTTCCACCTGGGGAACTCAAACGGCTTTTCGTCATCAAGGAGGCAGTTATGTTAATGCCAATTATGCAGACGGACATGCCGGAGCAGTGCAGAAAGATTTCCTTACCCCAAATGTCTTTAACAGTACTTCCAATGATTTGGCGTTCTGGGGTAATTCAAACTTCGATGAATAAGGAATAAAAAATGAAAAAATTGTTTTCAACGGTGGTAATAATTTTTGCCACACTTGTTCATGCGAATGAAATATTCAGTTTTCAGGGAGGGGATTTTGAAAATAATTCCCTGAAAAAATGGCGTTTTGTTGATAATGACTCCCCTCATAAGGCAACTTTAACTGCTGGCAGTAATGCTGCAGCAGGTAATTCTGCTGCCCAAATAACGGTCAATGCGCCGATGAAAACTTACTTCGCCATGATCAAGGGAGCCGCAATACAGAAGACTGCTCCTCGGCAGCTGTCACTTTACTTTAAGGGTAATGCTTCTGCGACTGCGGTTTTGCGTTGGAACATTCCGGGAAAAGTTGCATATGAAAGTTTCAAATTACCCAAATCAACCGAGTGGAAAAAATATGATTTTCTGCTCAATCCTCCTGCCAATGTGACCGGATTAACTTTGGAATTGCGTGGAAAAGAAGCTGGTACATACTCTTTTGACGAAGTAAAATTTTTTATTGAACCTGAAAAAGAACTTTTGCAATCAGCGAATATCTTTCCATTTACAGATGGCAGCTTTGAGCTTCCTCTTGGCAAAAAATGGCACTTTATCTCCAATGGAGAAAACCAGAAAGCTTCGATAAGTCAGGAGAAAAACGAAGCTTTTGACGGTAATCATTACATACAGATCAAGATCACTGGAAATTTCAAAACCTACTGTGCACTGCAAAGCAGTACTCAAATCAGGAGTTCCGCCCCGGAAGAGTTTTCTATTGCATATAAAGGAAACAGTCAAGCTTCTGTAACTATCCGTTGGAACTATCTCAAAAATAATAAAAACCAAATTAAGTACGAGAATTTTAATCTTCCTCCGTCAACTGAATGGAAACAGCACAATTTTCTGCTCAATCCTCCTGCCAACTCAACCGGACTTACGATTGAATTGCGAGGGAAAAAAGTTGGCGATCTTAATTTTGACGCTTTAACATTTTACTCAAAATCCCAACGCAATCTTTCTATCCTCCTGCTTCAACCGATGATCAAGAGCGGAGATCCTGTGATCAAAGCTCCGATGATGCTGCCTGGACCAGAAGTACAAGCCGTATTGGATAAATACGGCTTCACTGTGGCATGTGCGAAATATTCCGAAAAAATGGATTCAGATTTTTTGAAAAAATTTAATGTCGTTGTTCTTGGTCTGACAGAAGAATCCGGTCAGCCAATGTCACCGGAAGCCAGAAAAAAAATGAATAGCCTGCTTTGGGATTTTACCCGGAATGGAGGCGGATTGGTTATTTTTCGAGCTCCCGGATGGGATTTTGACCGGGGAATAGATCTTTTAAATCAATTTCTGCAGCCGGCAGGAGCTGAAATTCTTTGCGAACAAATTATCGACAAAGAATTTTATATGGCACCAAGCATGGCAAAAATGTTTTGGTCTGGCAATATCGCTCCACATGAAGTAACAACCGGAGTGAAAGGGATTTTTTTCTGTGATATCGTCGGCAACTGGGGAGCATACAGCGACTTTACCAATGCAATAAAGGTAACTGATCCGGCTTGGCAGATATTGATCAAAGGTCAGAAAAGTGCATCCACTTTTTTCAGAAAAAAGGGGCATCCCATCCGCCCGGCAAATCCGGGAACTTATTCATCAGAACCGCCGATGCTTGCCGTCAGAGATTTTGGTAAAGGCAGAATTGTACTTTTTCCGGCTGCCAGTACAATATATTGGCAGGATGGCGGGCATTTTTACTGGGGACGCGGAGAAGTTATGAATGGCACGTATCAGGGAAAAACAGGCAATAATTTAAAATTGGTGGAAAATATTTTCCTCTATGCGTCGGCTCCTTCCAAAGGGAAATTCGGCGGCTGGAAACCTGCTGTTGCCACAAGTGCCAAAGAAATGGGATTTTCCAGCATCGACTGGACAAAAAGTTATCATACTGGAGATTTCTCAAAACGGTGTTATCGGGGATTGATTGGCGCCCAAAGCAATCTTTCGGTCGGGACCGGTTCTCCTGAAGAATTTATTGCTGCAGCCCAAAAAGCCGGATATGATTTTATCGCCTTTCTGGAGCCTTTGGAAAAAATGAATGCCGACAAGTTTGACCGGTTGAAAAAAATCTGTCAGGCGGCATCCGATGAAAAATTTTTTGCCTATCCGGGGCTTTTGTATAAAGATAATTCCGGCAATCAGTGGGCAGCTTTTTCCGACACCATGTTTTGGCCAAAATCGGAATGGATGAGTTCAGAGCATCCTGACCGCCTCAGCACTCTTAATGCCAGCACTCGCGGTTGGGGGTGGCCTCCCGTGATCATGGTCGCTCCCGGAAAAAATCCGGAAAAACCCTATTTGCAGGCAAACTACAAGATTTTTGCGGTTCAGACCTGGCACAACGGGAAACTGGTGGAAGACAGTCGGGATATATTATTCCGGCTGAATCATGATAAAATAGGAGTATATCCTCTGACGATTCATCTGGTTGATTCTCCGAAATATATCCCGACTGAAACTCAAAAAGGGATGCACAGTTTTATCTGGTGGCCAGATAATAATGTTGTAACAGGTTACAGCGGAAACTATTGTGTTTATAAAAATTCTGTATTCTGGGCCCGTCCGCTTTTTGTCAGCGAAGGACCGGTCATCCGCGATTTCAAAATTTATAATTTCGGGACTTCGGATTTGGCGATACGGGGCAATGACCGTTGGAGAATGCACGTGCGGGTATCATCAGATGCCGGAATAAAAGAAATCAAAATCCTTACTGCTGACGGTAAGATATTCCGCCGTTTTCTGGCAAATGGCAAAAAAATTTTTGATACCCAAGTTGATAACTGGCATTCCGCCAACCGGAATTTCTTCTTGGAAGTTACCGATGTGAACAGCAAAAAGGCACTGTCAGCCCCTGTGGGAACCAGTGTGCAGGAAAATACATTCCAACGGTGTTCGGACAACATCAACTCCATGCCGAGAGGCAAATGGTTCGCACAACCGAAATATATGCAGAATCCAAGAGGTTTTGAGAATTATCTGGCATCCCGTTCCTGGGAGTATTACCTGCCTTATTTTGACGGAATCGGCAAAGAGGGGATCCATAAAGCTGTAAATCTGCATCCACAGTTCAATTCCCGTTTCGGGACCATACTGGACTGTCGCATCGATCATTATTATCCAGATGCAAAAAAATACAATGCTGATGCCAGCGACAATGCTTCCTGTGCAATACCGAACCAATTCTACAAGGCAGTTTTCAGACAAACCATGTTCACCTGTCGCAACAACGGTTCGCTGATCACCCGGGTGGATGGCGAAGTGGAAGTGCTTCAGGATTTCAGAAGTGATTGGTTTGCGGTATTGAATGTCAGCCGCCGCAGTGATGATGCCGGAACTGTGCGGACATTCATTCACACCAACACAGATGGCAAAATCAATAAAATAGATTTGAAAAATCAGAAGTCCAATATTCGTCAGACTTTGCCCAAAAATGGTTTTGCCGCAATGTACCCCGGAGTATTCAATGGTTCCGTAGGATTCATTGCCATCAGCGACAACCTTGAATTTGAATTGCGTCCCAACGGCAGCGACCGACATCACCGCATTTATGCCAAAGTTAAACATGCTCCGGAATACCGTAAAGGTGAAAAAATCAAGGTAAGTTTCATCGCCGTTGTCAGTCGTCTTGACCCACCAAATGATGAAACGTTTATTACTTCGATCATCGATGATTTCGGTCTGGCAGGTACATCTCCTAAAATCAAAGTATCGGTCAAAAATGGACAGATGATCGAAAATGGGATGTATTTAAAACTTGCGGCAGATGATTACGCTTTCAACGGTCAAATCTCTCAGGCAGCATTGCCTTTGGATATGCCGGTAATGATTCAGGGCCTCAATCCGAACTGGGATGCCGGAATTCTTTACAAAGGTAAAACCCGTCTGCTTATTCCAGAATACCGCACCAACAACTATGACCAGCGTTTTATTGAACAGGTCACGAGGGACGTTGAAAATGAATTGTTGCGTATCCCGGTTCAGCCGGATGGTACCGGCATCGCTCAAATAGATACTAATCTGGCGGTTCAGAATGTATTCATCGGCAACTTGCTGACCTGTGATGTCCCTGAATTGAAATTGACTCTGCTTGATTACAATGAGCAGCAGCTTGTCTTTGAAGCCCACAATCAGACCGATAAAAACATTAGTGCAACAGTTTGTCCGGGTAAAGGTTTTGTTTCGGCAATACCTTTTCGTAAAAAGGTTACCGTTCCTCCCGGAACTTCGCTCTCTTTCAAAATCAATAAGTAAGGGAATAACATGCTTTACAGCCCCCAAATACAGAAACAGGCAGCACACTTGCTTGAAAAATTAACTCTCCGGCAAAAAATCGGGCAGATGATCCAATTCAACCAGATCCATATCCGGAATTTGGCAAAATGTCATCAGCTTGAGGATCTGTTGAAAATTTATCCTTTCGGCAGCATTTTTTCCGGAACAGACATTATCGATTTGGCAGGAAAGAAAATCCCGGGACTGGAAGTAGTTGATCTGTTACAAAAAAATTCTGCCATACCGCTGCTGGTTTCCGGAGATCTTGAATCCAGTGTCAATGGTGTATCGTTCCCGTCTCAAATCGCTCTCGGTGCTGCCAATGATCCGCAATTGGCGTATGAATTTGGTACTGCAATCGCTCAAGCCGGCAGGAAGCAGGGATTTTCCTGGACATTTGCCCCCGTAGTGGATATTCCCATGCATTTGCAGGAACAACTGGGGTGCCGGGCGTTGGGATCGGATCCGGAACGTGTCGCTCGTCTGGCATCACAAATTATCCGCGGAATGCAGGAGCATGGATTGAATGCTACGGCAAAGCATTTCCCCGGAGACGGAGCTTCAGTTATCAATCAACATATTTCACTTGGCAGTAATATTTTATCTGAAAAAGAGTGGCGCAATACTTTTGGAAAAGTATATCAGCAGGTGTTTGCTTCCGGAGTCAGAGCTGTAATGGCTGGACATATTGCAATGCCGTGGTTAGATGATTCCGGATTGCCGGCAACACTTTCCGGAAAAATCTGCCGTGATTTGCTGCGGGATGATCTCGGTTTTGAAGGAGTCCTGGTCAGTGATGCGTTGATTATGAGTGGCTATGTCGCTTTCAAAGATTATGCTAAACGTCTGATCACCTCCATTAATGCCGGTATCGATGTTTTACTTTGGCCGGATCCCAATGCATTTGATATTATTGAAAAAGCTGTTGAATACGGTGATATCAACATCGAAAGGATCAATGAAGCAGCTCAACGGGTTTTGGAAATGAAAGCTGCAACAGCGGCTTATATCCCGGCTTCGGAATGTGAAGAAATTGACTGTTCTGAAGTTGCTGGAAAAATCGCAGAAAAAGGTACTGTTTTGACCCGCAACCGGGGAAACATTTTACCGCTGGACAAAAATAAAGTAAAAAATATCCTGCTCTTTATCGCCGATTATTCGGATAAAATGAATAATGATCCGGCGGACCCCCGCTGGAAATGGATCATCGAAGGCTTGGAAGGACACGGTGCCAAAGTGGATATCCGGATTTGCAACAGTTGTTTGGCATTGCACAATTATGAAAAAGACGGGGGACGCAGCGATGCAGTAATTGTACTTTTTACTCAAAAACCTGTTTACGGCACCCGTATTCATGGAGTTGCACTCGAAGGTTTGTGGCTTATGAGCTACTGCGAAAAACACAATCCGATTGGTGTAAGCATGTTATCTCCCCACCTTGCGGCAGAGAGTCCGATTGCTCCGGGAGCAATGATCCATATGTGTTCAAATTGTCCGGAATCTCAAAAGGCTTTGGTTCGTTTGCTTTATGGGGAGATCCCTTTCAATACGGTAAACCCGATGCAATTTCCGGTGGATGATTCTGCTTTGGATGCGTGGGATAAAATCACTTGGGGAAATAAATATTCCCAGTTGATCGACCAATAATCTGAAACTGCGAAGGATAAAAAATGAGCGATTTGCCGATTGACCTTGTAAAAAAATTCCAAATGGAACAATCTTCTTATGCCGGAATTGATGGCGGAAAAATAAATTATTGCCGCCGTTTGATAAATCCGGAACTTTCCGGTACAATTCCCGTATTGCTTTTTTTACATGGAGCCGGAGAAAGAGGAGATGATAACTGTAAACAGCTTTTTCATGGAGCAGCTGAAATCATTTCATGGTGCAAAAGGAACCGGAAAAAAGTGCTGCTTTTATTTCCGCAATGTCCGGAAGGTCAACAATGGGTGAATACGCCTTGGAATGCGTTAAAGCATTCCATCCCGGAAGAATCAGAATATATGAAACTGGCGATGGAAATGCTGACTTCTGAAGTTTCTAAAAGTAAAGCTGATCCCTCCCGGATCTATATTGTCGGAATATCCATGGGAGGTTTTGGCGTATGGGATGCCATAAGCCGTGATCCGTTCCGTTTCGCCGCAGCCTTCCCGGTTTGCGGCGGAGGAGATATTGCCCAGGCAGGCAAATTGACAGATATTCCGATATTAACTTTTCATGGAGAAATCGATTCGGTCGTTCCGACAAGCCGTACACGGGACATGGTTGCCGCAATTTGCCGGGAAAACGGCAAGCGGATCACTTATACAGAAGTCCCCGGATGTGATCACAACTCCTGGTCGTATGCCTTTGGAAAAGACGAATCATGGCAATGGCTTTTTTCACAAAGTAAATGATCATTCAGGTAAAAGCCCCTTGGGGGAATAAAAATATTTTCAAATGAGATAAGAGTATTTTATTATGGATATCAGACTGCCTTCCCCTCCGGCAAAATTCCGGCCATCACCATTTTGGAGTTGGAATGCGGATCTTGATCCGGATGAATTGCGGCGGCAGATACGTTTGATGCATGAAGCCGGATTGGGAGGTTTTTTTATGCATGCCAGGGGCGGATTGCAAACCGCTTATCTGTCTTCTCAATGGATTAAATGTGTCGAAGCATCTCTTGATGAAGCCGGTAAACTTGGAATGGATGCCTGGCTTTATGATGAAAATGGCTGGCCAAGTGGTTTTGGAGGAGGTCTGGTCAATAATCTCGGAGAAAAATATCAGGCAAAATATTTGCGTTATGAAATCATTGATGCAGCAGATGTATCAGGCAAAGAAAAAACTCTCGGATTTTATTCGAAAAACGGTGACAAATTTTATGGCGTTGAATTACCTGCCGATGTTTCCGGTACTGTAATGCGCTGCTATTACGAAGTCAATCCATTTTATGTCGATAATTTGGATTCTGCTGTCGTCGCGGAATTTATCCGGGTTACTCATAAGCATTATTATGACAATATTCCCGGACATATTTTGAAATATTTGAGAGGGATTTTTACAGATGAACCTCAACTTTCCCGCAATGGCGTTCTTTGGTCATTTATTCTCGATCAAGCTTATTTTGAAACATATGGTTGTCAGTTACGTCCCTGTTTGCCGCAATTATTGATTGATTTGCCAGAAAGCAACCAAACCCGGATACGCTTTTGGAAACTTTGTTCAGAACTTTTTTCCAAAGCGTTTATGAAACAAATCAGGGATTGGTGCATTGCCCATAATTGGGAGTTGACCGGACATCACGTACAGGAGGAGTATCTTTGTGATCAATGCAGTTCCAATGGCTCCATTATGCCGCAATACCGTTATTATACCTTGCCGGGGATAGATCATCTCAGCCGCTATGCCCCCTTTGATCTGGTGTCGGTACAACTGTTTTCTGTGGGGCAGCAATATGGCTTAAAGCAATTACTGTGCGAAAATTTTGCCGGCAGCGGCTGGGCGTGTAATTTTTCCGGAATGCGTTGGCTTTATCATCCCCACCTTGCTCATGGGATAAATTATCTTTGTCAACATTTGCAAAGTTATTCTTTGCGGGGAAAACGGAAACGGGATTATCCGCCGAGTTGTTTTTATCATCAGCCTTGGTGGGAAGATTACAAATTGCTTAACGATTATTTTGCCAATGTCGGGAAAATTCTTGCCGAAGGTAAAATAGACGTAGAAACCGTAGTCATTCACCCAATGAGTTCCATGTGGAAAGTTTTTTGCGGCAAGTATAATTTGAAAAACTTTGCTTCTCAGAAAAGTTTGGAGAAAATAACTGCGGAATTGGATTCCCGGATAATTTGTCACCATTACGCAGATGAAATAATTGTCGATGAATGCGGTACGGTCAAAAAAGATCGATTCGTTATCGGTAAGTGTTCCTACCGGGTGATTATTATTCCGCAGATAACCAATATTTCACAAAAAATATTCAACTTACTCCGAGAATTTCAACACAATGGAGGGATCATTTTACGGATCAGTGAAACAGACCGGTATGGAGATTTCACCGTTGATGGTGTGCCAATGTCCCCGGATGAACGGGAGTTTCTGGAAAAAATATTGACTTTCAGTACTGAAAGTACGGCGGCGGAATATGTTTCCGGAATAATTGCAGACCGTATTGTGATCAGTGAAAACGGTGTCCCTTGCCATTCAATAAAAGGTACTTGGCGTGATATAGAAATATCCGGTTTTCAAGGCAGATTTTACTTTTTAATAAATACAAATTACCGTTCGGGATGCAATGTCAGAATAAAATTCCCCCAGGCCGGTTTACCTGTCGCAATTATTGATCCGATCAATGGCAAATTTTACCGTCCGGCAAACATATTCAATGAGGAGAACAATACTTTTCTTGATTACTATTTTGGTGCAGCCGACTCTCTGATGATCTTTGCCGGAGCTGCTGTCCCGATGGAAAAATTGCCGCTTTTGGAACGTATTTCGTCTGCCCCGACAACAGTTTTTCAATTGCCAGAAGAATCTTGGAAAATTGTAAAAGCTACCGAAAATATTCTAACATTGGACAAATGTCGTTACCGGATCGACAAAGGTAACTGGAAAATTGCTGATACCGTTGATATCCAAAATGAATTGCTGGATTTGGAACGCTGCTGCGATCTGGAATTGGAATATGATTTTACCATTGCTGAAAATTTTGATCTGCATACCCCGGTTGATTTGGTGGTGGAAGTACCGCATAATTTTCAATTCAGCCTCAATGATCATTCGTTTGACATAAAACACAACGGTTATCTTTTTGATAAGGCGTTTGAAAGGATCAAACTGCCGTCTTGTTTCCGGAGAGGAATCAACACTCTCAATATGAAAACCCGCTTTGAACAGGATGACGAAACCTGGCAAACAATCCGAAAAGCACGGATTTTTGAGTCTGAATACAATAAACTGACATTTAAAACAGAAATTGAAAGTATATATCTCTGTGGTGATTTTGCGGTAACTCACAATGGTTCAGTTACTCAACTTGCCAATAATGCCTCCCGACTTAATGGTTCATTTACCATTGATTCACGTCTTTTCGGCAAAAAAGTAAATTGTTCAGAACTTATTTCAAATGGATTACCTTTTTTTGCGGGAAAAATCACATTGCAAAACTGTTTTTATCTTACCGGGGATGAAGCAAAAAATATTCGCTTCTTATCCTGCCTGGTATCGGGGAGCAATTCAATCAAGGTTCGGATCAATGGAATTGATTGCGGCGCATCATTCTGGGAACCTTTTGCTGTGCCGGTCAAAGATGCCTTGCATGAGGGTAAAAATATTATTGAGATTGATTTGACAATCAGTTTACGTAATATGTTGGGGCCTCATCATTTGCTTGAAGGAGAAAGTTTTGGAGTCGGTACTTTTTCTTTTAATCGGCGTCAAACCTTGATGCACCGGCTACCGCCGGATAACACATCGGCATTTTGCATGTTGGATTTTGGTATCAAAGAACTGAAATTTGTAAAATAAATCCAGATTAACTTTTTCCGCAAGGCTGCGGCTCACAGGAAGTCAAAACATTCCGTATGAGTATTGTTATCCTATTGATTTATGGCGGTATTTCAGCTTAATTTTGACAATTTTCAACCGGTATTGTTTTGAGGCAATACTGGTTGATTGTTTACAAAAAAAATACGGAAATACGGAAGTTTTCAACTTTTTCGGCTAAGGTAAAGTAATTCGACAGTGCAGATATCCGCGACATAATTTGCCGGTTTCAGGTTGTCTAATATTAGTCGAAGGTCTTATTTCCGGTCTACAACGTAATATTGCCTGATGGAATTTTTGTTCAATTTGCCGCGGTGTCATCCTCAGCAAGGTATCATTGTTCCAACGGCAACGATTGGCAAATTTATAAAACATTTCTACAATTTGAGCTGAAGTTACAGTTGAGGCAGTCAAATATTTTACGGAGCCGTTTCAATTTACGGTTGTGAGTAGCGACAGCAAGATTTTGTTCGCGTAAATGAGCTGCATATTTCTCGCAAAAGGCAATATCAATATCTGAAGCCGCCACCTTTTCAGCGGTGGCAAAGGCTGCGAATTCCTCATAAGTTGATTTGTACGCTAACTGTTCAGCTACAGTATGAGGGGTTGCCCGATCCGGATGAGAAGAGTATTTCTCCCATCCCTCGGCAAAAGTCAACTGCATTGCCCGTTTGGAAAAACCTTTGATCGCATTGATCTGGGCAAATGCCACTTCCTGATTGGGAGCTTCGTAAACCGCATCCA
>SUWD01000039.1 GCA_015061685.1 Lentisphaerota bacterium | reverse complement strand
TTCCCGAACACGATAGTTAAGGGCTCCAGCGGCGATGGTACTGTAAATTTGACTATGGGAGAGTAGCACGATGCCGGGAATTTTTCTTACCACCAACATATTCGCACATGTTGGTGGTTTTTTTATGCTTGTTTTTTGACACGACAGTTAAGGGCTCCAGCGGCGATGGTACAGAAATTTGACTATGGGCTTTGCTTTGCATTATGAGCAATCTTGAGCCTTGCTTGCGTTGTTCGCTCGGTCACATGCATAGTACGCTCCCTCACTTACGCCTTGCAAAACTCAATATCGCTTCATACTGCTTTGCAAAATCGAGTAGCACGATGCCGGGAATTTTTCTTACCACCAACATATTCGCACATGTTGGTGGTTTTTTTATGCTTGTTTTTTGACACGACAGTTAAGGGCTCCAGCGGCGATGGTACAGAAATTTGACTATGGGCTTTGCTTTGCATTATGAGCAATCTTGAGCCTTGCTTGCGTTGTTCGCTCGGTCACATGCATAGTACGCTCCCTCACTTACGCCTTGCAAAACTCAATATCGCTTCATACTGCTTTGCAAAATCGAGTAGCACGATGCCGGGAATTTTTCTTACCACCAACATATTCGCACATGTTGGTGGTTTTTTTTATGCCTGTTTTTTTTGACAGACAGTCAAGTGCTCCAGCGGCTGTCCCCGCAGACCGCCGGGTGGATCAGGGCAAAACCACCGCAGACAGCTCTCCGGTGTCTTGCTGGCTCCGTACCTCTCCGTACTCCTCCGTATCCCTCCGTACCGCAGATTGTCGAGCGGAGCGAGCCGCAGACCGCCGGCTGCCCCGGAGCTGTCCGTAAATGTCCGTAAAAGTCCGTTTATGTCCGTACCGCAGATTGTGTTTCCAAGAGATTTTTGTGTTGCGGCAAACAACGTCCCTTGAGAAATTGGCGGTATCGATTTATATTGATTTGTGCGAAGGAGGCAAGAATATGAAACGTAGTTATCTGATGATGTTCCTGGCGTTACTGTTGGGGAACGGATGCCGCAATACGCCGGAAATCCCTGCGGTGAGCGGTTTTGAGCTGGATAAGTATTTGGGGAAATGGTATGAAATTTTCCGTTATCCAAATTGGTTTGAAGTCGGGATGAGTAAAGTTACTGCGGAATATATTCTGCTTGAAAATAATTCTGTAAGAGTGATCAATAAAGGTATGAAAGATGGTAAACCCCATGCCGCTTCCGGTTATGTCCGTTTCGCCGGAAAAAACGATATCGGGGAATTGGAGGTCTCATTTTTCCGTCCCTTTTATTCACCTTACCGCATAATAAAGCTTGCTCCGGATTACCGTTACAGCGTAGTTTCATCCGGGAATGGCGATTATCTCTGGATTTTGTCCCGGACTCCGGAACTTTCTGAAAAAGATAAAGATGAAATACTGCACTTTCTTTCAAGTCACGGTTTTGTGACGGAAAAACTTATTCCGGGACAATAAAAAATCCCCGGAATGTTTCAAGTTCCGGGGATCGATATTTTGTTGCTTATCAGCCGATACTTACTCCGGATGGCATATCGCCATCGATGGTGACCAGCTTGAGGTTATTGCCATCTTTGGCAGCGAGGAGCATTCCCTGCGACTCGATACCGCGGATTTTGGCAGGTTTGAGGTTGGCGACGATGACGATGGTTTTGCCGATGATTGCTTCCGGGGAATAATATTGAGCGACACCGGCGACCAGCTGACGGGTTTCACTGCCGACTTCAATGGAGAGTTTCAGAAGTTTGTCTGCTCCCTCAACTTTTTCAGCAGTAAGCACTTTTGCTGTTTTGAGCCGGGTTTTGAAAAATTCATCAATAGTGACGACCACATTGACAGCTTCTTCAGTTTTTGCAGGAGCGGCTTTTTCAGCTTTGACTTTTTTCTCCGGTTTGGCGGCGGGAGCGGCTTCCTCCTCGACGATGATTCTCGGGAAGAGCGGCACGGCTTCTTTCATGGTGAATCCGGCAACGGATTTCAGCTCTTTCAAGTCGGCGATACCGGCAATATTTGCCTTATCGGCACCGAGAACGGCGAGTAATTCTGCCATTTTTTCCGGCATGACCGGAGCGAGCAGGACGGCGACCCGGCAGAGGGCATCAGCGGCATTATGCAGAACTGTATGCAGTCTGGCGGTATCTCCGTTTTTGGCGAGTGTCCAGGGGGCACATTTCTCCAGATAACGGTTTCCTGCCCGGACGGCATTCATGGCGGCATTTATGCCCTGATCGAGTTTGTAGCTTTCCAGACACTCCGCCATGGAGGAGATCGCAGAATCAACAGCCTGAGCAAGTTCCTGATCATCGGTATTGTTTTCTCCGGGGGCGGGGATTTCGCCGCCGGTGGCCCGGATGGTCAATTTGCTGACCCGGGAAAGCAGATTCCCAAGGTCATTGGCAAGGTCGCTGTTGTAGCGGGAAATGAAGCTTTCTTCGCTGAAATTGGCATCATTTCCCGGACTCATTTCAGCCATCAGGAAGTAGCGGAAAGCATCGACACCGGCCCGGTCGATCATATCCATCGGGTTGACGACGTTGCCCAGAGACTTGCTCATTTTAGAATTTCCGGTGAGCCACCAGCCGTGGGCGAAAATGGTCTGCGGCATGGGCAAACCGATAGCTTTGAGCATGGTGGGCCAATATACGGTATGGGTGGTGAGAATATCTTTGCCGATCAGGTGACAGCTTGCCGGCCACCAGGAGTTGAATTTCTCATCATCTGAACCGTAGCCAACGCCGGAAATATAGTTGATCAATGCGTCGAACCAGACATAGCAGACGTATTCCGGATCGAAAGGCAATTCGATACCCCATGACAAACGTGATTTGGGGCGGCTGATGCAGAGGTCGCCGAGGGGTTTTTTCAGGAATCCCAATGTTTCGTTGGCACGGAAAGCGGGCTGGATGAATTCCGGATGGGTTTTGATGTATTCGATGAGCCAATCCTGATACTTGCTCATGCGGAAAAAGTAGTTGCTTTCGGTGATGGCATTGACATCTCTGCCGCAATCGGGGCATTTGCCGTCAACGAGATCTTTTTCGGTGAAAAATCTCTCACATCCGACGCAGTACCATCCGGTGTAATCAGCCTTGTAAATCTCATCCCGGTCGTAGAGATCCTGCATGATTTTAGCGACGATCTTTTTGTGGCTCTCCTGGGTGGTGCGGATGAAGTAGTCATTGGTAATGCCCAGTCTGGTCCACAATTCCTGAAAACGGACGACGGTTTCATCGCAGTGGGCGAGTGGGGCGACGCCTCTTTTTTCGGCGGCCTGCTGTACTTTCTGACCGTGTTCATCGGTGCCGGTCAGGAAGAAGGTACTCTCGGCGAGAGAACGGTGAGTTCTGGCGAGTACGTCTGCGAGTACGGTGGTATAGGCATGACCGATATGGGGGCGGTCATTGACGTAATAAATCGGTGTGGTAACGTAAAATTTTTCGCTCATATTGTAAAACTCCTTGTGTATATTTATTCTAATAATTATATAATATACTTCACCTGTCAAGTTTTTTCAATATTTCAACAGTTTTATCCCGGAGCATAAAAGCATTTTTACGGGCATCCGGGGGCAGGGAATGTACATTTTTGATATTCCGGAGATGTTTTTCCACATTTTCCGGCTGGTTTATCATGGCGAAGCACCATGCGTAATAGTATTCGATCAGGTCGGGATTGATTTTTGCCGGGAAATTCTCTGCCTGCTGACAAACGGCGAAAGCGTCGGAAAAACGGGAGTAATGCAGAGCTTTGTCCACGGTCATGCGGAAAGCTCTTTCTGATTTGCCGTATTCCCAGTATTGGATATAGGCATCGATGATCAATTCCGGATCACTGCCGGGGGTGCTTTCGATCGCCATTGCCCAGGCGGAGTAGTCCGAAGCTCTCACTTTGAGTGGCACATCACCGTTGTGGATACTGAAAAAAGCACCGATCCCGGCACCCAGCAGGGCTAATCCCCGTTTGCGGGGAGTTTTTATTTTGCCGAAGATCACAGCGGCACAGGCGGCACTCATCAGGAAATACGGGATGAGCATCAGCCGGTATCTGCCGATAACTTCTCTGGCACAAAGCGGCAGGGCGAGGGTAATGACCGGGAGCAGGAGCAATCCGTAACGGTGTTTGAATTCTCCGGAACATAGCAGGATCATGATTCCTGCGACGCCGAGCGGCACGATGAGAGCCGGGCCGGGGAGGAAATTTAATTCAGGGATCTTTTCGCACCAGAAATAGATGTTGTGATTTTCGGGGATTTCGCCGTACTTGAAAAGTCGGGGGATGCGTGAAACAGCATTGATTGAGGATTGTATTATGGAAGGCTGTTGCGGAGTTCCGGTATTAATCGTGGTAACTTCAGCGTTGTATTGCATGGTGTAGGGCAGTACGTTGTAAAACGGAGAAAACCATCCGTGATAAACCTTGTTGAAAATGGCTGCTCCGGCGAGTAATGCAATCAGCAGTGACATCGGGAAAATCAACTTTTTCAGCATTTTTCTTCTGTACATTTTAAAAATGGAAAAAAGAATTATCGCACCGCACCAGAATATTGCCGCCGGACGTCCGGCAAGAGCTGCAAATACAGATGCCGCAAAAAGAATACTGCTGATAATGGAAAAGCGTTTGTGCAGAGCATTGAGCATCGTCCAAAAGGCAAAAAGGGCAAAATTGACCATGAAAGTTTCCTGAAGAATGGAAAATTCGTAAACCATAAAAGGCATATACAATGCTCCGGCAATTCCGCAGACGAGTGCGGCAATGCGGCTGCGTGAGAGTTTCCGCACGATATCGGTCATGCACAAACATCCGGTGATACCGGTAAGAGTTTGTATGGTGAAAACAGCCCAGACACAGTGAGTTTTACCGGCAATTATCCAGATAAGAAAAATGATCAGCCGGTGAAAAGTGAAAAACGGTACAGAATCTTCTCCATTGCCCCATTCGGAAAAACGCAGCAGAGTCTGCATATCCAGCCCCGGTACCAGATGGTAATTTTCAAAATAGGAGTAATGAAAAAAGATGGCAAATATTATGCGTGTGAAAATTGCCGTTGCGGCAACAGTCAGGAATATTTTCTTTCTGGTCAGCATTCAATAACTCCTTAAATAATGTTATTGTCTCATTTTTTGTGAAAAATCTTTCCTTCCGTCTCCGTTGCACTACGCCGTGACGAGGCGGTGGTGCATTGCGGGCAATCTCTTGGCAAATCTGCGGATGTTTTCGCAGTCATGTACGATAGTACACTCCTGCTCATCCGCCTTGATTTGCCCGCGACCTTGCCTCACACTGCATCCCCCGGTTGGATCGAACCCGTGCTTGCCGTTTTGACAAATCACAACTTATGTGATATGTTTTATACGTTAACAAAAATGTTTGTTTATAAGCTTCTGTTACAGGTTTCACAAAATTCGGGACATTATCTAAATAATATTTCATGAAATATACCACCAAAAACCCCGGAAAACAAGTAATAGTGATTATCTCTTGAAGATTTGCGGAAAAATTCTTGAATATTTGCATCTCAATGGTTATATTAATATACGGAAACATCTTGATCGCGGGCAATCGCGGCGGGGATTTCGATCCCCGTTGAGGAAAGTCCGGACTGCATAGAGCGGGGAGCCCCTTTGAAAAGAGGGGTGCTGCGGACCATATTCCGCAGAAAGACCAGTGCAACAGAGAGCAGACCGCCGCCGCAAGGCGGTAAGGGTGAAAGGGTGGGGTAAGAGCCCACCGGGTGACTGTGAGAGCATCACCGCATGGTAAACTCCTCCCGCAGCAAGACCAAATAGGGAGTGAGCCGTTGCTCGCGGCGTTATAAACTCCGGGTTCTGGTCGCACAGACAGATGATTGCCGCCGCCGCGAGGCGGTACAGAATCCGGCTTACAGCGGTTGGGATGTTTCTTTTGAATTGTTAATAAAATGCGGCAGCTTTCTGCTGCTGTTTTGGTGTTGAATGAAAGGTTGTTCATGGCGAAGTATGCTGTTTTAAGCGATATCCATGCCAATGCTGAAGCGTTTGAAGCGGTTTTGGCAAAGTGCCGGGAAATCAAGATAGATCATTATCTTTTTCTTGGTGATCTGGTCGGCTATAATGCGGATGTGAAACGCTGTATTTCTTTGGCGAAAGAATTGAATTTTCTTGCGGCGGTCCGTGGAAATCACGATGATTATTCGATTCGCAAGGATGGAGAGGCAACCGGATTCAACAGTAATGCTGCGATCGCCATAGAGTGGACACGCAAACAGTTGAGTGATGAGGACCGGGAATATCTTGATTCCATGCCGTTCCGCCGTAATGTGCCGGGCACTCCGGTGACGCTGGTGCATGCGACGCTGGATTCTCCGGAATCGTGGGGGTATGTTTTTGACTCCCACCATGCGGCCGGCAACTTCTCCTATCAGCTCTCTCAAATATGTTTCTGCGGTCATTCCCATGTGCCGGTGGCATTTGACAAAGCTCCCTTTTCTGTGGGCGGCAGACTGGTGGATATGATCGAAAGTTGGAATTATAATGCTGATAATCCGCTTGCTGATGAAGATTTTTCCATCAGTGACAAGTTGGAAGTCAAGCTGGAGAAAGGTCATAAATATCTTTTCAACATCGGCAGCATCGGGCAGCCCCGCAACGGGGATAACCGGGCATCTTTTGCGGTATTTGATTCAGATGCCCAGACGGTCAGCCGTTTTCGGGTTCCTTATGATATTGCCTCGGTGCAAGCCAAGGTCCGGGCGGCCGGTTTGCCGGAACGTCTTGCCCGGCGTCTGGAGGAGGGGCGTTGATGTGTTCCCGGGCCGGGGGGGAAATAATTTTTTGTAATGTGTGCAGGAGGGTGTGATGAGTAACAAATTCAGTAAGATTTCCGCATTGTGGCTGCTGCTGTTGTGCGGAGTGCCGCTTTTGGGTCAGTTGACAGTCGGCTTGTCATTCAACCGCAGCCGTTACATGCGTTATGAACATATTTACGCTTGTGTAACTGTCCGCAATGATTCGGGACGTCCTCTGCTTTTCGGTCAGCGTCCTGAATTGCAGGGCTTTATACTTTTTGACATCCGGGATCACCGGAATCACCTGGTTCCGAGGCGGGAAAATCAGGAATTTTCCGCCCAGGGGTTGTATATTGCTCCGGGGGAAGTCAAAAACATCGTTGTTCCTCTGCACAAATATTACAAGCTGGACAAAGACGGCAGTTACCGGATCCATGCTTATGTTTCCCACAACCGGATTCCAAGGGAGTACCGGAGCAAGGATATACTGATAAAAGTTTCCAGCGGATCGGCCATCTGGGAAAAGACGGTGGGTTTACCCAGCCGCACCGGGGACAATATGGATGAATTGATCGAGCGGAAATACTCCATCAGCAAAGTTGAGGGGGAGAGGGTCAAATATTATTATCTTACAGTGGAAGATAATGGAAAGATCTATGCAGTAACCCGTCTGGGGATGGTCTTGGCCCACATGCGGTACGATGCTCAAGTGGATATGTTGAGCCGGATCCATTTGCTGATGCCGGTAGGCCCCCGGGTCTATCACTATCTGGCATTCAATGCCGACGGGATGAATCTGGAAAACAGTTATTGGAAAACCAGCGACACAGAACCGGTACTTTACCGGGATCCCAAGACCGGTCATGTTATCCGCATTGGCGGAGTTCCGGCGAAAAAGGGCGTGGATTATGCGGATCCCAAATCCGGGACATTGACGGTTTCCGATCTTTTGGAAGAAAATAACCGTAAAGCTCCGGCGGCACCGGAAGCAAGCGGTGTGGTCGATCTTGGAGCCGGGGTGCTGCCGGTGAAGTCTGCTGATGAAGATTGAAACTTGTCAAATCACTGCACTTGCTTACGGCGGGGCGGGAATCGGCCGTTTGCCGGACGGCAGGGTGTGTTTTGTACCTTTGACATTGCCGGGGGAGCTGGTTGAAGTATCCCTTGTTGAGGAGAAGAAACGTTTTGTCAGAGGGCGTTTGAATAAGATTCTTTCGTCGTCGGATTCCCGGATTGATTGTGAATGTCCTCACTTCGGCAGTTGTCCGGGGTGTGTTTACCGTCATTGTACTTATCAGAGTGAAATATATTGGAAAGACCGTCAGCTGCGTGATTTTCTGCACCGCAGCGGTCTGGTTGCGGAGGATGCTTTTCAGGAGCCTTTTGCCGCCCCGGAGACAGATTTTTACCGGAATAAATTAACTTTGCACCGTTCTGAAACAGGAGCATACGGTTATTATGCACTGGATAATGAAACGATTCTGCCGGTTGCCGGTTGCCGTCTGGCGAAAAAGGAGTTGAATGAACTTATTCCGTCAGTATCCGGGGAGAATGCGTTATTGCGTTTTACAGATATCAATGGGGCAAGACAGATCTCAAAGGAAGCTCCGGGGATATTGCAGGAGGATTTGCCCGGAGTTGGAATTTTTGAAGTTTCCGGCAGTGGATTTTTCCAGACCAATTTGAGTGTGGCAGCTGAATTGGTGCGTCAGGTGAAAAAATTTGCTTCGGGAAGTGGCGAAATACTGGAATTGTATTGCGGAGTCGGGGTATTTTCCATTGCACTTGCCAAGGATGATCCATCTTTGCACTGTACCGGTATCGAGCTGAATAAAAGGGCGGTTGACTTTGCCATAAGCAACGCTCAAAGGCATAATGTTGCTGACCGCTGCCGTTTTTTTGCCGGAGATGCCGGGAGGACTCCGGCGAAATTCCGCCGGAAAAAGAATTTTATATTGCTGCTTGATCCGCCGAGAAGCGGAATGGAAAAAGACACTTTGAAAAAGGTGGTGGCTCTCGGAGCGGAAAAGGTGATTTACATATCCTGTGCGGCAGACACCTTGGGCAGGGATTTGAAAGAGTTTGTTGCTGCGGGGTATCAGGTGAGAAGCGTGCAGATGCTGGATATGTTTCCCCGGACTGCCCATTTTGAAGTTTTGACGGTATTGGATAAAAAATAAAAAAAATTCCGCCCCGGGTCGTACCCGTACGTGGTCAAGCGGCGCCCGCTCGGCGGGTTGCGAGGTTATCGCACTGCTCCGTTGTCGCAGTTTGATCGGGAAATGGCGTGGATATGCGACAGGCGATACCACCTGCCGGGAGCGATGTCATGCAATTTATTTGCATGACGATTGAGCGGGAGGCAGTATGTATCGGAACGGAAAAAATAAAAAAATTCCGCCCCGGGGCGTACCCGGACGTGGTCAAGCGGCGGCATAGAGGAAGCCGGAAGTTAGATGTTTCACAAAAAATGAGACAATGGTTTTGAGTAAGTAAAAGGTGTTCTGTCATGAGCGGTAAATTATCCATATTGATACCCTGTTACAATCAGCGTGATTTGATCGGTCAGGCGATAAGGTCATTTTTTGAGCAGGATTATGAAAACCGGGAGATCATCGTTCTGGATGACGGTTCAAGTGATGACAGCATGGCAGTTATCGCTTCAGCTGCAGCTGAAGCACCGTGTCCGGTGCTGTACCTCACTCAAAGCAATAAAGGACCGTCCGGAGCTTACCGGCGTCTGGCGGAGATGGCATCCGGGGATTATCTGTTGTTTATCGGCGGTGATGATTTTGTTCCGCCGGATAGTTTGAAAAGCCGGGTGGAAATGCTGGAAAAGGATGATGATCTTATGTTCGTTGGCGGTATGACCCGGTATTTTTCAAATGGCACGATCGGAGAGTGGTTCTGCCCTCCGGAAACGGCTTTGAAATTGAATGAGCTTTCTACTGAATCAATATTCAACTCAATGAGTGGATATGGCAGTGACGGCGGGGAGGGGTTGGTTTTTCAAACTTGTATTATCCGCAGAAGTGATTATATTGCATCGGGTGGATTTTCCGAGGGGATGATCTGCGATGATTCAGTCCTGCTGTATAATCTTTTCCGTCACGGAGCGGAGAATAAACGTACTTTCAGAATTTTGCCGGATCTGGTATTTTTCTATCGTCAGCATGAAAACAATATCAGCAAAGATCCGGAAAAAATGTGGGTGCGTTTCAGTGAATTGCACAATAAACTCGGGTTCAATACCCGGCGTCAGGCATCGTTTTCAGCGTATGCCACTTATATGCAGGCAGTCCGCAAGAGCGGCAAATGGTATCAGAAAGAGCTGCTGAAAAGGATTTTTGCCGACCGGGCAGTGATAAAATATTTGACCATCGGGGCGATTTGCCGGGATCTTTTGTTTCCCCGCTTCGGCAGGTTTTGATTTGAGATTTGTTTCTGGAGAAAACTATGAAAAGGTTGCTGCTTTTTGTTCATTATGATCGGGATGGGATGGTGGATGACCACATATTGTATCTGTTGTCTGCATTGGTTCCTTTCCGGCAGGAAGCGGTGGTGATCGCCAATTCTCCGGTTACCGAAGCTGATGAAAGTCGTTTGCTCAAGGTTGCCGACCGGGTAGTCCGCCGGGAGAACCGGGGCTTTGATTTTGGTGCATGGGGGGATTTGATCGGAGAATACGAATTCCGTCTGGAGCAGGAATTTGATTCTCTGCTGCTGGTCAACGGCACTTGTTTCGGACCGCTTTTCCCTTTACAGGAGATGTTTGATGCCATGGCGGATAAAGAGGCTGACTTTTGGGGGGTGACTCAATATACCGGCACCTCGTCGATGCCGGAGCATCTGCAGAGCTACTTTATGGAGATCCGCAAGCCGATGCTGACCTCTGCCGAATTCCGCAAGTTCTTCCGTGAGGTCGGCGAAAAGTGTGTTGACTTCGCCCATGCTGTACGTCTGGGCGAAGCCGGCTTTTCGCAAACCATGCTCAAAGCCGGCTTCAAATACCGCAGTTATATTGAAATGAATGATTTAAGAGAGGCTCGCAATGTCGGTATCTGCGAAGCCTTTTCCCATAATTGTGCGGCAAATTTGATCGAAAAGTACCGTTTGCCTCTGGTAAAGGTCAAAGCATTCGCACAGGTGAGCCATGCTCCGGTTTTTCGGGGAGATGATATAATCAATGCCATCCGGTGCAGTAAAAGTGCTTATCCGGAGAAATTTATTTATTCATTCCTGCGCCGGACGGCTCCTCTGTCATGGCAGAAAAATCTGCCGGGCAAACTTTTGATTGCTGATCGTACAGATGAAGTTGTTATGCCGTCAAAACCACTGAAAATGGCGGTCTTTTTCCATTGTTTCTATCCGGAAATGCTCTCTTTTGCTGTTGAATATCTGAAAAATATCCCGGTGGATTTTGATTTGCTGGTGACTGCTCCGGATGATTCGGCGGATAAAGATCTCCAACTGTTGCCGGAGAAACTGCCGCATTTGCAGAATATCCGCTTGCTGATCGCAGAGAATCGGGGCAGGGATATTGCTCCATGGCTCTGTGCATTGCCTTGTGAGGAGCATTTGCAGTATGATGTGGTTTTGAAACTGCATTTGAAAAAGACTCCGCAAATGCCGGAAATTTTCACCGACAGCTGGATGAAGTTTCTTTATGACAATCTGCTCGGTTCTCCGGCTCTGGTTGCTGCTGTATTGGAGAATTTTGCCGTTAACGAAAATATCGGCACCGTTTTCACTCCTTATCCTCCGGAAGTGACTTTGCAGTGTCCGACGGCTTACGCCGGACATCCGGATGATGCGGCAAAAGGTAAAGAGATCCTGCGGCGTCTGCATCTGAATCCGCCGGAGGAGTCCGGGATGCCGGTCTTTGGCGTTGGAACAATGTTTTATTATCGTCCGGCGGCATTGGAAAAGTTGTTCCGGGCGGATTGGAAACCGGAAGATTTTCCGGCAGAACCACTGCCGTGGCGGGGGACTGCGGCACATGCGATGGAAAGAATTATTCCTTACATTATTCAGGCACAGGGGTATGATTTCCGGCAGTGCATCCATCTTGACCAATTGCAAAGTGCTTTCCGCAAATATGAAAACCGGGTGATCTGTTTTACTCCATCGCTTAAAGAAGCTCTCAAATTCGTAAAACAGGCACTTGTTACGTCGCTGCATTACCGTCTGGGCAGATTTTTCCGCCGGAAGTGATTTATTATGAAAATATCAGTTGCCATAGCCGCATATCGCGGAGAAAAATTCATCGGCGAACAGCTCGCCAGTATAGCCGCCCAGACCCGGGTGCCGGATGAGGTGGTCATTTGCGATGATTCACCGGATCATCTGACGGAAAAAGCTGTCTCTGCTTTCCGGGAGCTGCTCAATATCCGTTATTACCGCAATACTCCTGCTCTCGGCGTGGCAGGGAATTTCAATAAAGCTCTGGCTCTTGCCGATGGCGATCTGGTATTTTTGTGCGATCAGGATGATTTGTGGTATCCGGAAAAGGTGGCAGTGATGAGCAAAGCCGTCGGCGATGAAGAGTTGGCAGCAGTATTCTGCGACAGTGATATTACCGATGCTGACTGCAGACCGTTGAATATCACTCATCTGGAGAGCCGGGGTTACGGATTTTTGAAAAATCTGCCGCCGGGAGTCTGGGAGGGACAGTTTCTTCACTGCTGCCGCCGGGTTCCGGCGGCGGGGCATGATATGGCTCTGACCGGAAAACTTCTGGAGAAATTGCTGCCGATACCGGAAATTTCCGCCTGTCATGATAATTTTCTGGGGGTGGCGGCAGCGGCTCTGGATTGCTGGCATATCGTTCCCCGGCCGCTGGGGATATTCCGCCGTCATGATGCAAGTGCTTCCGGGGCAGGGAAGGGGGTTTCTCTTCTGTCACAACTGCATGAAGCGGTGAAATCGGTGCAGGATGATACATTTACCTGGAATGTCCGGCTTTTCCGTGCTGTATTGGAGACTTTGCCTGACCTCACTCCGGAGAGGAAAAAGCTTCTTGCTGAAAGGATAGAATTTTCTGAAAAGCGTGCTGAAATGAATCTCCCGTTCTTCCGCCGTCTGCCTTTGATCTATGCTCAATGGCGGTGTGGAAACTATTCCCGTTTCGGCAGAGGATGGAAAAATGTGATACAAGATCTCTTTTTACGATAAAAGGACTTGTAAAATCGGCAAAATGGGGTTATATTATCTGAATTGTAGAATGTTTGTGTAAATTTAACCATACAAGATAATAACAGGAGCAAAAAAATGTACGCTATCATCCAGACTGGCAGCAAACAGTACAAAGTCGCCGTCGGCGACATCGTTGAAGTCGAAAAACTCGGTCTCGAATCCGGTGCAGAAGTTACCTTCGATCAGGTTCTCGCCGTTGCCGGTGAAGACGGCAAACTCAACATCGGTACCCCGATGGTCGCCGGTGCCAAAGTTACCGCCAAAGTTCTCGACGAATTCCGTGCCAAAAAAATCGTCGTTTTCAAAATGAAACGCCGCAAAGGCTATCGTCGTACCCAGGGCCACCGTCAGACCCTTACCCGTGTTGAGATCACTGCTATCGCATAATTCAAGGTAAGAGCATGGAATACGGTGCCAATGGTGCTTTGCTGGGAACCGAGCTTCCCGGTATCAAGCTGATCAACCGCGGTAAAGTGCGGGATATTTACGATCTCGGCGATGCGTTGCTCTTTGTGGCAACTGACCGTTTGAGTGCTTTTGACGTGGTGATGCCTACTGGTGTGCCCCGCAAAGGTGAAGTTCTTACCCAGATCTCTCTCTTTTGGTTTGATCTGCTTAAAGATGTTCCCAATCACTTGATTTCGGCGGATGTTTCCAGCCGTGAAGAGTTGAAACCCTACGTCAAAGATCTTCAGGGCCGTTCTCTGATCGTCAAAAAGGCGAAAGTTCTGCCGGTTGAGTGTATCGTCCGCGGTTATCTCGTTGGCAGCGGCTGGAAAGATTATCAGAAAACCGGTATGGTTTCCGGATTGAAACTCCGTGATGGTTACAAGCAGGCTTCCAAACTGGATGAGCCGCTTTTCACTCCTTCGACCAAAGCTGCAGTCGGTGATCACGATGAAGCCATCAGCTTTGAGGGTGTCGCCGAAATCATCGGCGAAGAAAAAGCCGCTAAAGTCCGTGATCTGGCTCTGCACATCTATACTACTGCCCGTGATTATGCTGCGGAGCGTGGAATCATTGTTGCAGACACCAAGTTTGAATTCGGTGAGATCGACGGTGAGATCATTCTCATTGACGAAGTTCTTACTCCGGATTCCAGCCGTTTCTGGCCTGCCGATCAGTACGTTGAGGGAACCAGTCCGGTAAGTTTGGACAAACAGTTTGTCCGTGACTATCTGGAAAGTCTGGATTGGGATAAAAATCCTCCCGCTCCGGTGCTTCCCGACGATGTCGTGGCAAAAACCTCTGCCAAGTATCTGGATGCTTACCGGATGCTTGCCGGGAAAGAGCTGTAAAAGCAATATGATAAAAGGGGCTGTTGCAAACCTCGTAGAGGTAAGCAACGGTCCTTCTTGTTTTTCAGGGAGAAAAAAGTTTCTGCTTGAGTAATTCAGTACATTTTTTCTATTTGCTCAAAAGCTTTTTTTGAGAAATACACTTTGCCGACGACAACGGAGGAGTTGAGAAGTATTGCAGATTGCGTGAAAGCTGCACCGAGGATTTATCCCGGTGCGAGGGGGAGTCCGGGGGAAACTTCCCCCGGATGGCACTTCGCATTCACAATCCAAGATCTCTCCTGTCGCCATAAAAGGCGGCAGAGAGTCTGATTGTGAATGCATGAGTCAAACCACCGCCACAGACAGCAGACCGCAAAAAAACGATCAAGGCTCGACAGCGGAGAGCCGCGACTTCCCGTTTTTCTTTGCTCCACTTTCTTTTTCCGTAAAAAGAAAGTGGACGCAGGGGAGCAGGGGACGGCGTAAGTCCCCTGCAAAATGAGGTTTTGCAACAGCCCGTTTTTTTATGGAGAAAATGATTATGTGGGAAATAATCAGTTCATTATCGACGACACAGCTGACAGTATTGATCATTGCAGCTATGCTGATCGGGATCAATAAAACGGCGATTCCGGGACTTGGAGTATTGCCGGTAGTGATGTTGACATTGGTTTTTGAGACCAAAATGTCCACCGGAATTCAGCTTGGTATGCTGGCAATGGCAGATATTGTTGCCGTGGCATATTACCGCAAGCAGGCAGATTGGCGGATATTGCTCCGTTTGCTGCCGTGGGCATTGGCTGGTATAGCGGTGGGCAGTTTGATCCTGCGTTTTATTCCGACTGATGGAGTGGTGATGAAAAGGACTATCGGCGGTATTGTTCTGGCATTGATGGTATTAAGCTTTATCCGCAAACGCCTTGCTCCGGAAAAAATTCCCGGCGGTATCGCATGGTCAGGTTTTTACGGAATTCTTCTCGGTTCGACAACGCAGTTGGCAAATGCGGCCGGTCCCATCTCCTCGATCTATTTCCTGGCAATGAAACTGCCCAAAGAAAAATATCTCGGCTGCTGTGCGTGGTTTTTCCTGATTTTGAACTGGATCAAACTGCCGGTATTTGCTTTTGAGGGCAGGGTAACTTGGGAATCGGTCAAACTTGACCTTTGCATGCTGCCGATGATCATTTTCGGCGGCTTTCTCGGCATTGTTTTACTGCGTAAATTGCCGCAGAAAATCTTTGAAGCCATTATCCAGGTATTAGTTGTCATCGCTTCTCTCCGTCTCCTTTGGGGCTGACCACCTTTCTTTTTACGGAAAAAGAGAGGTAGTTGCAAAAATCATTCAGTGAAGATTAAAAGATCATCTGCGATGAGCTGTGAAAGGTAATTTGAGACAGCTACCCAAGTGGTAACTGTCGAAAATGCCCCTTTTGCAGATCGAAGCAGAGGACTTTTAAGATCACTGAGGATTTGCAGCAAGTACCTCAAACAAGTTGGATAAAGAAAAACGCTATGTCGCGGCACGCCTCGTTGGGCGTGCCTTGATCGGACGCTTTTTGAAGGAGCCTATCTGTTTTATCCTGAAACTTGCATTCCGCAATCAAATCTATTTTTTTACTTGTTATTGTCTCATTTTTTGTGAAAAATCTTTCCTGCGGTGGTGCATTGCGGGCAATCTCTTGGCAAATCAGCGGACGTTTTCGCAGTCATGTACGTCAGTACACTCCTGCTCATCCGCCTTGATT
>SUWD01000038.1 GCA_015061685.1 Lentisphaerota bacterium | reverse complement strand
AAGCATTACAGAACGCGAATAGGAGCAAGACAAAAGCAGCTTTTTAGAATCATCTTTCGCTGATTATCAACTTTTTTACGATTTTTTCGCAAATAAAACTTGACAAATAGTCTCTCATAGGAGTGAACCCTTGCGGCTTCGTTCGCCATTTTTTTGGCAAAAAAATGGCGGAGAGGGCGGGATTCGAACCCGCGGTAAGGTTTCCCCTACGACAGTTTAGCAAACTGTTGCTTTCGGCCACTCAGCCACCTCTCCGCTTTGGAGTGCCTTTTAAAGTCCGCACTTCCAAGGACTATATATTATCGCTACTGATTATTTCGCACGGCGGATGCCAAGCTCATCAGTCAGCGTGATGTATCTGGCACGATTCTCACGAGCCAGGTAGCTCAAAAGTTTTTTACGCAACGCAACCATCGCCAGAAGACCACGGCGGGTGCTGTTGTCTTTTTTGTTGCTCCGAAGATGCTCGGTCAACGCAGAAATACGGTTGCTCAACAGAGCGATCTGAACTTCCGGAGATCCGGTGTCACCCTCTTTACGGGCATATTTCTTGATGATTTCCTGTTTGACTGCTTTGTCCATTTTCCAATTCTCCTTAACTTTATTTTTCGCTTCCGCGAGCAACGATGCCGGACAGCAACAATCGCACCATGCGGAGCGTTGAAATATAATATAGCTCATCAAAATGAAAATGCAAGTGCTTCACTCAAAAATTTTCATTAATCCGGCAATTTTTTCTGCAATCGCCGTGGGCGTCAACCCTTTCCGCTCCCGGAGCAAAGATACTTCGCCATGCGGGATCACTTCTTCTGCACTCCACCCAAAGCCGTACACCTCCCGGTGCGGCAATATCGCAAGAGCTTCTGACAATGCCGAATACAAGCCTCCGCACAATGAGTGATCTTCGATCGTAAACTGCCGCCGGTCGGCAAAACTCCGTGCCAGAACCGCATCAAACGGTTTGAGAAAACGGGCGTCTGCCACACTGCAATTCATCCCATATTTATTCTCCAGCAAATCAGCAACTTCCAAAGCAGTTTTTACTTCACCGCCAATCGCCCACAGCACCGGAGAATCAGCATTCCCCTGCCGCCGGATCACACTCCTGCCGCACTCCCAGGGAATATTCTCCAGCTCCCCTGCCCCGTTTCCTTTGGGATAACGGATAACCACCGGAGAGGCAAGAGAAAATGCCAATTCCAATGCCGGAACCATCTCACATTCACTTGCCGGAGACAATACCGTCAAATTGGGGATCGACCGCAGAAATGAGCAATTATAGATCCCGTGATGCGTAGGTCCGTCTGCCACCGCCCCTGCCCGGTCAACGGCAATAACCAGCGGTACTCCAGCCAAAACTGCATCATGATAAACCCCATCCAATGCCCGCTGCAAAAAAGTATCATAGAAAACACACACCGGCTTCTTCCCTGCCGATGCCAGACCGCAGGCAAAGGTCAACGCATGTTCCTCGGCAATGCCGACATCAAAACAGCGGTCGGGGAATTGCCGGGCAAAGGATGACAAGCCGGTCCCCTCCAGCATCGCCGGACAGACCGCAACAATATCCGGATCTTTTTCCGCCGCCAGACTCAACGCCTTGGCAAACGCTTCCGAAAATCCATTCCCGGCACTTTTCATCTCCCCGGTATCCGGATCACATCCGGAAATCCCGTGATAACGGGTCGGATCTGCCGCCGCATATCCGCAGCCGTGACCCTTTTCTGTAATAACATGCAGCAGCACCGGTCCGTCGATCTCCTTTAATCTGCTCAACGTCGGCAAAAGCTGTTTCAAATCATTGCCGTTTACCGCTCCGAAGTAACGGAAACCGAGTGTTTCAAAAATCAGCGACGGCGGCAGAAGAATACTTTTCCAGAGATCATCCAGCCGGGAAAAAAATCTTTTCAATCCCGGCACCGGAGCAAGCAGATGTTTGAAAAAATTACGGAAACAATTGTAGGAACGCCCGGCAATCACCCGGTTCAACGCCCTTGATAAAGCTCCGACATTCCCGGAAATCGACATCCGGTTATCATTCAAAATAACGATCAGACGCTTGCTGCCGTGCAAAGTTGCCGCATGATTGAGTGCTTCAAGAGTTACTCCGCACCCCATTGCTCCGTCTCCGATAACAGCGATGATCTTTTCCTCCGCATCCGGATTTGCCGCACAATGCCCCAGTGCCGCCGACAATGCCGTACCGGCATGACCGGAAACCGCCGGATCAAAAACAGATTCCGCCGGATGGGTAAAACCGCTGACCCCGTCGATACGACGCAGACGTACAAACCCTTCTTCCCTGCCGGTCAACAGTTTGTGAGCATACGCCTGGTGACCGACATCAAAGAAAATTTTCTCATGCGGCGTATCAAAAATCCGGTGCAAAGCCACGATCAGCTCCACACAACCGCAACTTGATGCCAGATGGCCGCCATTACGGCTCACTGAATCAATGATCTTATTCCGGATCTTATCCGCAAATTCCGGGAGTTTTTCAACTTCAAGAGCCCGAAGCTCGTCAAGCATATCCGGCATCACGCTTTATTCAACCCGCCGAAACGGCGTTCCCTGCCGGAAAATGATTCCACGGCTTTACGCAGTTCTTCTTCTCCGAAATCCGGCCAGTAGGTCGGTGTAACATACAATTCACTGTAAGATATCTGCCACAAAAGGAAGTTGCTTACCCGCAGATTCCCCCCGGTACGGATCAAAAGATCCGGATCCGGCATATCCGGCAGATACAGATAATTACGGAATTCCTCCTCGGTAACCGGTTCACTGCTCTTGCGTTCTTTGAGGATCTTGTTGACCGCGTCCACGATCTCCGCTCTGCCGCCGTAGCTCAATGCGATATTGATGGTAAATTTGTCATTATTTTTGGTCATGTCGATCGCCTTGAGCAATGCCAGACGGGAAGCCAGCGGCAGATCATCCGTCCTGCCGATAGTCCGCAAACGCACCTTGTTTTTCATCATTGCCGGCAATTCGGAAGTGGCAAATTCTTTCAAAATTTTCATCAAAGCCGTAACTTCCGGCTCCGGACGTTTCCAGTTTTCCGTACTGAATGCGTACAAGGTCAGTGATTCGATCCCCATTGCAGAAGCGGCATCCACCACTTTGCCGATCTGTTTCGCCCCGGCAAGATGTCCCTCACTGCGGCTCAATCCACGCTCCGTCGCCCAGCGGCCGTTGCCGTCCATAATAATCGCAATATGTTTGATCATCGGATAATCCTTTCATTATACATATTTATTGCTGCCTATATAAGATACCCCGTTTCCGGGTATTTGTCAATTTTATTATGAAAAATCATCAAAATCATTTGCAATTTTTCACCCACATGCTATATTATATAACGTCATTTCAGGATGCGAGTGTAGCTCAGTTGGTAGAGCATCACGTTGCCAACGTGATTGTCGCCGGTTCGATCCCGGTCACTCGCTCCATTTTTTTGCAGACAAAAATGTACTCCGGGCAAAAATCGATCAAAGAATATGAAAGTTGATTGGAAATCTCTGACAGCTGCCATACTGCTGATAATCACCCTGCTCACTGCCGGTTTGATTCAACTGAATCTTCCGGAACACATTTCTGCTTCAACGCCGCCGTACAATCCTTTCAGTCCATACCCTGCACTGGATCTGCTCTGCGAAGAAACCGCAAGTGGAAATCAGGAAGCCCACTTGATGCTGATAAAGTATCTGAAAAAATTTGAACTTCATGAAGATGCCGCTCAATGGCATCATTACCACAGCAATAAATTATGACAAACAGAATCACTTCCCTGCTGACCGGAACACCTTTTGTCCTTATACTTGCATTGCTGATGATCGTCGGCAGAATTATTTTTGCCGCACCGCCGACCACTCATCCGGAGGCAAACTGTTTTATTGTTCACTACAATTCCGGCAATAATCCGATAAATTTGATTTTCGATCCGTCAAAAACAGATTGGGATAATTATCAGGCAAGGGAATTGAGTTATCTGCTGGATTACCTGGATGCCCGCTTCATATTCTTCTGTATTCTCCAGCATCACGCCCACTTTTATTCTCTCTCCTCTCTGATCCTTCTGACGGCATCAGCCGTATTGATACACCGCAAACTAAAAAAACTCTATCCGGATGCCGATAAATCCATAACTGCTGCACTGCCATTAATGTATGTCAGCCTCTATCTGGGAGCTGATGGTTTTTTCCGTTCCTCCAAACCGGCTGTTTCCTTTTTGCTTTTATGGTTGTTTTTCAACGTGGCTGAAATGCTGAAACAACCCGAAAAATATCACTCTATCCGTTCTCAGTTTCCAAATTTATTGTTACTTTTCCTTCTGCCGGGTTTTGATCGGATCGGCTTTTTTATTGCAGCGGCGGCAAGTGCGGCAGCAGCACTACTGCCGGGGCTGTTTTCCTGCAATTGCCCGCTGGCATCCCGGGAAAAGATGGACAGCAGTAAAAAACCTCTCCTTATTTTTTCATTTATTGCCTTGAGTGCAGTATTATTTTCCCTGTTGTACAATTTCATTATTGCCCCGGCGATAATTGAAGCATTGCACTCTTACCGTCCATCTTTTGAATATCAGAACTTTCAAGCATCTGTTTCAAATATACTTTGTGACGGTCTGATATTTACTTTAAAAAATTACGGTTCTTTGTTTATCCCGGCGAATTATTCAGGTACAATTGCCGCCGGCATTATCTGCAGCTTATTTTTGTTTTACGCCGGAGCCATTCTCCGGCGTGACAGCAGAGATTTACGATTGATCACGCCTGTCTGGCTTGGAATATTCGTATCTTCAGTGATTTGTACCGGATTGATGATCGCACGGCATCCGGCGATACAAGAATTGCCGTCGGGATCATATTTTCAGGTATTCGGAACTGCGTTTTTCGGTATTTTTGCAATAATTTTCCTTGAATCATCACACATCTCTATCCGGCGGACATTCGTCATTATGATGATCACAGTATTTGCAACTTCTTTTTGCCGGCTTGCAATGCCGCAGCCGGCAACAGAACTGCTTCTGCACAAACAAACTGCCGGACACACCATTGAATTGCTCAACGATCCGCAAATGCCCTCAAAAGAGTATCTGCCGGCAAGTTCCGGAATGCTGATCCGTTTTGTACGCCAATATCAATAAAAAATCCCCCGGAAAATCATTGCCGGAGGATTTTGGTTGTTAAAATTCTTGATCTTTCAGCGAATGGATTCTGTCGCTTTGATCCACGCCTTGGTAATCAGACTGTGTCCGGCGGCAGTCGGATGAACTCCGTCTCCCAGCCAATACTCCATCGGGGCTTTTTTACATGCTTCATCAAACATGCTCTGAAGCGGCAGGAAAAGAGTATTGTAATCTTCTGCGATTTTTTTGACCACTTCACGCCGTGCATTGATCTCATCGATCCAGTCTTCCTCAACGGCTCCGGTAAGCAGAACGAAAGGCTCAAGCAGGATGATTTTCGTTTCCGGCAATTCGGAAACAGTCCAGTCCATCAACATCCGGTAAATTTTATCATACCGGGGAACTTCAACACCATTCTGATTGGCTTTTTCGTGCCAGGTGTCATTAACTCCGATAAGAATACTCAAAACATCCGGACGGAGATTGAGGGTATCAATTTTCCACCGGGCATAAAGATCGACCACCCGGTTGCCGCTGATTCCACGGTTGTAGATCTGCCACTCTTTTTCCGGCTCGGAAGCAAGCAATTCAGCTGCAGTCAAATGAGCATAACCTATACCCAAACCTTTATTGGCAGGTGCAAGCATTTCTTTGTTGCGGCCGGCATCTGTAATTGAATCGCCCTGAAACAACAACACTTTTGACATAATTCAAAACCCTTTAATATGTTAAGACAATTAAACGCACCCGGAAAGTTTCCCGGGTGCGTTTATATTTACTCATCTTTCAGAAAAATCAGAGCAATTCACCGATTTTCTTGAAAAATTCCATGCGGTGAGCCGCATCTTTTTCAGCCTGGGCGAAGAGTGCTTCAGCTTCAGCCGGAGCAGCTTTGAACAGCTGTTTGTAGCGGTTTTCACTGCGGACGAAGTCCTGATAAGCCTCGGTGGCATCTTTGGTTTCCCAGATGAACGGCTTGTCCAGACCCGGATTGTAGCGGTACAGCGGCCAGTAGCCGGAATCCACCGCACGTTTCTGCTCGACCTGGCTCTTGGCCATGTTGATACCATGGAGCATACAGGGAGCATAAGCGATGATGATGGACGGTCCATTGTGAGCTTCAGCTTCACGGATGGCGGTCAGAGCCTGCTGACGGTTGGCACCCATGGAGATGCTGGCAACGTAAACATTGCCATAGCTCATGCACATCAGACCGAGATTCTTTTTGGTCATACGCATACCGCTGGCGGCGAAAAGTGCAACCGCACCGATCGGGGTGGATTTGGAAGCCTGACCACCGGTGTTGGAGTAAACTTCGGTATCCAGCACGAGGATGTTGACGTTGCGGTTCTGTGCAACGACGTGATCCAGACCGCTGTAACCGATATCGTATGCCCAGCCGTCACCGCCGAGGATCCACACGGATTTGTCAACGAAGTAATCTTTGAGTTCCAGCATCTTGGCGTAGATCTCTTTCTTCTCGCCTTCGGACTTCTCCACGGCGATCGGGAGGATCTCACCCAGTTTGTTCTGGTTGGCAATAGCTTCTTCGCTGGTGCTGGTCCAGTTGGCAACAGCATAATCCAGAGCGGCTTTCATATTGTCGCAGCAGACACCGAGTTCCTGGATGCGTTTGATCAGGTCAAAGAGCTGTTTGCGGTTGGCATCGACAGCAACACGCATACCGAAACCGTATTCAGCATTGTCCTCGAAGAGGCTGTTTGCCCATGCCGGACCACGACCGTCTTTGTCTTTGCAGTAGGGCAAGCTCGGGAAGCTGCCGGAGTAGATGGAGCTGCAGCCGGTGGCGTTGGCAACGATCATGCGGCGGCCGAAAAGCTGACTGATCATCTTGACGTAGGGAGCCTCACCGCAACCGGCACAGGCACCGTTGAATTCAAAATACGGCAGTTTGAAGCCAAGACCTTTGACGTTGGCTTCGGTCAGACCGCCCATTTCATTATCGGGCAGAGCCATGAATACTTCCGCATTTTTCTGCTGACCGGCAGCACGCTCACCGGCGGCACTTGCCATGACCAGAGCTTTATCCTTGACCGGGCAGGTCTCAACGCAGACGCCGCAACCGAGACAGTCATCAACGAAAACCTGCAGACGGAATTTGAGTCCGAGTTCTTTTTTGACCGGCGGTTTGGCATCGACGGTGGCAAAAGTTTCCGGAGCAGCGGCAAGGTTCGCCGGATTGATCAGTTTGGCACGGATGGCAGCGTGGGGGCAAGCCATGACGCACTGGTTGCACTGGATACATTTGGCGGCATCCCACTGCGGAACTTTGGGAGCAACACCGCGTTTTTCAAAGCGGGCGGTACCGGTGGGCATGGAGCCGTCGTAGCTCATGACTGAAACCGGAACACTGTCGCCTTTCTGAGCCAGAACCGGCTTCATCAGTTTGGTGGCAAATTCGCCCATTTCGGCAGTGAATTTCTCTGCCGGAGCATAGCAGGCAACGCCGTCCAGAGAAGCAGGAACTGCGACCTGGGTCAGACCGTCAAGAGCTTTGTCAACGCAAAGTTTGTTCTGGTCAACGACTTCCTGACCTTTTTTGGCGAATTTCTTCTCGATACCGGCTTTGATGTAACCGATGGCTTTTTCTTCAGGAATGATGCCGGCAAGCTTGAAGAAGCAGGTCTGCATGATCGTGGAGATGTATTTCGGGCTGCCGACTTCGAGAGCAACTTTCAGAGCATCGACGACGTAGAATTTGACATTCTTGGCGATGATGGTTTCCTGCATGTCGCGGGTCAGAGTGGCAAAAGCCTGATCTGCCGGAGCGGAGGTGTTGAAAAGGAAGGTTCCGTTTTCTTTGATGCCGGAAATCATGTCATACATGCCGATATAAGCCTGATTGTGACAGGCAACGAAGTCCGGAGCG
This sequence comes from Lentisphaerota bacterium, assembly GCA_015061685.1. Taxonomy (GTDB): domain Bacteria; phylum Verrucomicrobiota; class Lentisphaeria; order Victivallales; family Victivallaceae; genus UBA1784. The sequence goes on along the minus strand of SUWD01000038.1, from coordinate 8,778 downwards.
GTGATCAGATATTCACTGGTGATCGGTTTGTCACCGAAACGCAGGTGGCTGATGGTGATACCGCCGGATTTCTTGGAGTCGTAGCTGAAGTAAGCTTGGACGAATTTGTCGGTGTTGTCACCGATGATCGCTACAGAGTTCTTGTTGGATCCGACCGTACCGTCGGAACCCAGACCCCAGAAGCAGCAGCTGGTGGTGCCGGCAGGTTCGGTGACGATGGTTTCGTCGATCGGCAGAGAGAGGTTGGAAACATCGTCGTTGATACCGACGGTGAAGTTGTGGGTGCATTTGCCGTCAAGGTGTTTGTAGATGGCATAGACCATGGACGGAGTGAATTCTTTGCTCGCCAGACCGTAACGGCCGCCGACGATGGTCAGATCGCTGCGGTTTGCCAGAGCGGCTTTGACATCCAGATAGAGCGGCTCGCCGAGGCAGCCGGGTTCTTTGGTACGGTCGAGAACGGCAATCTTTTTGACAGAAGCCGGAAGTGCGGCAGCAAGAGCTTCCACAGAGAACGGACGATAGAGACGGACTTTGATCAAACCGATCTTCATGCCTTTTTCGGCGGTGAGATAGTTGATCGCTTCTTCGATGGTCTCACAGCCGGAACCCATGGCAACGATAACTTTGTCAGCATCCGGGGCACCGACATAATCAAAGAGGTGCAGAGGACGGCCGGTAACGGCAGCAACTTTGTCCATGTATTTCTGGACGATACCGGGCAGAGCGGCATACTGATTGTTGGTGGTTTCGCGGCCCTGGAAGTAAACGTCTGGGTTCTGGGCGGCCATTTTGGCATACGGAGCTTCCGGACGCAGAGCACGGGCACGGAATTTCTCAACGTATTTCATATCGACCAGAGCTTTCATATCTTCATAGTCGAGCAGCTCGACTTTCTGATATTCGTGAGAGGTACGGAAGCCGTCGAAGAAGGCAACGAAAGGAATTTCGCTCTCCAGAGTGGACAGATGAGCAACCAGAGCCATATCATGGGTTTCCTGGATGCTGGCGGCACTGGTCATGGCAAAACCGGTGGCACGGCAGGCCATCACGTCAGAGTGATCTCCGAAGATCGACAGAGACTGTGCGGCAAGGGCACGGGCGGAAACGTGGAAAACGGTCGGAAGCATTTCGCCGGCGATCTTGTACATGTTGGGGATCATCAGCAAAAGCCCCTGACTGGCGGTGTAGGTGGTGGTCAGAGCACCGCCGGAAAGTGAACCGTGAACGGCACCGGCAGCACCTGCTTCGGACTGCATTTCAACTACCTGAAGCGGTTCACCGAACATGTTTTTCAGTCCTTTGGCAGCCCACGCATCAGCGTATTCCGCCATATTTGAGGACGGGGTGATAGGATAGATAGCCGCCACTTCGCTGAATGCGTAGGCGACATACGACGCGGCATGATTGCCGTCAATGGTTTGCATCTTTTTGCCCATTGTCTTTCCTTCTTTCTATTTATTCCTTAATAAAATAAGGAGGTTAAAATTGCGTGTCTATTAATATACACCTTTTTTATTATTTTTTCAAGCAAAAAAATTCCGGATGGGAAAAAACCATCCGGGGGTTGTAAATTTCACTCATTTATCCTGCAGAATACCGCCGGAAAACTTCTCCGCCGAACTGCCGTCCGATTTGGGAACATAAAAACTTTTGCCCTTAAAAGCATCCGCTTCCAGAGATGTCACACTGCCGTCAAGAAAGAAACTGTTCACCACATCTCCGCTGTGGATGGCGATCAATTTGCCGTTGCTGTTGTCCAAAGTTGCCACTGCCGCCGGGCTTTTAAATTCTTTGGCACAGCAGCCGCCAAGCAGCATATTAGCCGGTGAAATACTGTTTTTGCCATCACGCAAAAGTTTGTTGCTTTTGAAATTGAAAACTCCGGAAGCCGCAACGACCACACCGTAAGCCTGTTCACGGGCATCGTCATCGCTGATGTCGTCGTTTCCGGTGTACATCAGTCCGGGACAGCGGGATTCTTCAAGAGACTGAACCAGACGTTTTTTGTAAAGAGCCGTTATCCAGAGATCTTTGTCAGCACTTCCATTTCCAGAAACCAGTTTGCCGTCATTATTCTGAATCGCCGCAGTAATTATTTTACCCATCTGCCCCTGATTGGCGGCACAATTCGCCAATTCCGCCTTGCGGCGTGCCGCAATCACCGCAACCGAACTGATCGCCGCAAGAATCAATATCACCACCACGACCACCAGCATCTCTGTAAGAGTGAAATTTTTCCTTTTCATAGTATTTATTCTCCAATGATTTTATTTCAGGTACCGGATGTAAAATAACCGATATTCCGCCGTTTATCAAGGTTTTTTCCGTTTTTTTTACAAAATTTTATCTTTTCACAGTTGAAAAATGCTTTTTCAGGCGGTATCGTATTCCCGGAGTCAAATTGAAACAAACAATAAACTCAAGGATTTCAGAATATGAAAAGAAAAATAAACAACTTCACCCTCGTTGAAATACTCACCGTCATCGCAATCATCATTATCCTCGCCGGAATCGCTTTCCCAGTCGTCAGTATCGCCCGTTCCAGAGGGATGGTCTCAAAAGCACAGAGCGAAGTAAGTGCCATTGTCACCGCATTGAAACAGATGGATGCCGAATACGGCAAAGTGCTTTCCAAAGATAATAAGATCGCCAGCGTCGCCGTTACTGTAAACGGCGATATCGCCACGCTCTCCAAAGATAACGAGACCGCTTACAACGCCATGATCGCCGAAATTTCCGCTCCCAAAAGCGAAAGTTTCACCAAAGATTCCAGTCCCGTAAAACTCTCCGTCAACCGCAAAAAAAGAGTCTTCCTCGAACCACAGAAAGGTTTCGATCCGGCAAAAGAATATACCTCTCAAACCAATATGCTCTACCGTGACCCCTGGGGCAACCCCTACAAAATAATCATCAATGTCAAAAGAGATGATAAGTTGGAAGTTTATACCACCCCCCAAAAAACTATCGTCGGTAACTACGCCGTTTATTCCTATGGCCCCAATGGCAAAGATGACAAAGGATGCAATTCCAATAACGCCATCTGCGGCAGCGATGACTGCGATCACGACGATATCGCAAGCTGGGATCTCTAAACCATTCTCCAGAAAATCTCCCTGCGGACGCAGTGAGCGTCCTCGCCGCTCGGGCTGACGGCAGTCTGAGCGGCTTTTTGTTGCCTGCGGCGGTCAGTGGCTCGCTGCGCTCGGCAAAACAGCGGCACGGACGTAAACGGACTTTTACGGACATGTACGGACACTTACGGACAGCTCCGGGGATAGTCAGCGGTCTGCGGTCAGTGGCTCGCTGCTCTCGGCAAACGGCGGTACGGACGTTAACGGACAGTGGAGGGCGAAAATTTTTTATTTCGCTCTTAAAAGCACCACATTCCTTTGCGGAACACCACAACTTTACTTCCGTCAGCAGTGATTCCGTCAATATCCAGTGAATCACAGCCCACCATGAAGTCCACATGTATCATGCTGTCATTCAACCCCATGGCAATAAGTTCCTCCTTGCTGTATTTGGCAAAGTCTTTTATACAGCAGTCAAATCCCCTGCCCACAGCAAAGTGACAGGATGCGTTCTCATCATAGAGAGTATTCCAGAAAAGTATCCCGCTCTGATTGATGGGAGAATCTTTGGCAATAAGGGCACATTCACCAAGATATGCCGCACCCTCGTCCATAGCAAGCATCTTTTCCAGAACCGCCTGATTTTTCTCCGCTTTCGCCTCCACCGCTTTGCCATTCTCAAAACGGATGGAAAAGTTTTCGATCAGTGATCCCTGATAAGAAAGCGGCTTGGTGGAGACCAGCAGTCCCTCGGCTTCCCCGCGTTTCGGAGAAGTGAAAATCTCTTCACTGGGAATATTGGGATTGAATTTACGTCCGGAAAGATCCGTCTCCGCAGCCCCGGCAAAAATTCCCTGCGGCATCAACCCCACCCGGAAATCGGTTCCATTGTCAGCATGGTATTCCAGAGCGGTAAAATTGTAATCATTCAAAATCGCCGATCTCCGGGCAATGGCGGCATTGTGAGCTTCCCAGTTGGCGGTCGCATCACCTTTTGCCCGGGAGGCGGTCAAAATGGCATCCCACAATTTTTCCACTGCTTCATCAGCCGGGATCCCGGGGAAAACTTTCATCGCCCACGCCTTGCCGGGGACACCGGCAATACACCACTGGTGGCGATTTTCCATAGCGTCCCGGAATGGCTTGATGACCGGGAACTTCGCCATCTGCGCCCTCGCCCTTTTCTCCGGGTCGATGCCGTCCATGCCGTCCGGATCGTCAGAATCAAGCCACAATCTCGCCGGCAGTTTTTCCGACTGCCAGCGTAACTTCTCCACTTCCCAATTTTCAAAATTGCTCAATCTTTCTTCGCTCTGGTGGAGAAAATGGAGTTTTTCCAGCGGCATATCCACCCAGTTGAACCAGACTTTGCCCACGCCGCGCAAGTAGCACTTTTCCGTAACCATACGGACAAAATCAAGCTGATCGAATCCGGCTGTTATTACCACATCCTGTCCTTTATCAGGATTTATTCCGGTATTCACGATCAGATCGGCGTACATTTCAAGCTGTTTGTTATCCACGATAATGCTCCTCATTTATACAAAATTGACAAGTTTATGACACTTTCTCAAAATAATACCTCTGACGCTGAAAATCAAATGCACTGTCAAAAAACACATAAAAAATAACAAAAAAAAACTTGCTAAAATCCACTTTAGCGGTTATATTAAGCAGAATATTTTTCAGCCATCTTGCAACAAAAAGGAGGGATTGATGAAAAATCAACGACGTTGTTTTTGCAACTTCCTTCAGGCCAACAACATTTTGTGCGGCATCCAGGAAGAAAACGGCAAAATTGTATTGGGAAAACTTATCGAATTACTGAAACGTCACTGCCCGGAATTGGACATTGACCGCACCCGCAAGGAGATAGAAAGCCGGGAAGCTATTTTTCCGACCATGGTTGCCCCGGGGCTGGCAATTCCCCATGCCCGTATCCCCGGACTGCCGGAAGCTCTCACCGCAGTTGCGTGTATTCCACAGGGATGCGACTTCGGCGGAAGCACCAAAGCCAAAGTGATGGTTCTGCTGCTGACTCCGGTGGATGACCCCAATCTGCACATCCAGCTGCTTTCCGCACTCGCTGCAGAATTTGAAGATCCTGCCGTCACGGAAAAGATCGCCAATTTCGCTTCTGCCCAGGATGTCCTCAATCACTTCTCCTGCGGTCTGGGAACCATCCCCGACTACCTCAAAGCAGCCGACCTGATGGAGAAATTCCCAAAAATGCTTCAGGAAACCGACTCCATTCTGGATGCGGTGAAAATTTTTGCCACCACCCAGACCAGCGAACTTCCGGTCGTGGACAATACCGGCGATCTCCGGGGAATCCTCTCCCTTGCCGATCTGCTCAAGTACAGCCTCCCGGAACACCTGCTCTGGCTCGAAGACCTCTCCCCCATCTATCAGCTCCAGCCGTTTTCCGACATGCTGAAAACCGCCGATGAGACCAAAGTCGCTGACGTCATGCGGGAAGAATTTATCAGTGCCAATGTGGACGATCCGGCAGTCAAACTTGCCAAGACCTTCCTGATCAACAACCTCTCCCGGCTGGTCATCCTCGACAATGACGGACGTCCGGCAGGTGTGGTTTCCTTAAAGAACTTTTCAGCAAAACTTTTCTGGGATTGATGTATTATGAGTGAGAATGCAAGTGCCGCAAAAATGTCGGTGTCAACAATGATTTCCCGTTTTCTTATCCTGCTTGCCGCTGCCGGTATCGTCGGATTCGGCGGACAGCGTATCGGAATGACTGCCCATCAGGCAACTGCCTGTGCCGTATTCATCTCGATCATTTTCGGAACGCTCTTTTTCTGGGGCTTCCGTCTGGCGATCGCCTTCCTCGGACTGGCGGTGCTGATCTTCAACAAGTCCATGGATATTCCCACCTTTGTCAGCTCCTCCTCGCTGGAAGTGATCATGTTCCTTGTCGGTATGATGGTCATCGTAGGAGCGTTGCGTGATTTGGGATTTTTTACCTGGATCGTCCAGTTGATCGTTTCCATGCCCAATCTGAATGGCAGGAAATTCATCGTCGTTACCGCTACTGCCAGTGCTTTGCTCGCCTGTGCAGTGGACGAAGTGACCTCCATCATCTTCATTTCCACGCTGATCTTTCAGGTCTGCGACCGGTTGAAACTCAATGCCACACCCTACATCCTTATTGCGGTGCTGGCGACCAATATCGGTTCTGCCGGAACCATGATGGGCAACCCGGTAGGTATTTTCATCGGCACCAAAGGTCAGATGACCTTCGGAGACTTCATGGTCTGGTCATTCCCGCTGATGCTGGTCTCACTCTTTGCAACCATCGGTCTGCTGCTCTTTTACTTCCGCAAAGATCTGGCAAAATTTGATACCAGTCTCAAAGAACGTCTCGCCCGCGGCCTCTCCATCGCTCCGGTGGTCCAGGTGCCTTACATGCGTGGACTTATCCTCATCATCCTGACCGTGGTCGCCATCGCTTCCCACCACCAGACCGAAGAATTGCTCGGACTGGAAAAGAACAGCGTTCTGCTGGTCATGCCGCTGATCTGTGCCGGTGTGGTCATGATCCTCAAACCCGACCGGGCAAGATACTATATTGAAAAAGAGGTTGACTGGTGGACACTTATTTTCTTCATGCTGCTCTTTGCCGTGGCGGGAACTCTGGAACACACCCACGTTGACCAGGTGCTGGCAAATGGATTTTCAAAAATCGCCGGCAACACCACTGAACAACTGGTTCCCTTTATTTTCACCGTGTCAGCTTTTGGTTCAGCATTTGTTGACAACGTTATTTTCGTGGCGGCATTCAGCCCGGTCATCGAACAGCTTTCGGTCAACATCAAAGACCTGCCGCTCTGGTGGGCATTGCTTTTCGGTGCCTGTTTCGGCGGCAACATCACCATGATCGGTTCAACAGCCAACATCGTGGCTCTGGGAATGCTGGAAAAGCATGGCGGCACTCAAATCACCTTTTTCCAGTGGTTCAAAATCGGTCTGCTCTGCACCATTCTCTCCGGTATTCTGGCAACCGGGACTCTGCTCGTCCTCGCTCCCAAAATGCCGGACCACAAAATCACTTTTGAGAAGTTGAAAGCCGGTGCCGCTTATGTCCCCCATGCGGAAAAATTCGACGGCGAATTGACCGGTACCGTGGTCAAAGAGAACGGCAAAAATTATCTCCTCGGTGCAAAAGGCGGCAAAATCCGCGTCGAATTGCCTGCCGGAAAAGCTGAAGAAACAGGCAAAGCCAAAGTCAGCGGCGTGATCGCCAAAGACCCGGAAAACGCCGAATATCCCTACTTCATGACGGTGAAAAAATTCACCTCACTGGAAAAAGAGTAACTCTTTTCCGGTTCCGGAAAACTTCCCATGAATTACCCCACTGGAACGGGGTTTCATGGGAAGATTTTTTTTACCTTTATGCTCCTTTCATCCATGCCAATTTTTTCAATAATGCAAAAACTTTTGTTTAAGGTCAAATTCCGAAACTATTTCGCCAAAATAATCCATCCGGAAGAAAAGGTGAAGGCGTTGAAAGAATTTATAACTTCAACCGGTATTAAAACTAAAGAGTAAACAGGTTACCATGTAAAATCCCGGAAATTCGCCACATCTCCGGGATTTTTTTACCGTAATTCAAAAAATTCTCTGAATCCTGCTTGCTTTTTTGTTTCCGGCAGGCTATATTATAAGCATTACCCGTTTATACGGGCGGTTAGCTCAGTTGGTTAGAGCGCTGCTTTCACACGGCAGAGGTCACGTGTTCGAGTCACGTACCGCCCACCATTTACAAATTCTCAAGAGTTCAGTCAAGTATGATTGAACTCTTTGTTTTTATAGTGATTTGTACCTGTACCGCAATGGTTTACAGCGAGTTTCTTCCTTTACGATTCCCCGGAGAGAGAATGGTCTCCCCTCCAAAAAGCGTGTGTTTGAATAGAAATCTCTGAAAATTCTCTGCTATGCAAAGGTCGGCGACCTTTATGCATTGGTTTTATGTAAGGTTTTAGAGATTAGAGAGTTACAGAAACACACGGTACAATAGAGCCAAATTCTCCGTTTTTCGGCATAAAAAACAGAGAATTTCCCAGCCGACCTTTACAAAGACCTTTATAAAAAACTGTGGAAAAATTCTCAAAATCATACTTTTGAGCGTAAAATCCCAAAAAACAATAGTCGGGGTTTCGAGTTGAATACACTTAAAATGACCATTCTTGAACCTTGAAAAATTCTCAAAAAGTGTGTTTCAAACTGAAATTTCCACAAACCCTGACCATTGCCGAAAATTATCAAAAATCTGTAATCCGCAGTTGTAAACGCCTGCGGGAGATGGTATATTACCAATGAGACGGTTGACTGGGTATGGAAGAATGAATATGAAAAATAAACCATTGAAACACTACAAACGAAAAAAATTCTTTTACCGCTTCTTCATGCGGAAATCTCCACGGTCAGGTGCGATGTTCGGGTTGGCTTTGATGAATATGAACATTGCGTTAAGTCCGTTTTTAGTGCTGATGATGGTTCGGGGGGCAGCAATAGCTCTTGACGACAGTTGGGTCGGAACATTTGTTTTTATCGGACCATTTGTAATATTCAGTATCATCGCTGCCTTCAGTTTGCTCTATTGCAGTTTCGGACTTTGCAGAATTTTCCACAATACATACAAATTTAAACCATTGTGTTATGGACTCGGTGTCGGTTCGTGGATGTT
>SUWD01000008.1 GCA_015061685.1 Lentisphaerota bacterium | reverse complement strand
TACATAAAGCTGTGTGCAGAAAATCAGCTCCATCTTGATCAAAATAAATGGCTTGCGAGTTTTGATAAAATTTGCAAACATAACTTGTTCAATATGTCGGGGATGGTAGTTCCATATTATACCCCAGCCAGGCATATATCGCTTGCCAATAAACGCAAGATGGCACTTCTTGCTGCCGAAGTTATGGAATACCGCAAACAACACGGAAAACTGCCGGAAGATCTCTCTTTTCTCCCACAGATACCGCTGTCAAAGTTGGATCACAAACCTTTGATGTATGAGAAAACACGAGAAGGATTCCGTATCTTCAGCCACACCGATAAAGGCGAAAAGCCCGATGAAAAAGATACCCGTTTTTCCTATCGGGTACGGTTGGTGGAAAATGCCGGACTCTCCATCGGACAACTGACAGCCATTGCCGAAAAAAAGTTGGTAAAGGTATATGGGAAGCAGGTGTTAAAACAGCGTCCTTGGAAAACCACTCGCAACGATGAAAAAAGCATAACTCTGACTGGAACATTTTACGGTCCGGGAAAAGGCGGCGTGGCAGAAATCACATTACAGAAAAGCGACGGAAAAGTTCTCCGCATGATCCACGGTAAATGACAATGAAACTCTTTGACAAATATTTTCAACCTTATGCAGAATACTGTTTGCGGACAACTTTTTCGGAAGATGAATTGAAAGAAGCTCTTGTCAAAGAATGTCCGGCAACATCGGATGTTCTGTCATGGAAAGCCATAAAAGCCGCCATGGGTTTGAGCAAAACGATCGTTTCCTGCGATCCGGATGATCCGCTGCATCTGCATCCGATCAAAGCATACCGTAACACTTCCAGGGGTGATATATTCATCCGGTGTGAAAAAGCATCGGATGGAGAAACGATTTTGCATATTTCAATCGCTCAAAGCGGAAAATACAAATGGCTGTTGTATGCTATCGGCTTCTTTGCCCTGTTCTGGGGAGTTGCCGCCTCGTTTGTCATTTGGTGGGGAATATTCCTTTCTGTGGTTTTTATAGGACTTGTTTTCATCGTCTTAGAGTGTTGCCGAGCTATGGCGATGGATGAAGTTCCGCAAATCCGGCAGGACTTTGAAATCCTGTTGAGAACCTTGGAAAGGAAAAGTCATTAGCCGTATTCAAGAATGCGGAATTTGAGCGGAGCGGATTGTGAAAATACGAACAGCCGACCAAAGTTTTCTGCTTGATCGAGAATTTGGAAGAATTTTTCTCTGAAATAAAATCATCATCAAATTTGAAAAAGTTTTGTCATCGTGAGCGTAGAGATGTCATAAGTCAAATTTGTTCTACCTCCACCATTTTTTTTGCTTTGATTTCAAGGTAAAAAAACATAAAGCCTGAAGAGACTTTCACATCATATATTTTGATGCTTGACGAGCAAAACTCGCAAGCATAAAATGTGCTTCATGCACCGCAGGTGTACTTCATACGGCAAAGCCGAGCTTTATATATACGCCTTTTCAAATCAATTGGTAATTGGTACCATTCCTCATAAAGACTAATATTTACGCCGCAATTAATATATCATATATTTCATCTGTAATCCAATTTGTCAGGCAAAAATTCACAAGGAGAATAATTCATCCGGTAATTAGCAAAGACCGGCAGCAACCGGACAAGCCGGGCAATATGAGTGTTCCTCTTTGCAAAAAACAAATTATAATACAAAAACGGATTACAAGCATTTTTTGGGATTTTCTATTTAATACGTTTTCGTACAATATTCACCTTGTTTTGTTAATTAACAAACCTGGAAAACGGCGTTATAAAACGGTTTCGAACTATATATTGCAAGCCGGAATAAAAATTTTGCGTTTTTTTATCAAAAAAAGCATTTTCCCATTTGCTTTTATCCGCCAAACATGGTATAATATACACATGCAACCAACGCCAAACCAAACTATAGGAGGTTATTATGGCAAAAGACAAACACTATACCGGTGGTAATACCGAAGGCGGAATCACCAGCAGCTACGCCAACAGTGACGGCGTCCAGCTCAAAGTCCCCTACAGCTTCATGGGTTCCATCTATGATGAGGCCGAAGATCAGGCCGCTCTCGCTGCTATGCGTCAGGATTCTCTGACCATGGGCCCCAAAACCCAGGAATTCCAGAACAAATTCGCTAAAGCCCACGGCACCAAACACGCTCTGGCCTGCAGCAACTGCACCACCGGTATGATGGTCGCCACCCAGCTTTTCGACATCGGTAAAGGCGATGAAGTCATCGTCACCCCGAATACCTTCGTTGCTACCTGTCTGCCGATCCTCAAAGAAGGTGCAACCCCGGTTTTCGCCGATATCGATGAAAGAACCTTCAACATCGATCCCGAAGAAGTCGCCAAAAAGATTACCAACAAAACCAAAGCGATCTACGTTGTCCACTTCGCCGGTCAGATGGTCGATATGGACCCCATCATGGAACTCGCCAAAAAACATGGCCTCTACGTCCTCGAAGACTGCGCCCATGCTACCGGTTCTTCCTACAAAGGCAAAATGGCCGGCTCCATCGGTGATATCGGCTGCTTCTCCTTCCACTCCCTGAAAAACATCACCACCTGCGGTGAAGGCGGTATGATGACAACCAACAATGACGAATTCGCCAAAGGTATCATGGGTCTGCGCTGCATGAGCAACCAGCCCTGGAGCTGGAACGACGTCCTCGAAGATCCCAACAAACCCGAATGGAAATTCGGCAGCAACATCACCTGCACCAAGAGCCCCGACCTGCTCGAATACTGGCTGCCCGCCCACTTCGACGTCCGTCCGTGGCTCGGCAAACACTGGGGTAACAACTACCGCATGAACGAAATCCAGGCCGCCGTCGGCTGCTGCCAGCTCGACAAACTGGAAATGCTCATCAACAAACGTCGTGAAATCGCTCACAAAATCACCGAAGGCATCTGCGATGTCCCGGGTGTGGAAGCCGTTTACGAAGATCCCAACTGCTACCACAGCTATCACCTCTACACCGTCTGTGTGGATGAGAAAGTTCTCGGTGGTACCCGTGACGAATTCATGCGTGTCCTCTACGAAGAAGAAGGCGTGCAGGGCATCCTCCACTATCAGCCGACTTTCCACTTCACCGGTCTCAAGAACCTCGGTTACGATCCGGATCAGTGCCCGAAAGCCAGCAGATACTTCTACAAACGCAGCCTCAACATCCCGATGCACCCGCGTTTGACCGAGCAGAACATTGCCGATACCATCGAAGGTATCAAAAATGCTTCTGCCAAAGTCCGCAAACGGCACAACAAAGCGTAATTTATTACGTTATTACTCAAAACTCCCGTACCGTCAGGTCCGGGAGTTTTTTTTGCAAAAATTTCAGTCCGGCACTTGACACGCCGGTAAAAAAGGTTAAATTGAAAAAAGAGCAACTCTAACCAGGAGGTCATATTATGAAAAAATTTATTTTGAGTGCCGTCTGTTTCGCCGCTGTTTCACTGATGGGATTTGATCTTTCATCCGGGAATTTCAAAGTTTCAGAGGAGGGAAAATCAAAAATCGTTGCCGGAGAAAAGTTTTTCAGCTCCGCATTGCGTCTGGATGCCGCCGGAAGCGATAAAGATCTGACTGCGGTTTACACCCATAAACTGCCCTTTATCGCCGGGAGAGAATATGAATTATCCGCCGAAATCAAAGGTCAGGGAACCGCTTTTCTGGAAATCGCCGTTATCGGACTTTCCGGTAAGGTCTATTCCCGGCGGGTCGCCACCAAACAGGCTTCAGCAAAATACACCGATATCGAGGGTAAATGGGATCTGCGGAAATATGATCTGCCGGAATTGCCAGCTTCCGTACAAATTACCATCGGTGTCACCAAAGGAAGTACTGTTACTTTCTACGATATTGAGCTGGAAATGGAAAAATGATCATCTGTCAATTACTGTAAAGCTTGCGGTATCCCTGATCGGAAAGTGCGACACAGGGATAACCGCCCCGATCGACTCTCTCCAGATAGCCGGAATCAAGCAGTTGACGCAGAAGTTCTTCCACCGCCGCACTTTTCAACTGCCGCAAACAGCCGAAACAGGCATTGCGGTGCCAATTACCGGCAACGATTGATGCACTCCGGCTGCCGGATAAAATCTGTCCCAGTTTACCAAGACCGACTCTGCCGTTGAGCAGATCAACTCCCCGTAGTGCGATACGGATAACATTTTCATCAATTCCGTCAATTGCGATCGTTCCACTTTTCCCGGCACAATGATCGCAGCATCCGCAGTGCCAGTTATCACTCTTTTCACCAAAATATTCGATCAGCTCAACCTGACGGCAGCGGCGGCTTCTGGCGTAATTCACCATCTCATCCAACCGGGCAAGTTCATAATCAAGGTGACGGCGAAGCTCATCATCATCCAGATCCGGCATTACCAGTGCCGGATCAGTCAACTCAACTGCCCTGCCGGAAAAACCGGCACGCCACAACAGACAATCCCCATTAAGGGCGTTGATTACTCTCTTGGTCTGTTCCGGATTCAATCCGGAAATCTCCGCCAGATTGTCCACAGAACACTCAAATTCTTTGACAACTGCCCTGCCGTAATACCCGATCACCCGGTGGATAAACCTTGAACGCTGGGTTTTCTCCTCCTGATGCAAGATTTTCAAACGGTCCGGATCCCCCGTAAAACGCAAAAATCCCAATCCGCTGCGTTTCGCTGACCGGCGGATAAAGCCCAACTTTTCCAATATTCCCAATGCCGCAGAAATCTGTCCGTCACTTTTCGCTCCGGGGATCTCATCTTTCAACTGCATTTGCGTGATCTGCAATTCCCCGGGAACCGGCAGCTCCTGCGTGCGGAAATACAATTCACGGTAAACCGCCCGTATCACCTCCGGCGGTGGATTATTCATCTCGATCAAAAACTTGTGGATATAGCGGTCGGCATAGCTGAAAAAAAGTATGCACTCCGCACTCTCTCCGTCCCGGCCCGCCCTGCCCGCTTCCTGATAATACGCCTCAAGCGAACCGGACAGCTGATAATGGATCACCCGGCGGACATCCGGTCGGTCGATCCCCATACCGAAAGCATTCGTCGCCGCCAATACCGGAGCAGGATCATTCATAAAATATTCCTGTGCCGCATTGCGTTCCTCAATCGTCATCCCGGCATGATAACCGGTGATCTCCGGCAATGCCGATAACTCATCCACCACCTGACGGGTCGCCGCATAAATAAGGGTCGGCTTTTTATCACCTTTCAAAATCTTTTTCAATTTCGCCAGCCGGGCATCCCGGCTGCCGTCACATTCAATGACTTTGAATGATAAATTCGGCCGTTTGAATCCGGCGACCAGCAGTTCCATATTTTCCCGCCCCAGCTGGGTACGGATATCACGGCACACCTCCGGAGTCGCTGTCGCAGTAAAAGCACACACCTGACGGATCCCGGTTTTGGCAATGACTTCCCCAAGTTTCCGGTAACTCGGACGGAAGTCATGTCCCCATTCACTTATGCAGTGTGCCTCGTCAACAATGAGCATTTCCGGTGGAACTGAGGTAATGAAACTGCGGAAAAAATCTGTCTGCAATCTCTCCGGAGCAACGTAAAGCAATTTCACTTCCCCTCTTTCCGCCGCCCAAGCAGATCGCTGCTGCTCATTGAAAGATACCGAACTGTTGATGAATGCCGCAGGTATCCCCCGTTTGCGAAGATTGACAACCTGATCGTACATCAGAGCGATCAATGGAGAAACCACCAGCGAATATCCCTGCCGCATCAATGCCGGCAGTTGATAGCACAGCGATTTCCCCGCTCCGGTGGGCATCACCACGCAAAGATCTTTCCCGGCAGAAACCGCCTCGACCACCGGCTGCTGGTGGTCAAGAAATTCCTCAAAACCGAAAATTTCCCGCAAGGCTTTTTTTACGTCACTCATCACTTTTATCCTGCTGTAAAACAAAAATGCACCGCTGTTTCGATTGCGGTGCAGAAAAGGCGGTAGCCGAACTTACTGATTGAGTTTCTCAACCATCTTTTTAAGCCCGAGCAGATCCAGTTTACCGCTGCCGAGAAGCGGCAGAGCATCAACTTTGACAAAGTCATCAGCTTTGGGGATCCAGATATTGGGCAGACCGGCTTCACGCAATCCGGCGATGATCCCCGGAATATCCAGATTTTCCGTAGTGTAAAAAATCACCAGTCTTTCGCCCTTGAGCCGGTCACTGCGTCCGGCAACCGCCACTTCACGGGTGTCGGAATGGAGCAGCTTGGTAATGGCGTCTTCCACACCCTCGTGAGGAACCATCTCGCCGCCGATCTTGCTGAAACGGCTGGCACGACCGGTAATGTAAATGTAACCATCCTCGTCCATGTGACCGATATCACCGGTGTCGTAATAGTGGTTCTGGATGACTTTAGCGGTCAATTCCGGCTGACCGAGGTAACCTTTCATCACAGTTCCGGCACGCACCTGAAGTTTGCCGTCCTCGCCCGGAGGCAATTCAATTCCGGTGTCGATGTCCACGATACGGGCATGGATACCCGGCAGAGGACAACCGATACTGCCCGGATGATCACTCTTGGTCCCCAGAGTGTAAATGGAGTTATTGAGGTTGATCGTCACGATCGGAGACAATTCAGTACAGCCGTAACCCTCAATGATGTCCCTGCCGGTCATGTTGCGGTAACGCTCAGTCAATTCAGTACGAAGTTTTTCCGCACCGGTAATGCAGAGCCGCAGGGATTTGAAATCCTCCCCTTTGGCTTTCATCATATACTTCTGCAGGAAGGTCGGAGTTGCCGCCAGAATTGTGACTTTGAAATCCCGCACGCTCCTGACGATAACCGCTGAATCCAACGGATTGGCACAGTAGGCAACCGGAGTTCCCACCGCAGCAGGCAGAGCAAAACAGACCGTGAAACCGAAAGAGTGGAATATCGGCAGATTGCCCGCCACCCGGTCATTGTGAGACCAGTCAACCACCCGGATAAAGCTCTGGATGTCACAGTTGATGTTACGCTGGGTCAGCATGACCGCTTTGGGAGTGCCGGTCGAACCGCTGGAGAAAAGCAGTGCCGCCTGCTGGAACATATTGTAACAGCTCAAAGGAGCAATGTTGCGAACCAAAGTTCTCGTGGGCAGGAAAAGCACCATCAGAATCGCTTTGAGCTTCTGGAATGCACTGATCGTAGGTACAACATCCTCCAGAAGCACCATATCATCGGTCTTTTCCCATTTGAGCTTGTCCAGGAACTTCTTACTGGTCAGGATCGTTTTGACCCCGGCACGCCGCATTGAATCCGATGCCACCTGCTGACCGGCACTGAAATTCATGATCGCAGGGGTCCGGTCGGCACACTGGATGGCCAGCAACACCCCGGCTGTTACCGGCATATTGGGCAGCAGCACACCGGTATAACCGGCAGTTCCTTTGTCTATTTTGCGGACGACCTTGCTCAACATAATGGTCAACAGCAGCATTTTGAAGTTGCCGATCCACTTTTCAGTTACCGCATCATAAAACACTTTGCCGAAAAGATGTTTTTTGGCATGATAAATAAAAGCAGTGTGGGTCGGACGCTCCCACGGCTGGGGAGAAGTTTCAGCAATGGCACCGAGTTCGGAAATTTTCTGACGCAGCTGAAAGGCGGTCAGATTGGGATCGACCGGCTCACCGATGGCAACCGAAAAGTCAACCGGCCAGCGTACCAGACGGTGAAAACGCAGACGGTTCTTGTAAATACCGGTCAGACGGCCGTGGATCATACCCAGACGCACCGGCATGACCGTAACCTGAATTTCAGGGGGAATCAACGCCTGCACTCCGGAACGGAAACGCATCAGATTACCGCTGCCGGAAATAGCTCCTTCAGGGAAAAAGCAGATCGTTTCACCGGCACGCAGACGATTCTGGATGTCGTTGAAAAACGTTTTCATCTCTTTGGGATGACGGGCATTGGGAACACGCAGAACACCGAGATACCAGAAAATAAAACGGGTGGGAATGAAATTGACGATCTCGGTACGCACCATGAAACGCACTCTCTGACGCACCACCGCCTGGATCATCAGCAGGTCGATCAGAGAAACATGGTTGGAAACCAGCAGGATCGGCCCGGAATAAGGCATATTCTCCTTACCGACCACCCGCAGTCTGAACATGACCACCCGCACGACCCACGCCGCTATTTTAAGCGTCAGCCGCGGCGAACAGAGTATCAGGAAAATAATAATCCCAATGATCACCGGATACCATGATGCCAGAAACGGCAGGACAAGATCCCAAAATTCAGACACTTTTTCAGACATAAAAATCCTCATTATTTATTTGTTTTCAAATTATTCTAAAATGATTGGCAAAATGACAAAACACTTTTGTCCGGTTCATAATGTACATCCTCAATGTTTTTTTGTCAACTTTTATCAACGATCTATTGAAAAATTTACCAAAAAGAGTTAAATTAATAGGTTATTATCTTTATAACGAAATTTAATTTGAAACAAAACCGGACAGTTATCTTTATAACAACGGGTAATTTTGAAGAATTGAAATGGCTAATTTTGAAGATCGGCTCACTGCCCTCTCCTCTCCGGAGACGGTAAAAAAAGCCAAAGCACTGCTTAAACAGAAACAACTCGCCGGAGCATGGCGCAACCGGCACGGACAACTGTGCGGAATTTTCAAAGAAAATCCCCTCCCCCCCGCTGAAGTCGCCGTCACCACCGGGGAAAACACTTCCGCAGTATGTTCCTGCGGCAATCACGGCACACACCTCTGTCATCATGCCGTGGCAATGCTGATGTACAGCGGCAGATTCCGCTTTCTCGACGAAACCGCCGAAACTCCGCCGGTTTACAGCAAAGGTCTGGTCATGCAGAACTTCAACGAGTTATCCGCCAGAGGCATGAAAAATTGTGCCAAACTCCGGCTCAACGTCGTCGAAGATCAGCTCCACGCCCCCAATCAATACAAAGTACTGCTTCTTTCTGCCAAACTTACCGGCACATCCAGAGAGTATTCCGGCAATTTGAGCAACCTCCGGCAGCTCTATTTTGAAAAGACTTTGAGTGCCGTGATGAAGTTTGATGATTTTTCTCTGCACGACCAGCAGATAATCCGTTTCCTCGCTCTCAACGGCGAAGCTGACAACTCCAATATCGCCCTCGGTGCGGAATTGGCAGCTGAATTGTTCCACGCCCTGCCCGGATTCCCCAACTTTTTCCGGGACGGCAGGCAGATCATTGTCCGGCCGGAAAGAGCAACAGCAGTCCTTGCCAAAGCAAAAGGACAGATCATGCCGGCAATCAGAATAGATCAGGCTGTCCTCCCCATGACCGGAGCAAGAGTTATCGCCGGACGTGCCGGATGCTGGGTCGGCAAACATGATGAATACTTTTTTATCGGCGGTGACTGCGAAGCCGGATTTTTGCGGAGTTTTTTCCGTACTGCCCCGCGTTCCGACCGGGAATTGACCGCTTTTCCCCTGCCGGTAATGGATGCCGGAAACATTGATCCGGAGATCCGTCCCTGCTCGATCATGCTTGACGGAACTTTTGATGATGCCGGGATTTTCACTTTGAAAACCGGATATCTTTACTCTGCCGGAAACCGCAACATCCTTTTTGCCCCCCGTTCCGGCAGAGTGGCGGCTTATGGGAAAGAGGTATTCCGGCGGGATGCCAAAGCGGAAAGAGATTTTGAAAATATCCTTGCTCTCTCCGGTTTGACCATTGACGGACATACTGTCGAAGCGACGATGGACGATCCGGAAAAGGCCGGGATCTTCCTCGACCGGGCATTAAGTGAATTTTCTGCAGCGAACCCCGGAAAACTCCATTTTTCTGCCGGATTTGCCGCCTTGATAAATGGCGGAAACGGCTTGTCAGAAGTGCCGTTATATTGTACTTTTGCCGGAAAGAATGAAGATGCTTTCATCCTCGACTATCAACTGGGAACCCCCGGAAATATTGTCAGCTGGGAGAAACTTCTGGAAACGGCTCTTGTAAAAAACAGTTATCTGCTCCACCGGGGATCTCTGCTTAAAATTTCCTCTGCTCTGGGCAAATTCATGCGTTCATCCGGAGCATTGATCCGCAATCTTGATACCGCCGGATGCCGCTTTGAAGTACCTTTCGGCAACTTCCGGTACTTCTGTACCCTCGCCGGAAAGATCCCCGGAGCATTGCCGGTGGAATTACTCCTCGATGCCGCCGGAAATCCGCCGGAAAATGTGTTGCAGGAGACATTCAAATTCGATGGGACTTTGCGTAAATATCAGCAGCAGGGCGTAAGTTTCATGCAATATCTCACCGACCGCAACTTCAATCCGCTGCTCGCCGATGAGATGGGATTGGGCAAAACTATCCAGCTTCTCGCTCTCTTAAGCTCCAGAATGAGCAAAAACGGTCCTCCGTCTCTGGTGGTCTGTCCCGCTTCACTCATTACCAACTGGGCAAGAGAAGCCGCCCGTTTCGTCCCCGGATTCCGGGTCGCAGCCCCCATCGGCAATGACCGCGAAACCGTGTTGAAAGAGGGAAATTTTGATCTGCTCATCCTCTCTTACACCGCCGCCAAACTCAGTCAGGCGGCTCTGAAAAAATATTTCTTTGATTTTCTTGTCCTCGATGAAGCACAGCATATCAAAAATCCCGGTTCATCCAATGCAAAAAACTGCAAGAGCATCCGGGCTTCCCACCGGATAGTCCTGACCGGTACTCCGCTGGAAAATTCGCCGGAAGACCTCTGGAGCGTAATGGATTTCCTTCAGCCCGGACTTTTCGGTTCACTCCCGTCATTCCGCCGCCGTTACGCCAATATCGGCAGCGATCCGGAATTGCAGGAGGAATTCACCGGACGCATATCACCTTTTATCAAAAGACGTACCAAAAGTGAAGTCGCCGCCGACCTGCCGCAGAAAAATGAGCGTACCGTTTTCTGCGAAATGTCTCCTGCACAACGGGAGTTCTACAATAAGCTCCTTGAAGATAACCGGGAAGTATTGCGTTCCGGGGGAAATTCCGAACTTTTCGCACTGCTCCTGCGGTTGAGGCAGTGCTGCTGCAATCCTGCCCTTATCCCCGGCGAAGAAAATTCCGTTTTGCCGTCTGCCAAAACAGAATTGCTTATGGAATTGCTCCATGAAACGATCGACAGCGGACACAAGGTACTGCTTTTCAGCCAATTCACCTCGATGCTCAAAATTTTCATCCCGCTGCTCCGGGAGGCAAAGATCCCCTTTGAATATCTTGACGGCAGCACAAAAAACCGGCAGGAAAAGGTGGATAACTTCAACAACGATCCGGATATTCCGCTTTTCCTGTTGAGTTTGAAAGCCGGAGGTACCGGGCTGAATCTTACTTCCGCAGATACGGTCATCATCTATGACCCGTGGTGGAACCCTGCCGTGGAACTGCAAGCCGCCGACCGGACTCACCGCATCGGTCAAACCCGTACCGTTTCCACGGTCAAACTGGTAATGAAAGATTCTGTAGAGGAAAAAGTCCTCATGCTCCAGCAGAAAAAACGGGAACTCTTTCACAATCTGGTGGAGAATCCCGCTGCCGCCGGAGGAATTTCCATTGCTGAATTGCGTGCTTTGATGGAGTGAGAAAGATGAAATTGACCGGAATCATCCTTTTTCTGCTGACTGCAGTCACACTTGCCGCAGGTGAAGTGTATTTCATCCCCGGCTGGTACTCGGAGTGGAAAAATTACTCCTCACACCGGGAACTTATTCAGGAAATCTTTCCTCAAGATACCATATACATCCGGAAATGGGACAGCAACCGTCTTTGGAAAAATGCCAAAAATGAAGCCGCTGATTTCGCCGTGAAACTGGCGGAGGAACTTGAGAGCAAAGACACCTCCGGCATCACTATTATCGGACACTCCCTCGGCGGAAGAATAGCACTTGATTGTGCCGCCGTTTTCGCCCGGAAAAACCGGCAGCTGCGGCAGATAATTCTGCTGGGTGCCGCCGGAAAAATCAGCAGTGAAGATATCAAAAACTGTCAGGCCGTTTCCCGTATGCCGGTAATAAATATCTTTTGTGTGGATGACAATATGCTCAAACTTTTCCTCAATAAAGAGGGGGTACACCCGCTCGGACTTGCCGGACTGCCGCACCCGGAGGAACACTTCCTGCAATACCGCATGAAAGTGCCGGACAACCATGTAAAAGTTTTTCAAGTACCGGTGATCCACCGCAGTACCGCCGAACCTTTCCGGGAAACCGCCGCCCATCTCTCCCCGCACTACCTGAAGCGGCTGCAGGAGGCTGTGAAAAATCCCGATGCCCAGAAATATATCGATCTGCCGGCTTTGGAAGAACAAACCGCAGTCGATGCGGCGGCAAAAGACCTCTACCCCGGATTTTTCAAAATCGATGAATTTGACGGCTGGAAACTTTATAAAAGAAAATGGCCGGAAAAATTCCGGATAAATTCACCCACAGGCAGAAAATTCTACTTCACATCAGAAAGTACCGCTCTTGCCCGCTTCTCCGAAGTGATATCCGCTGTAAAAGACCAATAACCATCCCCTCCTCTCCAAAAAACGGAATATTTTTTCTTAAGAAATTAGTCCTCTCTAATTGACAAGGCTGTTTTGCGGCTGTATATTATATTTCAAGCAGAAATTATCTTGAATTCCTATTTCGGAGGCAAAAATGCAAACCATGTCAACTTGTGATCCGGCAATCCCGTTGGCAGCACTCCCGATCGGGGCGAAAACCACGATCATCGGCATAACTCCAAACTCCCGCGGCAGTAAAAAATTCGCCGATGCCGGGATCGTCCCCGGTAATGAATTGTTTATTGAAGCTCACGCTCCTTTCGGCGGCCTTATCCGGATAAAAATCCTTGATACCAGTATGGCTCTGCACCGGGAAGATGCCAAAAATATCATCGTCAGAAATCCGGAGGTCTGCCATGCGTAAAAAATTCCGTATCGCCCTTGCCGGAAATCCCAACTGCGGAAAAACCTGCATTTTCAACTCCCTGACCGGTGCCAGACAGCATGTCGGCAACTATCCCGGCGTTACCGTGGAAAGCAAATCCGGCACCTTCATGCTCAATGATCTTGAAATCGAACTGATCGACCTGCCCGGAGTTTATTCGCTCTCAAGTTCCTCCCCGGAAGAAGCAGTGGTTTTCCGGGAATTGACCAAAACCGGCATCGACCTTATAATCAACGTGATCGATTCGACCATCCCGCAACGCAGTTTGTATATGACCACCCAGCTTGCGGAACTGCACATCCCGATGCTTCTTACTTTCAACATGAGCGATGATGCCCGTAAAAAAGGTTTGCAGTTTGATATTCCCAAACTGGAAAAATATTTCGGCTCCCCCATCGTACAAACCGTCGGCAATACCGCCGGCGGCGTAAAGGCTCTCAAAGATAAACTCCTCGATGCCCTCGCCGGTCTGGACGATCACGGAGTACCCATGCTCTCTTACGGAAAGGACTTCGATGAAGCCATTCAGGAAGTGGCAAACAAAATAGATTCCCTGAATATCGCCGAATATCAGCATATCCCCTCCCGGTTTTTCGCCATCAAACTTATGGAAAAAGATTCCTGCGTCATGCAGATAAAAGCCTTTCAGCCGGCATGGGATGAGGTGGAAAACCAAATCCGCCACCTCCGGGAAATGCACGCCATTGAAGCTGATACCTTTATGGCTGACCGCCGTTACGCCATGCTCGCCGGGGCATGCCGGGATACCATATCATCCACCAGAGAGAAACGCCGGGAAATTTCAGATAAAATAGATTTGGTCATGACCAATAAATTTCTGGGATTTCCGCTCTTTCTGGCGATCATGTACGGAGCATTCTGGTTCACCTTTGTCTGTGCGGCTCCATTCATGGGGTACATTGAGGAATTTTTCTCCTGGCTCGGCAACCTTATCGGTTCCTGGTGGAACCCGGTACATCTGCCCTATTTACGCAGTCTGATCATCGACGGGATCATCGCCGGTGTCGGAGGTGTCATTGTTTTCATGCCCAATATCCTCTTTCTCTTTTTCGTTATCGCCATACTTGAAGAATCCGGTTACATGTCCAGAGCGGCATTTGTCATGGATGGAGTAATGAGAAGATTCGGATTGCAAGGTAAATCATTTGTGCCGCTGGTGCTTGGCTTCGGATGTACCGTCCCGGCGATCATGGCAACCAGAACCATCGAATCTGAACGTGACCGCAAAATCACGATCATGGTACTTCCCCTGATGAGCTGCGGAGCAAGATTGCCGATCTATGCCTTGCTTATCCCGGCATTTTTTGCCCAGAAATATCAGGCATTCACCATGTGGCTGATCTATATCATCGGCGTTATTGCCGCTCTTACCGGAGCAAGATTGATGAAGTCAACCATATTCAAGGGCGACGGTGAAGTCTATCTCATGGAATTGCCCCCATACCGGATGCCGACACTCAAAAGTCTGCTCTTTCACATGTGGGACAGAGGAAAAATGTATCTGCATAAGGCCGGTACGATCATCCTTTTCACCAGCATCCTGCTCTACGTCTGCAATACCTACCCGGAGAAAAAATTCACTCCCGCCGATGAAGTACGCATCGAAGCAGAAGCTCTTTCCGGACAGAATGCCGAAAATATCCGTAAAGCAGAGGCTATGGAATATACCATTTCCGGCAGAGTCGGCAAATTTCTGGAACCGGTTTTCAAACCCATCGGTTTTGACTGGCAGGTCACCACCGCTGCAATAGGAGCATTGTCAGCCAAAGAGGTCTTTGTTGCTCAAATGGGAATTCTTTACAGTGAAGGTGAAGCTAATGAAGAATCTGACGGCCTGCGGCAGAGATTGAGGGAAAATTACACTCCATTGCAGGCATTCTGCATCATGCTCTTTTGTCTGCTCTCCATACCGTGTCTTGCCACGCTGGCGATAATCCGCAAGGAGCTTAATTCATGGAAAATGGCATTTATTGAAGCCGGCGGATTATTCGCCCTCGCCTACATAAGCACTTTCATCGTCTATCAGCTTGGAACTCTGCTGAAAATCGGTGTGGATAAACTGGGATGAAGAAGTCAGTTTGAATTCTTCTTTTTACGCAGATTTTCCCAATACTCCAGGCGGCGGATGATCTCTCTTTCAAATCCCCGCTTCACCGGACGGTAAAATTTCTTCCTGCCCATCGCTTCCGGGAAGTAATCCTGTCCGGAAAATCCCTCCGGTGTGTCGTGGTCGTAAATGTAATTTTTTCCATAGCCAAGCTCTTTCATCAAACTTGTCGGAGCATTCAGAATATGTGACGGCGGCGTAAGTGAAGCGTATTCTTTGGCACACTTTTTCGCCGCTATCCATGCCGTTTCCAGCGAATTTGATTTCGGTGCCGTCCCTAAATAGACTATAAGCTGGGCTATCGCCAATTCCCCCTCCGGAGAACCCAGACGGTCGTAGCTGTCCCAGGCGGCAATCGCCAGATGAAGTGCCTGCGGATCTGCCAATCCCACATCTTCTGAAGCAAATCGCGTCAGACGACGGAGCAGATATTTCGGGTCTTCACCACCCTCGATCATCCGTGCCGCCCAATACAGTGCCGCATCGGTATCCGAACCACGCAGAGATTTATGCAAAGCACTTATCAGATTGTAATGCCCCTCCCGGTCTTTGTCATACATGGGAGCCCGTTTCTGAACCACTTTCAACAATGCCTGACTGTCCAGAATTTCATTCATCCCGGTAAGATCATAAACCGTTTCCAGAAGATTGATGAAATATCTGCCGTCTCCATCAGCCAATTCGATCAGAAGTTTCCTCGCTTCATCATCCACCGGTAAAGGACGGTGCATGAGATTCTCCGCCCGGAGGATAAGTTTTTCCAGTGCTTCTCCTGAAAGCGGTTTCAATACAAAAACTTTACAGCGGCTCAACAGGGCACTGTTCAGCTCAAATGAGGGATTTTCCGTCGTTGCTCCGACCAGAGTGACGGTGCCATTTTCCACATAAGGCAGAAAACCATCCTGCTGTGCCCGGTTGAAACGGTGGATCTCATCAATGAAAAGCAAAGTCCCCTCTCCGTATGCCCGGTACTTCTCCGCCTCCTCAAAAGCTTTACGCAAGTCTGCAACCCCGGAAAACACCGCCGACAACGCCACAAAACGCATACTGGTCGCCGTCGCCAGAATCCTCGCCAATGTGGTCTTGCCGCATCCGGGCGGCCCCCACAATATAAAACTGGATAATTTCCCGGCACTTATCATCCGCTGCAACGGGGCTCCTTCGCCAAGCAATTCATCCTGACCGACGATCTCACTTATCGCTGACGGACGCATCCGGTCAGCTAACGGACGGGAAAGTGTATCCTCAAAAAGCGATTGCTGACTCATGATTCTTTCTCCCATGTACCGTAAGGACGGCGGCTCAACGCCCGGTTGGTATAACGGCTGTCAAAGGAGATGTCTTCTCCAAGCCAGGAGGGTATTTCAAAGGGGGTATCTTCCTGCGGAAGTTCGATTTCTGCGGTAAAAAGCGGAGCATTATCTCCAAAATATTCATCGATTTCCCAAGTCAAACCATTCCCGGCAGGAACCAGATAACGGATCTTTTCCACCGGCGGATAGAGAGCAAGAGTAGCAAGCATCTCTTTGGCGTCAGCGACATCAATGGGATATTCGTACTCGGCACGGCTGATTCCCTCTGCCTTGCCTTTAATGGTCAAAAAGGCTTCATCATCTTTCAAACGGACACGCACTGCCGTACCGGAAGCGGTCAGGTACCCTTGGATTATCCGGCTTTGAGAAACGACATCCTTACGCCATGCGTTGCCGGATACGGTAAATTTTTTTTCGATCTCCTGTGCCATGATTATCTGCCGGATTCCATAAGAACTGCGGTTTCATCACAGCAGTCCCGTTTGGCACACTTGGAACAATCACTCCAGATCTTCTCCGGGAACAGCTCTTTGGTAACTTCAGAAAAACCCAGCGACAAAAAGAAATCCGCCCGCATGGTCAAGGCGAAAAGACGCCAATTTTCACGGGTGACTTTCAATTTTTCCACGATCGCACCGACCATTGCTTTGCCGATACCTTTTCCCTGCAACCCCGGAGCAACCACCAGAGAACGGACTTCAAGCAGGTCATTGCCGAAGTCCCGCACAGCGGCACAGCCGCACACTTTCCCCTCATATTCAGCAACGGTGAAATTACTGATAAAAAAGGAGATATCTTCCCGGGAACGGGATAAAACCACGCCCTTTGCAGCATAAATTTCCAACAGATGCCAGATTGCTTCAACGTCTGTCAGCACCGCATCCCGGATGATCAGCAACTCTTTCACTGCACATTTTCCTCAAAACATCCGAATGCCCGGAACTTCTCATAGCGGGAGGCTTTCAATTCTTCACCGCTCATACCGCACAATTCATCAAGCTGGCGGGCGACTTCCTCGCCCAGAAGCCGGGCGGCTTCATCGTGGTTGCGGTGGGCTCCACCCTCGGGTTCGGGGATGATAACATCGGCAATACCCAATTCTTTCAGTTTTCCGGCGGTCAGCTGCAAAGCATCCGCCGCCTGCGGAGCGTGCTTGCGGTCTTTCCACAAAATAGCCGCACATCCCTCCGGAGTGATGACCGAATAGTAAGCATTTTCCATAATCAATATCCGGTTGCCGACACCCAGACCGATCGCTCCGCCGGAACCACCCTCGCCAATGATGATGCAGATGACCGGAACCGTCAGATTGAACATCTCACGCAAGTTGACTGCAATCGCTTCAGCAATGTGACGCTCCTCACTGCCAACGCCCGGATAAGCTCCCGGAGTATCAATAAAGGTCAATACCGGAATGCGTGCCTGATTTGCCAGACGCATAAGCCGCAGAGCTTTGCGGTATCCCTCCGGCTGGGGCCAGCCGAAGTTGCGGAATACATTTTCTTTCATATCCCTGCCCTTTTGCGTACCGATGACCATCACTTTGCGACCGTTGAATGTCGCAGGTCCGCCGATGATCGCTTTGTCATCGCTGTAACGGCGGTCGCCGGAAAGCTCCATAAAATCCGGACAGAGCCGGGTGATGTAATCCATCGTATAAGGACGTGCCGGATGACGGGAGATCTGCACCTGCTGCCACGGAGTCAGATGGGAATAAATGTCGTGCATGGTCTGATTGAGTTTTACTTTCAATGCTTCAACTTCGTCGGAAACATCTATCCCGCTGGTAGCGGAAAACTTCTGCAGTTCCTCTATCTTTTTCCGCAGTTCCACAATGGGAGCTTCAAAATCGAACATGGTCTCAAACATGGCAAAAAACCTTTATCTTTTTGTTTTACTCCACGATCCTGACCGGAGTACGCTCCGGAATAAGACAGTAAAGCAGTGCAATATCTTCATTATTCATCATGATCGCTCCATTCCGCAAAGACGCTTCGGCGGCTTTGGGGTCTCCGCAATCGTGGATCGACAAATAATTTATCGGAGAAACCGGACTTTTGGCATCCGCCAGTACGATCCGGTATTCACCGTAAGGATTCCCCTCCTGACCGTTGGCAAAAACTCTGCCGTGGTCATCCCGGAAGTCGGCTTTTTTCTGACGGCGGCAGATGACCAGATCTTTTTTGGAAGCCCGGTTGATGCGGCACTCGAAAACCGCCAGCGGAACAGCATTTTTATTTACGATGCGGTCGATCTGCAAAGTACCATGCTTTTTGGATACGGTTATCTGCCAGGAATCCGTCTTGATAAAAGCGATCTTCTGACCGATACGGATCTTATTGGCATCGGCAATATCATTGTAACGCTGGACAAAAAGTCTGGTATTGTGATATTTGCCTGCCAGAAATCCGACCGAATCGTTGCTTTCCACGGCGTGGACAAGAGCGTATTTGCTTTTACTCCAGTTGCCGGTCTGCAAATCAAGTTTGAATTGTTTGGTCGCCCGGAAAAGTTCCTGCAGAGACGGATCGTATTTCGCATTTTTATCCGGCTTTTTTTCTCCGTCGGCAACCGCAGGAGTATCGGGCTTTTTATTATCTTCCGGGGCAGCTTTGCCGGCATCGGTTTCCGGCTTTCCCTCTCCGGGATTCTCCGCACCGGTTTTATCTCCGGCGGATGGATCGGCATTTTCACTCTGCCCGGCATTGTCTGCAGCAACAACTTCAGAATTTTCCGCATTGCCGCCGTTTTCTCCGGTCTCACTGTTTTCCCGCTCCGGCATAATGGCATAGATCACCCCTCCGGTAACCAGAGCAACGATCAGAAACAATATCAGCAGCCGCCAGCCTTTGCCGCGGTCCTTGGGACGTCTCTCCCGCTCAACTTCAAAATTGAATCCCGGCATAATATTCTCTCACCAAACAGTTACGGTTAATACACATGACAACGATATAATATATTGCCAAATGCCTGCTTTTTCAAGTCTGCATTGGCAATCTTGACGTTTTGATGTTATATTATATGGTGTAAGAGGCAATTTCAAAATTGCCTCGTAAAAATATTTTTTCAGTGAGGAGTGGTAAATCGTGAGTTTGATTTTAAGTATAGAGAGCAGCTGCGATGAAACTGCCGCAGCGGTGGTTGAATCCGGTTCAAAGGTGCTTTCCAGTGTTGTCGCTTCGCAGATAGCCAAACATGCCGTCCATGGCGGAGTCGTCCCGGAACTCGCCGCAAGAGAACACCTCAAAGCGGTCATCCCCGTTACTCAAAGTGCCCTTACTGAAGCCGGAGTCACCATCAAAGATATTGAAGCTGTCGCCGTTACTCAAGGCCCGGGCCTGATCCCCGCATTGCTGGTGGGAATGAATTTCGCCAAAGGTCTGGCACAGGCAAATGACCTGCCGCTAATCGGAGTGAACCACTTCCTGGCTCATATTTACGGAGCATTTCTGGACAGTGATTTGAGCGTCCTGCAGGATAAGGAAACTTATCCGCTGCTGGCTCTGGTGGTTTCCGGTGGGCACACTTCACTTTTGCTCATCAGTGAAGATGGTTCGGCAAGGCAGTTGGGCTGCACCATCGACGATGCCGCCGGAGAAGCCCTGGACAAAGGAGCTAAACTGCTCAATCTGGGTTATCCCGGAGGACCGATCATGCAGAAAACCGCTGAAAACGGTGACCCGGAAAAATTTGACTTCCCCCGGCCGCTTACCGGCGGTGCCGGCAGAGCCCTCGCTCCGGAAAACCTTTACAATTTCAGTTTCAGCGGCATAAAGACCGCTTTGCTCTATCACGTCCGCAAAGCCGAAGAAGCGAACTGCATCAACGATCAGTGGCTTTACGATACTGCCGCAAGTTTCCAGCGTGCAGTAGTGGATGTGCTGGTGCGGAAAACTCTTACCGTACTGAAAAATTATCCGGTAAAAACTGTCGTCGTGGCAGGAGGTGTGGCATGCAATGCCGAATTGCGGCGGATGATGGCGGAAAGACTGCCTGAAAAAGTTGCATTGCGGATAGCTCCTCCCAAATACTGCACCGACAATGCCGCCATGGTCGGCGGTATCGCCTGGCACTATCTGAAAAAAGGATTGACTTCACCGCTGGATATAGATTCCTTTGCCAGATTGCCGCAAATAGTCAAAGTGCCTTTCATCTGACAGACAAAAAAAAGTTATTGTCTCATTTTTTGTGAAAAATCTTTCCTGCGGTGGTGCATTGCGGGCAATCTCTTGGCAAATCAGCGGACGTTTTCGCAGTCATGTACGTCAGTACACTCCTGCTCATCCGCCTTGATTTGTCTGCGACCTTGCCTCACACTGCATCCACCGGTTAGATTGAACCCGTGCTTGCCGGTTTGACAAATCACAACTTATGTGATATGTTTTATACGTTAACAAAAATGTTTGTTTATAAGCTCCTGTTACGAGTTTCACAAAATTCGGGACATTATCAAAAAAAAAGGGGCGTTGCTCACCTTGGCAAAGGTTTTGCAACAGCCCCGAAAGAAAATCTGATAAGATACCGTTTTTATCTCTTTATTTGCTGAAATGCAGTGCATCAATGGCAATATCGCTGTTACCGTTGACCCGGATCACCGGACGCACGCTGACCACTTCATTTTTACCGGCGGGAGTTGCGACAGATAATTCAGGAAATTCTGAAAGCGTACCATCGATTTTCAACTGCTGCCAGACCGTTCCCTGCCATGCCCGGCGGCGGTCATACAAGTGAAGTCCGATCGAAACAGAGCCTTTGCCGGTGATTTTGCCGGTAATACGGAATTTTTCCCCGGCGTTTGCCGCCTGAAAAGGAGCAAGCATCTCAATCATCTGGCGATTGCCGGTCAACAGAGAAAAAGTGCCGTTTTCCAAGGCGGCTTTGATCGCACTGCCGGAATTATAGCTCCATCCGGACAGAATGGGAGCCGTCTTATAATTATTTTTGTCCACGCCGCCGGCAACCCGGAGAGAGAGACTTTCGATCCTGACTTCTCCTGAAATCACCGAAATCAGAGGCAAAACAGAGGCGATCCCGGTTTTATTTACCTTGACAACAGCTTTGACAGTCTCGGTTTCAGTATTATCCACCCGGATCATTTTACTGGCATTACTTCCGCTCCAAGCCCGTCTGGCATTATAAAAATGAACTCCAAGCTGAATATTGCCGCTGCCGGAGACTTCAGCGGTCACTTCCACATCGGCGTTATCATAAACGGCGGCGAATCCGCTTTTGGGATAGAGCTGGATCCGCACTTTCCCCTGCGGAGCAACCGTGTAAATACCATCTTTTTCCACGACTTCATCCGGGCTTTTCTGTCCGGAAATATGCATACTTCCGGCGGCAAAAAGCGGTAAAGAGGCAAGCAATGCCAAAACGAGAATTGAGTTTTTCATGACGTTTCCTTTCTCTATAACCAAATGTTATTTACCTTTATAACGCTCCAAAGCATCACCGATCTTGCAACGGATCTCATACATCTGTTCCGGATCAGGATTCATCTTTCCCATCAGCGGAGCGACTTTTGCGATTTCTGCTTCCAATTCCGCCCTGACTTCCGCCGGAAGATCTTTCATCATGCACATCATGTTGAAATCCTCCACTCCATCACGGTAATACTCCAGACGGGCAGAATAAACCGGCTTGTCATAGCCCGGATGCAGGATCCAGACATCTCCGTTTTTCTCAAATGAACCATACTGCCAGTTGTAATCCATCGACCACTGCAAATAACCGGTAAAACCATTGGCATAACACTGCCACGGTGTAACCCGGGGGATCGTGGTTTCCACATCAGTGGCAAAGGTCATACCGTTAAGATAGATCCAGAATTCCTTACCGTCGGCAAGAGCTTTTTCAACGACCTTGCGGGCATCTTTGCCCATCCACTGCCCCAAAGGACCGGTGGTGATAATGTCATTATACTTAAGCACCATCGGATCAGGAGCGGAAACGGTCATCAGACGGATCCCCGGAGCGTACTTATGAACCATGGAAGTAGTTTTGACCATAGCATCATAATGACCGCCGGTCATCTCATCCCACATATAAATAATGGTGCGGTCAAGAATACCTTTCTCCTTTGCCTGCCGGTGGAAACTTTTCAGATAATTAGTGAAATTACGGTCAAACTCCGGGGTATCCAGATCAAGATTGAGGAACTGGACTTTTTTGCCCGGTTTCCAGTTCCACGCCCCCATAAAGAGATAAGGAGCCTGAAAGACGGAAATATTGTACTCATTGAGAGCTTTTACCGCCAGAGCCAGATCATCTTTGAAACGCAATTCATTGCCGTCAAAGATCTCCCGCAACTGCTTCTGACCGCCGTAATAAACCGAACCGGAAATACCGTATTTGGCAAGTTCACGGAGAAGTTCATCCCGGTGTTCCGGCAGAGAACTCCACAAAAGACCGTAAGTGGTGAACTTGGATTTTGCCGGTAATTCAAAGCCCCAGACTCTCAACTCGACCGGAATACGCGTCTCTTTGCCGGAGACAGTCAGAGCAACATTACCTTTGTAAGTGCCTTTGGGAGTACCCGGCGGAGCATAAAACGTCAGATGAAGTATGGAATTCTGTCCGGCTTTGAGCTTGGCAGGCAGAGCATCGGCAACCGGACGGAGCTTGTCGGCGAAACGGGTTTCGCCGTAATAAAGAGCAAGAGGAGCAGCGATGGTCTGGAAGCCGATAACATTGGCGTAGAAATTATCCGCCGCAATCTTTTTACCTTCAGCAGAGACCAGATCACTGAAAACCACCTTTTCCAGAGAACGGTTTTCTCCGGGATTGAAAACCAGCTGAATCGATTCTCTCTCATTGGCGGCACTGATCAATTTTACCGCCGAAGCCTTTTTTTCCGGCACGTCCATTGCCGGATAGACCCGTTTCAGAGGGGATTCGCTCCAGATTTTGACCCCGTCAACACTGTTGAGCAAAGCGGCAAATGCCGATGGTTTACGGTATTCGCCATCAAGCAGCGAGGGGGGATATCCGCAGGGTTTCACCTGCATTTTTTCAGCAAGTTCACGGGCTTTAAACTGCTGATCTTCTGTAAGGCTCCCGCCGTCAAGCAGCTGAAAATAGAGCCGGATACCAAGCTTGTCCCCCGCTTTGTAAAAGGGGAATGCCGGCATGTAAAGATGATGGAAATTTACCGATCTTGCCCATGATCCGGGACTGTAAGTTGGCATCAAACCCAAATTGTGTCCATACTTCAAGGGAGTATTCAAATCCATGAGCATCAAAAGAGTTTTTCCTCTTTCCGGCATGTGGAAAAGAAATGCTCTGGTACGGGTAAGCTCTTTTTGTTTGGGAGCAGCGGAGGTGGTGAATTTTTCCAGAGTACCGTCATCATAAGAGACGCTCGTGATCTCTTTGGTCAACCGGGTAAGCGGAAAACGGAAACGGGTAAATTCCCGGGATTCTTTAGAGGAGACCACATACTCATAACGGATCGCATCAGTATCGTCAAAAAACTCGATTTCCCGCATAACATCAAAGTCGGCATTGCCGGTAAAAGAGCGGATCACATTGCCGTCGATCCGGAAATCTCTCAATTTCCACGCCGCTTCGGACTGATCTTCGTAAATATGCTGCATATTGCCGCTGCGGCCGTGATACCAGATGATCGTTTCGATGACGGCACCGAAATTTTTACCGTCTTTGTCCTTGCCACTCAAGTTGAAAGCGAAGTTGCGTTTGGCAAGCAGATACATGGAGAGTCTGCCGTTTCCGGCACTGATATTGCCGTTGTGGTCAACGATTTTCACCTCGGCAAAAAGCTGAAATCCCAGAAAAACGGCACAAAAAAGGCTGATATATTTTTTCATAATGTTTCTTTCCTTATCAGGAGATTACTGAATAATCATTGCGTCGCCGCTGGTGTTTCCGGAAAGTCCCCATTTCACAGGATTTCTCGCATCTCCATCGGGAGTAGCTTCGGTTTTTTCAACCTTTTTGGCAGAACCGACATGAGAATCAACATAAAGAATATTTGTCATGCCATTGTGCCGTGGAGCTGCGACCAAAGGATTTCCACTTTTATATAAGGATTCATTATAAGTGGATTGGTAATAAACCCAGTTCGGCAAAGCATGACCGGCAGTACCGTTAAATTTGCCGCCGCCATCAAGTGCCTGAATGGCAGCAGAACCTTGTTTGACCTTTCCGATTTTTTGAAAGTTCAACCAATTATTGGCCGCATAACCGGTCATATAAACATCAACTTTTCCGTCAACACTCTTTCCGGTAACACTGCAAGTTGAAAGCAACGGTTCAGACGGACAAATGAATAATCCGCTGTTGTCCGCCATATTCTGAGTTGCCGTACTGTCATTCAAAGCCAACCCCAGAAACGGTTTCAACGATGTAACAAAACCGACAATATTGGTATTCGTCAAAATCAATTTGGTACCGGCAGACGGGATATAATCATCGTTGGCATCGGCATATTGGGCATAAGCTCCGCCGATCTGTTTGAGATTGTTGATGCAGCTTGCCGCTCTGCCGCGTTCACGGGCGGAGTTGAGGGCGGGAAGCAATATCGCCGCCAGAATGGCGATAATTGCTATGACCACGAGGAGTTCAATAAGAGTAAAACAAAGATGTTTTACTCTCCGTACGGAGAGTAAAACAAAGATGTTTTACTCTCCGTACGGAGAGTCCTGATTCGATCATTTTCAACGGATCCTTTCTTTTTTGTTTTATGGTTGATGGTTGATATTAGCTGTGTTATGTTGTAATTATACTGTATGAAACAGGAAAAAGCAAATTTTTTTGATCTTTTTACTGCAAAAACTTGTATTCTTGTATCTGCCTTATACTTTCAAAACGATATTCCCGGTATCTTTTCTTTCTTTCATACTGCTCCGGCAGATCAATTTACCGGAAATAGTTCCGGTTACCGGAGTAAAACCTGCTTCATACTGTTTCTGCAGAAAAAATACCGCCTGCTTTCCCAATTCAACAACTTCTTCGCTGATCGTCGTCAATCCGGCAGCTTCCGCCCCCGGCCAGGAGATGTTGTCATAACTGATTATCCCCATGTCTCCGGGAATACTCAAATTCTTTTCCGCACAGAGCCGGTACAAGTGTGCCGCCCGGTAATCCCGCACTGTAAAAAATGCTTCCGGTCTTTTATCCGGAGCAAAAGATAACGCCTGATACAACTCTTCCGGGACAGATTCCATATCCCCGGAAATTATCATGCCTTCATCCAAAAATACATCCTCCTCCGCCAAAGCCCCACGGAAACCCGAAACGATTTCACGGTAAATGAATCGTTCCCTCCTGCCGGTGTAAACTGCGATCCTGCGGTATCCCCGGGCAAGCAATTCCCTGCCCGCCATCCTGCCGATCTCCCGGTAATCCATACGCACTCCGGGGAAAGTACATTCTTCCTCGATATTGGCAACCACACAGGGGATCCCCGAATCTATTATCTGCGATATCGGCAAATTAAATGAGGTCTCTACAAAAATAATTCCCTGTATCTCCCCGGCATTGTACCTTTCCCGCAGCTCTTTCAAATCCAATTCCGCAGGCGGCGTGGACAAAATCACCTCGGCAAATATCTCATTCGCCCCGGCACATACCCCGGAAACAATACCGATCGTCTCGTACGCTTTGGCACTCATCGCCACCGGCAGACGGAGAATTATCCTTTTCAGACGTTTACCCTGCTGCTCTTTTATCCGCAAACCGCGGTTGGGGACGTTGTACAAAATCCCCTCATCTTTCAATACTTTCAACGCCCCCCGGATTATTCCCCTGCCCACCTGATATTCACCGGCAAGTGTACGCTCCGACGGAAGAAACGTCGTCTGATCAAAACCGCCGGAAATAATTTTCGCCCGCAAAAGCTGGACGATACGGGTGTCAACACTGCGTGCCATAAGTTACTCCAAATTCAAAATCCGCACCGCATTCTCTCTGGCTACTTTGCGGAAAACTTCATCACTTATTTTCCCCTCGTCCCGCAGACGGAGCAGAAAATATGCCAATTTCGCATTGGCATCACACGGGTCAAGACAAACATCCATACCAAAACAGAGACGATCCTGAAATTCATTGAGAAACTCCACCGCATAAACCTCATCCCGCATCAGAGCATTCGCCCCCGACCCGGCGGAAAGATCGCCCATAAGATTTTTGAATTTACGCATCAACTTGGGAACGACCCCTTCTTTCACCTTGCCCGCCGATAAATGTATCCGCTCCTCGGCAGTCTCCATCACGCTTATTTCCGACCAGAATGCCACACTGTGACCAAAGAAAATCAAATCAGGATAACGGATAAGCGATTCAGTAAGCCCCGGCAGACCGGCTTCATCATAAATGCCGTAACAACCTCCAAGACGGTGCCCGATATGAAATGTCAGCGGCAAACCGACCTTTTCCACCGCCCGCAAAAGATTACGCATATAAGGATCAAAGAAAGAAAGATTGCAGGTCACTTCCCCGATACCTTTGCACCCCTTTGCCTTGTACTGCTCCAGAAGTATTTCCAGCGGAGCATGAGGATCATTGGACAATGCCCGCGGATCAATATTACAGAAGGGAATGAAACGTCCCGGAAAACGCTCCGCCGCTTCCAGAATATCTTCACAGGACTGCGGCACATTGCATTCGGGACTTACCAGCGGCAGCAGTACTCCTCTTTCAATATTGTGACGGTCATAAAACTCAACAAGCTTCTCCGGAGAAACCCAACTGCCGGCTGCGGCAGTACGGTAAACCGGAGGACGCCGGTAAACATGTGCATGAATGTCGATAAACATAATTTTCTCCTCCATCAGGGATTAAAAAATCAATTGTAACCCACAGGGATATTTGACAGCATATAATTTAGCACACATTATCTCCTTTGTCAAATCAACCTGATAAAAATTTTTTTTACACAATTTACAGCTGTTAAACTTGACAGTAATGCAAAACAATGCTATTTTATAAACAACCACTGGGTTAATTAAATCCATTGGGTTCAGCCTTATCATATCAACTTATATTATGGAGAACATCATGAGTAAACTTGCCCTTTACGGCGGCAAACCGCTTCTGGACTACTGGCCGAAAGAACTTTTTCATTGGCCCATCGTCAACGATGCCATGAGAGAAGCTCAATTAAAAGTCCTGGAATCCGGCAATATGTCAGGCACCAATATCTCACGGCAGTTTGAAGAAAAATTCGCTCAATGGCACGGAGTGAAATATGCCCTCAGTCACAATAACGGAACCAGTGCCCTCATGTCCGCCATGTACGGCGTCGGACTGGGCCCCGGTGATGAGGTCATCTGCCCGTCTGTAACTTACTGGGCAAGCTGCACCAGCGCCCTGACCCTCGGTGCAACCATCGTTTTCTGCGATATCAACGAAAAAGATCTCCAGATCGACCCGGCAAGTTTTGAGGCCCATATCACCCCCCGCACCAAAGCTGTCATCGTGGTACACTACCTTTCCCACCCCGCGGATATGGATGCCATTATGGCGATCGCCAAAAAACACAATATCAAGGTCATCGAAGATGTCTCCCACGCCCAGGGAGGTCACTACAAAGGCAGAATGCTCGGCACCATCGGCGATGTCGCCGGTATGTCGCTGATGACAAGCAAATCTTTCGCTATCGGTGAAGGCGGTATGATGATCACCAACGACCCGGAAATCTACCGCAGAGCAATAAGTCTGGGGCATTACGACCGGATGCCGGAAGTATTCTCCCCGGAAGAATTGAAAGACACCAATCAGCTGCCGTACGGCGGATTCAAATTCCGGATGCACCAGGTATCATCCGCCATCGGTCTGGAACAGCTCAAAAAGTATGAGGCGGAAACTGCAGAGGTCGATCAGGCTATGAAATACTTCTGGCAGGGAATCAAAGATATCAAGGGATTCCGCCTGATCTATCCGGAAGATGAAGGCAGCGATAAAGCCGGATGGTATGCCAGCAGAGCCGGATATGATCCGGAGTGTTTCAGCGGAGTTAGCAACGAAGTTTTTGCCAAAGCTCTCAATGCGGAAGTCGGTCTGGTCTTCTTCCCCGGCGGAAACTTCCCGCTGCACAAATCTGAGTTATTCTACACCAAAGATGTTTTCGGTCACGGCAAACCGACAGCCAAAGTCCATCTGCCCGACGGCGTTGATCCCCGGGAACTTACAGGTGAATTGCCGGTGGCTTCAAAGATCAACGGTCTGCTTCTCGGTGAACCGCCTTTCAAGAAATTTGATAAAAAATTGATCGATATTTACGTCGATGCCGTTTACAAGGTCGTGGAAAACCATCAGGATCTGCTCCGGGAAAGCAAAGAGGAAGCCGGAGGCAATGTCGCTCTTTCCCGACGGAAAAAATGATGTTCTCCCGGGGAAGACATAAATGACCAATCAAGTCGGATTCGGCATTATCGGTGCCGGGATGATCGCCTCATGGCACGCCGAAGCAATCAAATCTCTTGCCAACTGCCGCCTCACCGGTGTCTATGACCCGGTTTTCCCGGCGGCACAAATTCTGGCGGAAAAATTCGGCTGTCAGGCTTTTGATTCGCTGGACAAACTGCTATCCTGCAAGGATATTCAGGCGGTGACCATCGCCACTCCGTCAGGAATGCATGGAAAATTGTCCATCGCCGCCGCCAATGCCAAAAAACATATTTTCTGTGAAAAACCTCTGGAAATCACCGTCGGAAAAGCCGATGAGATCATCCGGGCATGTGAGAAAAACCATGTTCTGCTCACCCCGGTTTTTCAGTCACGCTTCTCCGAACCGGTGAAAAAGATCAAAGCCGCCATCGATCAGGGACGTTTCGGGAAAATGCTCCTTGCCAGCGTGCAGATGCACTGGTTCAGAGCCGATGAGTATTACAGCAGATCAAACTGGCGGGGTACCTGGGCAATGGATGGCGGAGGAGCTTTGATGAATCAGGCTGTCCACATGATCGACCTTTTGCTCTACCTCAATGGAGAACCCGAAGAAGTTGCCGCTTTTTCCGGCACACTCACCCACAATATTGAAGTGGAGGATAATCTCTGTGCCGCAATCAAATACCGCAACGGCTCTTTCGGAACGGTCGAAGTAAGCACCTCCTGTGCCCCCGGATTCCCCCGGAGACTGGAATTGGCAGGCAGCAAAGGAAGCGTCGTTCTGGAAGAAGACAAGATCACCAGATGGCAATTCACCGATACTCTCCCCGGTGATGAATCTATGGTCAATACGCAATCCGGAATCTCAACCGGAGGCGGTTCAGCTCCCGGAAATATCAGCATTGCCGGACATGCCGCCCAGCTCAATGACTTCGCCGATGCCATTTTGAATGGCAAACCGCTTTTCCTCAACGGACAGGAAGGACGACGGGCGGTGGAATTGATCTGCGGGATCTATGAAGCTGCAAAAAACGGTAAAAATGTACGTTTCTGACAGCAGCGGTTAAAAGCCTTGTAAAAAAGCACCTGCGGTGTTATATTATACACTGCAAGTGCTTTTTTTTACCGTCAGCTGTTGAGTTTTGGAGTATTTCGACATGCAGTTTTCCACCTGTCCCATATACGGACGGACTTTTTCTTACACTACCCGTACCACTCTGCTGAAAGATGTGCAGTCCGGGGATGAATATGCGTGGAACAAATTCTATTCCCGTTACGCAGGAATGATCCGCAAGATCGGTAAAATACGTAATCTCTCATCCGAAGAATGTGATGACCTCATGATCGATGTCATGGTCATTTTCTGGAAAAAAATCGAAAATTTCACCTACGATCCGGAAAAAGGCAAATTCCGCACCTTCCTCGCAAAAATCGCTCACTGTGCGGCAATAAAAATTTTCAACCGCAGAGATGAATCGGGAGCTGACGGCATTTCCGCAGAAGTCGCCGAAGAATATCCCGGCGGGATCGACCGCAAATATATGCAGGAGTGGCAGGATTTCGTATTGAATTGTGCCATGGAGGAACTCAAACGGCAGATCGATACCGACTCCTATCAGGTATTCTACATGCTCTTTATCCAAAAAAGACCGGTAAATGAAATAACTGCCATCACCAGAAAAAGCCGGAACAATATCTATGTTATCCGCTCGCGTTGCATGAAAAAATTAAAAGCCCTGATCAGCCGTTACCGCTCCTGTAATGAAGCACTGCTTCTATCCCATTCACACAACATGAATTTTGAAAATTGACTGTTGTAAAATTTACCGTTTTTCAAAGTCAGGAAGTTGCGGTTGCGGCTTTCCACCGGGGTCTTTTTATCTTTCTCCAGCGGCATGGTTATCTCTTTGCCGTTAAGCCAAAACCACTTATCTCTTTTGGCATAACCGCCCAAAAGGATGGGAGCATCAGTAAAAGTTTGTGATTTCTGCCGGACAAACTCAAGCAGTTCCGGGTCATCCAGCACCGCCAGTCTGCCACCGAGCAATTCGCAGTATCCGGCAGCGGCATACCAGAGCATGGATGAATCAATTATCATAAAATCACGATCTTTCCAGCTGAACCGTAAAACTTCGCCGGGAAGTTTTTCCCCGGAAAGAAGCTGTTTGTTGCGTGCCGGATAATCTTTCTCATCCCACTGGCAGATGAAAATCGCTGATTTGAAATTATCCACCGCCCGCCAGTTGTTTCTGGAAAGGGTGAGGAAACTGCCGGTTTCCGGAGTTGAACGATCCAGCCACAATTTTTCCGATACCGGTTTGCCGGAACTTTGCCACTGCCATACACCATTGACCTTTCTGCCGCCGATAAAAGTGGGCCATTCTCCAGCGAGCGGCATTTTTTTCCGTAATACCTGGACCGTTTCCGGATCGTCAAATTCAGCAAGTTTTCCACCGGCAAGACGGCACAATTTATCGGCAGTTTCCCAGGTAAATGCTCCGGAATTAGCTCCGATAAGCTCATAGACCTTGCCGTTGTAAACACACTTCACCCTCTCGTAAAGGAAAAATTGACGGTCAAAATAATCCATATCCCCCGGAGCTGCCACCAGACGGAATCCGATGTTGTAAGGAATGAATTGGTACTTCAAATTGGAGATCCGGCGGTGGGCGAGAGATTCACTCTCATTGAAAGCTCCACCCAATACGATCGCCGCAGACTGCATTTTCCAATCATCTCCGGGATCGACCGTTTCCGCCACATTGCCGTAGAGATCCAACAGACCGGTTTTCCCCGGTTTCCGGCTCCCTGCCGGGGCAGTTGCAGAAGCATTGAATACCCCCAATTCGCTCAATGGCAATTCATCTTTACCCAGATAACCATTGGCAGCGGCATACTGCCACTCTGCTTCCGTGGGGATCCGGATAATATACCCCGGCGGCAAAATCCCGGCATTGTTGAAACGCACCGTCAGAATATAACAGTAAAAAAGAATATCATTCCATGCCACCCTTTCCAAAGGAGTTTGCGGAATAGGTGATTTTTGTGGAGAAATGCCCAGACCCAAGGTAAAATTCTCATGCAGTACCTCATGTTTGCCGATCCAGAAGTGATAAGGTATTTCCACATTTTTGCCGTTGTGGGGCATTTTCACCGCCCCCGGCGGGAAAAAGATCAGCGGCAGATAGTACTCCTGCATGGTTATCCAATTCTGTCCGCACCGCAGACCGCCCCACCCCCGGTAGAGTCCGGTTTCAAAACCGTCCAGGCGGTTTTTCAAACTCTCCTTATCCTTTTCCGGCAGATATTTTGCCAGAGGAGACGCGAGAAATCCCCGGACTTTACCGGAAAACATATTGCCGGAGTAAAAGTCGATATTGCCGTTTTCGCCGGGAAATTCCGGGATGAGTTCTGCGGCACAATTTTTCAAGAGCTGCGACATTTCAGAGACATGCTGCGAAGCACTTTGCCAATTACCGGAATCCGCCGCACTTTTCACGGCATCGGCAAGCCGATGGTATTCCGGAGCATTTTCAGGAGAATAAACCTCTATTTGCAAGGAGGTCAATGGCGGAAGTTCCTTTTGAAAAAGCTCCACACGCCCCCGGACGGCAAGGAGCTTTTCCGCCTGATAGCGGTTATTGAAAAATATTGCGGCAATACCGGCTGTA
Organism: Lentisphaerota bacterium; assembly: GCA_015061685.1. Lineage (GTDB taxonomy): Bacteria > Verrucomicrobiota > Lentisphaeria > Victivallales > Victivallaceae > UBA1784. Next base: position 64,160 of record SUWD01000008.1, on the reverse strand, counting down.
ATCAGAATGACAACGGCAACAGCAGAAAATACACACTTCCGCCATAAAGAACGGTTGCAGATCCGCCAGTTGCGGAAATCATCACGCCAGTCAGGTTCGGAAATTTTTTCCGGCAGACCGGCAAGAAACGTTTCCGCATTCCGGAACCTCCGGGAAGCATCACGGTTGCACATCCGGCTCAAAACCGGATAGAGTTGGCGGCACACCTCGACCGGCATATCCGGCGGCAACTGGGGGTAAAGACCGGGTTTATTGCCGGTGACCATGCAGTAAAAGACCTTGCCCACGGCATAAAGATCGGCATTCTGATCCATGGGGGCATTGTCGTTGATGACTTCCGGGGGAATGAATCCGATGGTTCCTGCCAAACTGGTAGTCGATCCCGCCCGGGAAACCAGACCGGGATCGGAAAGACGCACTTTGCCGTTGACGAAAATGATATTGTCCGGTTTGATATCCCGGTGAACCAATCCTGCCCGGTGCATAACGATCAGACCGTTGAGCAGATCCCGGGTGATGTTGACCGCTTCTTCCGGGGAGTAGATCTTTTTGCTCCGGAAAAGATTCCCCAATGTGGCAGGGGTGTAATTGCTCTCCGGGGTGAGATCGTCGGCGGCTTCCATAACGTAATAGAATCCGGCCTCTGCTTCTCCGATGTGGAATATCCGCATCAGATTGGGATGACTTCCCGCCACGGTCATGTAGTTGCGTAAGCCTTTCATCTCCCGGGACGAATTGTCACCGGTGGTAACGATTTTGATAACCACCTTCTGTCCGAGAGGATTGACGGCGAGATAGACCACACCGAATGCCCCCTGCCCGATACGGGCAACGATCTGACAACCGGAAAAAGTGTCTCCGATGTCCGGTAAAAAAGCCATTATCCCCCCACAAAATCCCCAAAAAATGATATCTGATTCACATAAAATAACTGAAAAATATAAAATGTCAAGCAATAAAAAGATTTTTCCGGCAGGAAAGAAAATTTTTCAATTTTTTTTGTGTTTTGCTGTAAGATTTACAAAAAATGCGGAAATATAATATATAGAAAGAAAAAATTCCAAAACATAATCATACAGGGGGTAAAAATGGCAGACCAAATCATCCAGTGTCCTTTTTGTCAGGGGCAGTTGAGCATCAGTGAAGAACTTATCGGCAGAGAAGTGCAGTGCCCGTTGTGTCAGCAGATCCTGATCATCGGAGAGGAAGAGACTCCCGCACCGCCGCCGATGCCACCACAAATGCCCCAAATGACTCCGCCGCCGATGCCCCCTCCGGGCGGATTCAAGCCTGGGGTTCCACCAATGCCCCCTCCGGGCGGATTCAGACCCGGATTTCCACCGCCGCCGCAGATGCAAGGAGTTTTCAACAATCCGGCAGGAACACAGCAACCGTCTTTCAAACAACGGATGAAAAAGGCTTTTATCATTGGCGGAATAGTATTGCTCATACTGTGGATCCCCAATGCTATATATATCATTTACGCCCTGTCTTCTGGAAAGAGCAATTCTGCCGCTGAAAGTGCCGCCGCTGAAAGTGCCGCCGCTGAAAGCACCGCCACGGAAAATGCAATTGTCGAAAAATGGGAGCAGGAATTGGCGGCTGCCAAAGCTCAAGGGATAACTTTCAGTGAAGATAATAAAACTCTGATCAAGTGCCCGGTAAATGTCACTTCGGTCGTTATTCCCTCCTGCGTTACTTCCATCGAAAAAAATGCTTTTTCAGGATGCCACAACATTTCCAGCATCACAATCCCCGGCAATGTAACCTCTGTCGGGAACGGGGCATTTTCCGGAGTAAAAAAAGTTCAAATTGCCCGGAATCACCCTGCTTTTACAATTGATTCAGCCGGAGCTTTGTTGGACAATAAAAATAAAACACTGCTTTATTTGCCACCTGCTTTCAGCGGAAAATATGCCATCCCCCAGGGAATCATTACCATCGGAGAATCAGCGTTTATTTCCTGTCCCTACTTAACAGGCATAGAAATTCCGAACAGTGTTACCACCATCGGTGCTTTCGCATTCGGGTGGTGTGGATTGAATAGTATTACCATCCCGAACAGCGTTACTTCCATTGGGAGATCGGCATTTATTGGTTGCAGATATCTGCACACTGCAACGATTTCCAATTCAATAACCTCTATTGCAAAAGGAGCATTCGCAGGGTGCAACAAATTGCTATCTCTGACAATCCCGGGCAGTGTAAAATCCATTGGAGAAGGAGCTTTTTCCGGATGTGCTTCTCTAATCAGCGTTTCTATCCCGAACAGCGTTACTTCCATTGAAAAAAATGCTTTTCAACACTGTATCATGTTGACTACTGTTTCGATTCCAAACAGCGTTACCGCCATCGGAGAATCGGCATTTGAGGGGTGCAACAAATTGACCAGTGTGGCGATCCCGAACAGCGTTACCGCCATCGGAGAATCGGCATTCAGATGGTGTTACAAACTGCCCGATGTTTCGATTCCTCAAAACTGTACTGTCGGAAAATATGCCTTCCCGGATGGTTGCCGGGTAATCCGGAGATAAAAATCCCTGCCCCGGATATTTTATTTACCGGGAAGCGGTTGAAAAAAAACACTTCCCGGTATTATTTTATGGAAATAACTTATGGTATTGTAAATATTGAGGAAAAAATGGCAGACCAAATCATCCAGTGTCCTTTTTGTCAGGGGCAGTTGAGCATCAGTGAAGAACTTATCGGCAGAGAAGTGCAGTGCCCGTTGTGTCAGCAAATCCTGATGCAGACTGCTGACTATCCCCGGAGCTGTCCGTAAGTGTCCGTACACTCCGTACCGCAGTTTGTCGAGCGTAGCAAGCCACAAACTGCCGCAGACTGCTGTACAGGGGGTATGGGGGCAACGCCCCCATAAAGAGCGACACCCCGTTTTTCTTTTGCTGACTTGTTTGAGGTACTTGCTACAAATACCTCTCTTTTTCCGTAAAAAGAGAGCCATACCAAGCCGGAGTTTTGCCAAGCTTTTTCCAAAAGCGTCCGATCAAGGCACGCCCAACGAGGCGTGCCGCGACACCCCGCTTTTCTTTGCTTACTTTCTTTTCTCGTGAAAAGAAAGTAAGTCAGATGGCACGGATTTTGAGGTGGACGTTGTCAGCGTGGACGATGCGTTTACCGGTACGGCGGGCTTCGTCGGCATCGGCGATAGCTTTCTGAATTGCCGGGACTGCATTTTCCAGAAATTCAGCTTCGATCTTTCTGCCGGTCTCAACGCAGGCACGCTCCGGATAGCCCATCACGCCGACTTTGACGTCGCTGCGTTGACTGGTCTGGATAACTTCCTGTTTCAGCTCGGTGAAAGATTCACGCAGCTGGTAGCTGTCGGGATCCTGACGGAGTCTTTCGGCAACTTCCGGCTCATCCATGACGATCTCATCCCGGACGACTTCCGGACACCAATGGAGCAGAAGTGACGTCTCCGCATCAGCGGCATGGTAATCTTTGGTATCAAAAAGATTCGTCCAGGTCGGGGAGAAGTCCCAGATCTGGGTCAGCAGAATAAGTGTGTCACGCAGGGCCGGATTGAGCCACTTGAGGATACGGAGGGATTCTTTGAGGTGGAGCAGACTTTCACTGCCGCCGTGTCCGGGCAGGATGATGATATTGCGGAAGCCCTGAAGCACGAGAGATTCGATGATTTCCCCGACAAGGTTGGAGAAGGTATTGGGTTTGACGTTGATCGTACCCTGAAGCATTCCGCCGCTGAAAGTATAATTGAGAACCGGAGCGGTGATACAGCCGAGTTTTTCCGCCAGAGCTTTGGAACAGAATTCAGCATTGCGGATATCCACATCCAGCGGCAGATGAAATCCGTGCTGTTCGCAAAGAGCGTAAGGGATGATGATCGTCTGATTGGTTTTGAGGTACTCCTGCAGTTCGCGGACAGTCATATCCTGCATACGGTAATGTTTCATGATGTTTTCTCCATTTTTTGGTATTTATAAGCACAGCACTGTGTTGTGTTCTGCTTGTAATATAGTACAAAAAAGAGTTTCTTTCAAGCCGGAATAACTCTGCCGGAGAAGAAAAACTTTTTTTTTGGGAATCCCCCTTGCAATCCGGCGTATCAGGTATTATATTTTATAGCTAATAGTATTCACCGGAATTATGGAGAAAAAACCTTGATCAGAACCAGAAAAAAGACGGATGATGAACCGCAGAACAAACATCATATCCGGGTATGGAACATCTTTCTCTGTGCCGCAATGATCCTCGCATTGCTGGCTGTCGTTTCCTACTCATCCAATGATTGGAATTCCCTCCGCGGCGGCATTTCCGCACCACCGGCGAACTGGGTCGGAGCTCTGGGGGCTTATTTCAGCTGGTTTCTGCTCTACGCCTGCGGTATTGCCGGTTATATTCTGGTGATCCTGATGCTCTTGAGATCATTCCGGCTGCTGCTGCCCGGTGCCGGAAGTTTCCGCAACTTTTTCACCGGTACAATCCTGATTACTTCCGGAGCCATGCTCCTGCTGGCGATCAATCCGGAAACATTCATCAATGTCACCCACAATCTCGGTCTCGGTCATGCCGCTTCCGATCCGGCAAAGGCAATTCCCGGCGGACTTATCGGACAATTTTTCGCCGCCCCCCCTTACGATATAATTTCAGCCGGATATCTCTACCAGTGGATCGGCAAAATCGGTACCGCCGTCGTCGGCTGGATCATGGTCATTTCCGGAGGCGTCATCCTTTATATTTCCGACTGGCACGAGATCGTCCGGAAAATCCTGCACGCCAGAGGAATTTCCACTGCCGGAGATATTTCACGGAGCATCCTTGACCGGATCGCCAGATATCAGGAGGAAAGAGCCGCCAGAAAACTGCAGGAGTACGGGGAGGAGTATGAAGAAGAGGAGGAAAATGATGACCTCACGGATAATGATGATGATAATGATGACGAAGAAGATATCCTCCCGGAAGTGATCGAAACACCAAAAAAAACCGGTAAACTCTCCCGGCTGCAGGCACTTCTCCAATCCGGAGAAGAATTCAACTCCGATGGGGGTGATTCTCCGGCAAATGATTCTCTGCTCCCCCCCGATGAACCGCCCCCGGCGGCAAGCATTCCTGCCGCAGTTCCGGTAAATTCTTCCCGTCCGGCAGCTGCTCCCCCCGCTTCTGCCGCCGGAATAAAAGAAATTCCCGACGTCGGCAAAAAAGTCGTGCAGGACGGCGAAAAAATCCGCGGCGAACATGGCGAATTCGTCCTGCCGCTGCTCTCCATGCTCGCCCAGGGAACCAATGTCATCGGTGAAAGTTCCGACGCCATCGAATTGGCTAAAAGCAAAATCCAGCAGACTCTGGAAAATTTCTCCATCCCCGGCAGAGTTTCAGGACACGTCTCCGGTCCCCGGGTCACCCGGTACGAAATCACCCTCGAACCCGGCGTCAATGTCAAAAAAGTTGAACAGATCCAGGATAATATCCGTATGGATCTCGCCGCCCAAAGCATCCGTGTCCTCGCACCCATCCCCGGCAGATCCGTCGTCGGTATCGAAGTGTCAAACAGTAAACCCGAAGCCGTTTTCATGCGTTCGATAATGGAGAGCGATGAGTGGAAAAATTCCAAAGCGGAAATCCCGCTGGCTCTGGGCAAAAACGTTTCCGGCAAACCGGTTATCCTCGACCTCGCCAAAGCTCCGCACATGCTGGTCGCCGGTGCCACCGGTACCGGTAAAAGCGTCTGTTCAAACTCGCTTATCGTCAGTTTGCTTTTCCGCTTCCGCCCGGATGAGCTGCGGTTGATCATGGTCGATCCCAAAATCGTGGAATTCGATGCCTATAAAAAATTGCCCCACCTGCTGACCCCCATTATCAATGATTCAGCCAAAGTGCCTATCGCTCTGCGGTGGGCGGCAAACGAAATGGATCGGCGTTATCACATCCTCGCAAGTGTCGGCGTTAAAAAACTTTCAGAATTCAACAGCCGTCCCCGCCCCGCTGAACCGGAATTCGACCACGAGGGCAATCCCATTCCCGATAAAATGCCGCTCCTCGTCATCATTCTTGATGAGCTTGCCGATTTGATGATGACAGAAGCTAAAAAAGATGTCGAAACCAATATCACCCGTATCGCTCAGAAAGGACGGGCTGCAGGTATCCATATCATCGTCGCCACCCAGCGGCCCAGTACCAATATCATTACCGGTGTCATCAAAGCCAATCTGCCTACCCGCTTGTGCTTCCAGGTACGCAGTCTCGTGGACAGCCGGGTCGTGCTGGATACCCCCGGAGCAGAAAAACTTCTCGGTATGGGCGATATGCTGGTAATGACCAGCTCCAGTATGGAGATCGAGCGTGTTCAGGGTGCATGGGTCAAAGATGATGATATCAAAAATATCGTTAAATTCGTCTCCGATCAGGCCCCGCAGCACTTCAACGATACCGTTTTGGCAGAAACTGAAGATTCCGATGAGGAAATCGATGAGGATATGGAGAAAATCGACCCCGAAGACCGGGCAGATATCGCACCATTGGTGCAAAGACACATGCTCCCCGGCGATGATGACACCATGCGGAGGGCATTGGAAGTGGTCATCCTCGACCGCAAAGCCAGTACCAGTTACCTCCAGCGGCGGCTGAAAATCGGTTACAACCGGGCCGCTGAAATCGTCGATCAGCTCGAGGAACGAGGAATTGTCGGACCTCCGTCCGGGAGCGGCAATAAACGGGATATTTTGATTTTTGATGGAATTGATATAGGATAAAGGGAATGAATTATGCTGGATTTTGGAACTGACATGAATTCCGCCAATGAGCCGGATAACGATGATCTTTTCAGCAACACCGATACCGCAGTTCCCCCTGCCCCGGTGAAAAAAGAGGAAAAACAGGAGGTCAAACGGCCGCAGATCAAGCCGCCTACCCTGCCGAAATATGTTGCACCCAAAGTGCCGGAGAAAAATAAAATCCAGCCGGCTCTGAAAAATAATCCGCACTTCCTCCACCGGAGAAGAAAAGCGGAGGAATTTTCCACCGAAGATAAAATGGAGGTTTCACGCATCCTCAAAGCTGCAAGAAAAACCGCCGGATTATCCCCGGAAGCAGTGGAAAAATCCACTCAAATACGAGCCCATTACCTCGTTGCCCTGGAAGAAGGCGACTACGATAAACTCCCGCAACCGGTGTATGTGCTGGCTTATTTGCGGAAATTATGCAATCTCTACGATATTTCCGGCGAAGAAGAAGATCATCTCGTCCGCCCGTGGCGGAATATCCCCTGCGAATTGCCGGAAAAACTTCTGGAATCCATTCAGCAGGATGAGGAAAATAATGAACGCAAAGGACTCCTCAACCGCCTGGAAGTGATCATCCTCGCTGCCGCCGCTTTGATCGTTATCGGAATCATCGTGCTGGTCATCGTGCTGATCGTATCCTATTTCAGCGGCAAAGATGTGCCGGAACCGGTTTTCAATAATACCAAATTGCTGGAGATCCAGCCCAAGCCGGAATTGATAATAATCGAACAACCTCCGGTAAGAAACACCAGAAATCGCTGAAATATGGAAATTCCTCCGGCAAGGACTTGAAAAAACTGCCAAGTGGAGGCATATTATAATAATGTTAACTTTTTTGGCCCGGTAGCTCAGTGGATAGAGCAACTGCCTTCTAAGCAGTGGGTCGTGGGTTCGATCCCCGCCCGGGCTACCAAAAAAAATTCAAGCCAGTCTTTCGACTGGCTTATTTTTTTTGGCTGCCCGGCGAAAAGGGATTGTGGGTTGCCTTCGCTAATGCTCAGGCTCTCGGAGCAAAAATGCTCCTCGTCAATCCCCGCCCGGGCTACTATTATCCAAGCAAGTCATCCGACTGGCTTATTTTTTTTGGCAGCCCGGCGAAAAGGGATTGTGGGTTGCCGATGGGACTTCACTGTAAACACCTGTCTCAAATGAAGCAACAAAAAATCGCAGCAAATTTCACAATTTTCCAACTGTTGCAAATACTTTTATCAAGCTCTTATCACAACATACCGGAAAAAAATTTCCCGGCACGTGGATTTCCCTCTCTGAAAACTGTATATTATATCCGTTATCCTCCGAAATTATGCGGAAGAAATATAATTTTTTATTGAGAATGGATAATGTCTCAAATTTTGTGAAACCCAAGCAGGAGCTTATAAACAAACATTTTTGTTAACGTGTAAAACATATCACATAAGTTGTGGTTCGTCAAACCGGTAAAAATGAAACAATAACTGAGAATGATAAAAGATGGAAAATTTTTTCGTCAAAAAAGCTCCGACCGGAGCATTCACCGCTCCGCCGGTAATCCGCCGTTATTCCGGGAATCCTATCCTCACCAAAAACGATATTCCCTATCCTGCCGACTTTGCTTTCAATGCCGGAGCTGCCAAGCTCAACGATAAATACTACATTGCACCGCGGGTCGATTACTTCGGAGAAAATTATCCACCCGCAGAATGGATGGGAACCGGTTTCGGAACCAGTGATGACGGGATCAACTTCACTATCGCCGGAGAGCCGTGCCATTTCTGGTATCAGGAAGAAGAACTGCTCTGGTGCAATGATACCCGCCTTACTGTTCTGGATGGGGAACTTTATGCAAGTTTCTGCTTCAACGGCAGCCACTCCGAACGCCCCGGCATTGCCCGTTGGCGGGGTAAAGGTACCGATTTTGACTGTATCTGCCTGGGCATGCCCCAGCAACGCAATATGATCCTCTGCCCTTTCAAGACCCAAGAGGGGCTGTATATGCGTCTGGAACGCCCGGCAAACCAATACAAAGAACCGTTTCATATCTGGTACAGTCTCTCTCCGGATCTGCGTTATTGGGGCGATTCAGAGCTGCTTCTGGGCGTGGAAGATGTTCCTTATGCCAATGTCAAAATCGGCGGCGGCGCCCCACCCATTAAAACAAAATACGGTTATCTGCTTATTTTCCATGCGGTTGACAGTGATCCGGAAAGAAAAGTCAGATTGAAATATCTTTCCTGGGATAAACGTTACGCCGCCGGGGCGGCACTCTTTTCCCCGGATGACCCGACCAGATTGATCGGCATCACCAAAAATCCGCTGATGCTCGCTGAAGCTCCTTATGAAACCGGAAACGATGATCTTTATGTGGAAAACTGCATTTTCCCCTGCGGTGCCATCCTCGAAGATGATGAGGTTCTGCGTATTTATTACGGTGCCGGAGACTGGTGTACCTGTCTTGCTGAAACCACACTGGATGAAGTCATTGCTCAAATAACTCCCTGTGAGAGGATCGCCGAAAGAGCAACTGTACCATTCCGTCTCTGTGACTGGATGAAAAACAAATAAAGTGGAGCGAAAATGCGTATGACCGGGATCTTTCCCGATAAAATCTCATTGAAGTGATTTCAAATCTGCCGTAAAAACAAGGGGCTGCTGCAAAAACATGAGGTTTTGTGACAGCCCCTTTTCGAAATATTGTGCTGCTTATTCCGCAAAAACAGTGAATTCAAAGCGGTAGTTCTTTTCATTCAGCTCATATTGTTCCAAAGTCTGCGGTCCGCAGGAACCGGTCCCGACTCCTCTCTGGGCAAGATCGATATTGATGACCGTCTCTTTCCGGGGGACAAGGTCACATTGATGCAGCGTTTCATAAAGATCATTGGCAGTATAGTGGCTCACGCTGAATTCAAACGGGATTTCCGCAGAAATATGCAGAGTATTTTTCTTTGACTTCAATGTTAAACTGCGGACATCGCAGCGGTTGCCGTTTTCCTGCGGCAGAACGTATGTATCCTCATGAAGTTCTGATACCGATGCTTCATATCTGCCGACATGGGCGGATCTTTTGCGGTCGGAATAGTTTTCCCATGGGCCTCTGCCGAACCATCCGGCTTTTTCAAATCCGGCAGCGGTCATCGCCGTAACACCGATGCGGGGCATGGCGGGGAATTTTTCCGGCAGCTTATACTCCTGAATGAAACAAAAAGAGCCATCGGGAAGCATTTTGATCTTCCGGATGAAACTGATCTTTGCCCCCGGATCCCTTCCGGTCAATTTTCCGGCTATACGCAGCTGCTCTCCGGAAAAAGTCATACGGCAATCAATCGTTTCAAGATGATCCAATCCGGCATTGAGCCACTTGGCAAGCGGCTTATGTTCCTGCCCTGTCCAGCCACGGATACCGTCATTATCGGTACCGGCACGGAAAAGATTGCACTCAAAGAGCTTAGTCAGAATAATTTTTCCGGATCGTTTCATCACCCCCGTACCATCTTTGCGGTTAATGATGATGGAAGTTTTTCCATTGACAAGGGTCAGAGTGTCATCCTTTTCAATTATCTCCGGTCTGGTGACAGATTTTTTTGCTGCCGGAAATTCAAGACGGATCTTCCCGGTCAATTCAAGCTGGTCGTGTGCAATAAGCGTGCCGGCAGATGCCCATGATTTATTTTCAGCAAGGTAAAATTCAAAGGTCACAAAAGCCTCTCTGCCGGAAAAACCAGCTTTCAACGGCAGGAGAAAATCCATACTTTCTCCCGGAGCAACGGTGCTGAAATCCGGAATTTTACCGGAAAGCACAATATTGCCGTCCACCTCCATTTTCCAGACTCCGGCAAGATCCTGCAAAGTGGTGAAATCCCGGCGGTTGGTCAGTTTGAAAGAGAGCTTTTCCGGATCATGCCAGGAAATTTTTACCGGCTGAACCAAATGACGGAATTCAAACATCCCCGGATGCGGACGGTGGTCAGATGATATCATGCCATTGCAGCAGAAATCAAAATCGTGACGCTTTTCACCGAAGTCTCCTCCGTATGCCATCATCTCTTTACCATCCTCACGCTTGACCAGCAATCCCTGATCGATCCAGTCCCAGATGAATCCGCCCTGCAAACCGGTTTTGGAAAAGATCAGATCCCAGTAATCGCAAAGCGAACCGGAACTGTTGCCCATAGCATGAGCATATTCGCTCATGATCATGGGACGATCCGTTTCCGGATCGGCAGAATATTCTGCCAATTCCGACGGAGCCGGATACATCGGATCATAGAAATTATTCATCCACTTCATTTTGCTGTGCATCACATTGGCTCCCTGATGCCAGAATTTTTTCACTTCCCCCTCGTGGTGGATCAGGCGGGTCGGATCAAGAGCTTTCATTGCCCTGATCTCGGCGATATGATTTTCGCCGTTTCCGGATTCATTGCCGGTTGACCAGCAGAATATACTGGTGAAAGAACGGTCCCGCAGCACCATTCTTTCGCCTCTGGAAACAAAAGCATTTTTCCACCTCGGATCCCGGCAGAGCAGATGATAAAGGGCGTGGGATTCTGCATTTGCTTCATCCACGACGTAAATACCATACTCATCGCACAACCCGTACCAGCGGTGATCATTGGGATAATGGCTGGTACGGACAGCGTTGAAGTTATACTGCTTCATCATCTTTATATCAGAAAGCATATCCTCCAGCGAAAGGGTCTTGCCGGTGAGCATATTGTGTTCATGGCGGTTGACTCCCCGGATGAATACCCGTTTGCCGTTGAAAAGCAGATCTCTGCCCTCAATACGGATATTGCGGAATCCCAGCCGTTTGCGGCGGCAGTCAAGAAGTTTGCCGCCTTTATCCAGAAATTCCACAATCAGCGTATAAAGTTCCGGTGATTCCGCCGACCACGGCTGAATATTATCAAAAACTGCATCGATTGCAGTGCAGTACCCCTCATCCCGGAACAACGGAGAAACAACCTCTTCTTTGTCCCAGAGAACTTCATTGCATCTGTCATAAAGAGTCAAATGAAGTTTCATCGGATCCCGCGGTCCCTTTGAACTCCATGCCGGAGAATAAAAACCGCTTTTGTTTTCAATATGGAGCAAACCTTTACCGTTTTCATAATCGAAGTCGCCATTCACATAGAGGTCTTCAATAAAAGAAAACCCCGTATTGTAAAGCCACACACTGCGGTAGATGCCCGCCATCCACCACTGATCCTGATCCTCAATAAAAGATGAATCTGACCAGCGGATGACTTTGCAGACAAGCAGATTACCGCCCTTTTTCAGGTACGGGGTCAAATCAAATTCCGAAGGCAGACGGGTATCTTTACCCATGCCGACAAAAGTACCGTTGAGATAAACCTCAAGGTAACTTTCAGCTCCGCCGATGTGCAGAACAGTGCGTCGCTTAAGCCACGAAGCCGGGACGGAAAAGGTTTTGCGGTAAATGCCGGTCGGATTTTCCTCCGGCAGCTCAAAATTTTCCAAAAAAGGCATCTGGATGTTGGTATAAACAGGTTTATCCCACAAGCCTGCCAAAGTCCAGTTTGAGGGGACTTGGAGTTTGAAAATTTCCGGATCGGAAAAATTTTCTGCAGCGAAATCTGCCGGTACAGCCTCCGGGCAGCGGTAAAGCCGGAAATCCCATTGACCGTCAAGTAAGCGGAAATACTTCGATTTTTTCCACTCCCCGGTCAATGCCGTTTCACGGTCATGGAAAGGGATTTCCGCACCGTGCATCGGCAGCCGGTTCAACTCCTGAAGCTCCGGCATGGCGTACAGCTTTTGTGAAATTTTCATTTTTTCACTTTCTCTTTTGGGGACATGTCACGGGATCAAACGCCACGAATAGAAAGTACAGCAGTATTTGCCATTGAAACGGATTTTCACATTCTGAATACCGCTGATTTTTTTACGCAGATCCAGTGTAATTGTTTTCACCTTGCCTCCGGAAAGAGGCAAGATGCCTTCTGCAATAGTATTCGGAGGATTTCCGCTCATAACGACAAAACTGCCGCCATTTTCACCCACGCCGGTGCTGTAAGTCAATTCAATTTTGCTGAAACTCTCTTTGCCGAAATCGATCGGTTTATAAGTGAGCATGGTACGCTCTTTTTCCATCCAGGTGACAAACGCATCATTTATACCAAGCATACAGTTATCACTGTTTTTGAGCATTTTTGCCGTGATTTTCCCATCCGCCGGGAGTGTATCTGCTGCCGGAGTACCTGTCGGGGCGGATGATTTCAATCTTACTTTCAGATTTTCCGGCACGACCGGAGCTTTGAATGATTCAACTTTGCCGATCAATGCAGAGATCCGTTTTACTTCATTGCGGAAAAGGTCATCATCTTTTTCTGCAATGAGCATGAATTTCAACTCCAACGGATCAAAATCCAATTTCCCGGAGAATGAGCCGTTGTAATCAATGATTTTCGGGGTGTCTTTGCCCTTTTCCCAGATGGCGGCAATTTTGCCGGCATAATTTATCTGCGGAGTGCAGGAACCTTTTTCTTTGAGCATCAAATTGGCGAAAATCACCAGTTTCAACCCGTCGTTTCTGCCGTATGCACAAGCAGGAATACTGGAACACGGAACTTTTTTACCCCCCTCACCATCCCAGATATAGGAGGTCATTTCAGGAGCGACTGAGTATTTGAAAGGCCGTAAGTTATCCGCTTCATTGAAAAAATTCAGCAAACCGGAACGCAGATGGATGAGTTTTTTGGTGAATAATATCATCTGCGGATAATTGATCATTTCCCCGGGCTCACACCAGCCCATTTGCTCGCCGCTGACAAACTGCTGACCGATGATGAGGAAAAATCTTCTTTCGGTATTGCCGTTGAATTCCCAGACATAGCTGAAGTGTCTGCCGATAAGGTCGAAACGCGGCCCGAAAACAGTACGGTAAAGCGGCACATCTTCCGGAGGACCCCAGCAGAGAAAACCATCCTGCAGACCGATAAGCGGCTCTTCAAAGCCTTCGGTATCGTGACCGACGTAACCCGGCACTGCCGCTTTCAACCGTTTCATGATCGGCAGATAACCGTCATGCAGCCACATTGCCGGATCATTCATCAGGTGTCCGTGGGATTCATCGTAGCAGGTAAAGGGACGTGCCGCCAGCATCTCATCGTGGTAAAGTGCCATACAGCCGAAATCAACCATCTCTTTCAAACGGCGGATCTGCTCATCCTGCCACGGCGGACAGGCAGGACACATCACCGCATAAGGAAGTCCGCTGTAGGTTTCGTAGTTCATCGAGCCATTGAAGTTCTTAATCGCATATTTTTTCCCGTGAGAGGAAAATCGCCAGTCACTCTTATTGAAAGGTCCATCCAGAGTAGCCCATAACTGACTGTCGGTGTAAGGTTTGAAATAAATGCCGAGTTCTTTCATCTTTTTGACCATGGGAATAACAAACGGCAAAGGTTTGTAGTGAGTCATAGTATTGCCGTAAGCACGATCCCACACACCGTAACCGTGGATGCCGAAAGGCAGTTCAAAATAGTTGCGGTAGAAAAAAACTCTCTGCTGATTGATTTCACTGGCTTTTGCACGGAAACGGACGGTGAACCACATCGGATTATCCGAAAACCATTTTGCCATATTTTTTCTCGGCACTTCCGGATACCAGAAAACCTTTTTGCCGGAGAGAAACCTCCGGTAAATATGAGCGGCATCATACCAGTCGCCTTTGAATGTTTCAATAACGCCTTTGCCGCTGAAAATATAACTGTTATACTCTTTCTGACCGGCTTTGTAAGGAGCCCAGGAGAGCCAGTTGAGTTCGATTCCCCGCTGCTGACCTTTGAGCATGAAGCGTTTGCTTACGGCTTTGGGGTCTTCGGTTGCGAAGTAAACGCCGCTGTCATTATCGTAATAAGCACAAAACTGCATCGGGACATAACCAGTCGGGTAGTAAGCGGTTGTAGAAACAATTCTGGGACCGTTGACCGAAGGATTCTTTATCAATTCGCCGCTCATGTGGAGCAAAGTATCCTGCGGAGTTTTTTTCAATGCAAAAATAACTCCGGGATAAGTGACCTGTGAAAGCAGATGATTTCCGGCAGTGGCATCGGCACGCAAAGAGGTCTCCAAACGCTTGCCTTTGAGTTCAAGTTCCGCTTCGGCAGTGAATACAGGGTGAACCCATTTCACTTTGGCAATATTCCCCCCGACACTCGCCTGCCATGAAACATTATCGCTGTAATTGAATGCCGACTCCAGACGGTTGCGTCCTTTGCGGTACTCGATCTGCCAGTAAATTCCGTAGGAACTGAGCAGTTCTTTGCGGGCATGACGGTCAAAAAGAGAGGTCAGCGGGAAACAGCTCCCCTTGCCGTTGATCATCACCAGTGCGGCAAGATCACCGGTGAGCATAATGCGGCAAATTTGCTGATTTTCATTCCACTTCAACCGGATCGCTTCGGCGGAATTGAGCGTGAAAACGTCTTTTTTTTCCTGCACAAGTTTTTGCAGATCCTTTTGATCGGCACCGATTTCCACGCTCCGCTTCAATGCGGCAACGAGCCACTTTGCTTCGGCGGATCTCGCTTTTTTGTCCAGAGTTTTGAGCATGGAGGAAAAATCCCCCCGGAGAGTGAAACGGTCCTTGCGTTTGAGATTGACCAATGGTGCAGCAAGGGCAAGGTCTTCAACTTCGCCGTCACGGAGAAAGCGGTCATAGACCCGGACTTCTGCGATATCGCCTTTCATCGCCCAGTGTTCTTTGCCCAGACCGTAACCGAGCATGATCGGGGCATTATTGTCATCAAAGGGTTTGACGTGGGAAAAAGTCCCCGAAGAAACTTTTTCACCGTTGATAAAATTATTCACCCGGTAATAGTCCCAGCCGCGGCCGGCATCATGGACACGCTCGACAGTCATTGCATAATGGGCCCAGATACCGGCTTCAACCTTGCTGCCGCCCTGAACAAGTTCCCACTTTTTCTCTGAACGCATACCGAAAAAGCCGATACCGTTGTCGTTACGCGACATCAGCCACGCTTTACCTTTGCCGACCATATCCTGACCGAGCCGGGGGCGTTCAGCGAAACGAACGATACAGGCAACCGTAATTCCTTTACCGGTGATTTTGAAGTTTTCACTGCCGGGGATGACCGCTTTGCTCTTTTCGCCGTCGAAGCGGATAAATCCATCTTTCTGAATTGCTCCGTCAGAGAGGATAATATTGCTTTTTTGGGTAAAATCATAATGATAAACAGGCTTTGCCGCAAGAGATGCGGCGGCACAAAGGCACAATCCTGTCAAAGATAAAAGAATTTTCTTCATTTTCGTTATCCGTTTTTCACAGTTTGGTGTTTTCGATCAATTCAGCTTCAGCAAGCGGTTCATCATAGAGCCGCAGAGCGTAAAGATCGCCGAGCATACTCCATACGCTGCCCCAGCCGTTGCCGATGGTGATCGGTTTATCATTGTAGCAGGGGGAATCATTGATGCTCAATACGCCGGATTTCAACACTTTGCCGTCGGCACAGACAATGTAGGTGTCATCGGGGAAAACAGAAACACCGATGGTGGTCTCCTTGCTCCAGTCACAGGGAACAAGTACGCCGTAAGCTGCCTGTTTATTCCCCTGACAGAAGTTGAAATATATCTTATTGCCCTGACGTGCCAGCCACCACTCATCAGGTTTGACGACGATCATGTGAAGATTTTTCTTTTTATCAGCAATTTTCAATTTTACCACGACTGAACCGCCCTTGAGAATATGAAAATCTTTGGCAAAAAGAGTTCCGACGGCATCTTTACCGTCAAAATAGAGCGAGCGTTTGTTTTCATCGCCGCCGATTTCAGTCTTCTTGAAACGGGGCAGGCTGTATTTACCGGAAGCTTGGGGAACAGCTCCGGTAAAGTCAAAATTGGCAACTTCGGCTGCTGAGAGTGCAAAAGCGGCACAACAAGAGGCAAGAAAGAGAAATTTTTTCATTTTTTTTTGATCCTCATGCAGTTAATTGTTATTTTACTCTCAATCCGGCAGAGAGGAAATTGTAATAGTACAAATCAGATAAGGCACTGTTGACCGGATCTGCCGGCACACTGTTGATTTGCTCAAAAGTCATGGTCTGGGTATGACCGTCTGCCATAACCATATTGGTCTGGTAATCCTTGCCATGCCGGGTATTGAACCGGTCAGCCCAGATTTGCCCATCATAACTGTTAACGTGAGCATGATCAAAAGCAAGCGGAGTACGTGATGCCGAAACCAAAGCAGACGTTTTGTGAAAATAACTGCGGCTATATTCAGAGCCTTTTGAAGAACGGAGTGTCTCATAAACTCCCCCCAGACAGGCATTATAGCTGTAATGACTGTAATTCGGTCCGGTACCTAGCCAAACATTGAACGGAGCGGAAAATGCACCCTCCTGGGAAGGACACATGAAAAAAGAACCTTCGCCGCCTCTCTTTTCCACATATTTCAGCCCGTAATTGTCATTCAGAACACACATCCACCGGGTATCGCTATCACTCGTACTTTGAGCCGGCAATGCCCAGGAGTCAAAATCGTTAGTGTACTGCTCACAGGATGTGCCGATCTGCTTGAGATTGTTGATGCAGGCAGCCTGTCTGCCCCTTTCCCGGGCGGAATTGAGTGCAGGCAGCAGTATCGCCGCCAGAATGGCGATGATCGCTATAACTACGAGCAATTCGATAAGAGTAAAGCAAGACTGCTTTACTCCGGCACGCCGGAAATGCGATTTTCTGATTTTTGTCTTCATAACTTTTTCCTTTCTTTTCTGGTTGGGTTAAAGAATTTCATATTTCACACTGTTTCCGGATATTCCGTCAACTGTTTCATCCGAATAGTTGATATAAAACTTCAAAACTCTGCCGTCAGCGGTTTTGTGCCGGGTAATACCGATCTCCGGAGATTTCTCCGGAAGTTCCAAACCGGCAACTGCACCAAGTTTGCGGTAAACCAGATAAAGTTCGTTGCCGGGGACAAGAGCATTGTTTTCCAGAGCCGCATTGACAAATACAAGTTTACCTTTGCCGTAATCTTTTTTCAGAATTACCGGGAAACCATCTGTATCCGAAGCAAGAACTTCACAATCAACAGCTTTCATGCGGCGGGTAATTTTCTGATTTGCCGTAAATGTTTTACCGTCGAGAGTGAACGTGGTTGTTTCCGGTTCTTCAGTACGGTAATCGACCGTCGCTCCGAAGTGAGCGTCAAATGGCTGCAAGAATCCGCTGTCTGCAGTAAAAACTACTGTCGCTCCGTTCCTTGCCGCATCCAGAAGCAAATGGTATTTATGCACATCCATAACCTCATAACCGGTGATCGATGGCACAATATAAAATTTGCTTTCAGGCAGGGCATCAATCGAAGCAATGTGACAATACTCTATTTCAAAACCTGCCTGCTTACTCAAAATAAATGAACCGTAAGCAGCTCTCCACGCATCTTCCAGCGTTGAAATCACCACCACGGCATCAATTTCACGGGAGGAGAATTCCGGAAGTTTCGCTTTTTCTTCACTGAATTTTTTCATCGCCCTTGCCGCACCGTCTGCGGAACGGTCTGACTTGAATGCTCCAAGTTCACGCTCCATCGCCCCCCAGCGATAGGGTGTCTCACCGGCACAGCGGTCAAAGGAAAATCCACACCACCACAAAACGGAGCCAAGATCATGCACAAGGGCTGAATAAAGCTGGGTATAGAGATATTTTTCAGTGCGTTCTTCAGAAAGATACCCCGGGCCGAAAGCACCGATTTCCTCAATGAATGCCGGTTTCCCGGATACCCCGCGGTAAAAAACCGTTTCGGCAGTTGCGTGATAGATCGCCGGGATCGTGTTGAGGGCACTTTTTCCACAGTGCGGAGTAAATGCCGGATAAGGATGCGTGGTCAGAGCATCACAGAGTTTGCCTTGAGTGATCAAATCGTAGGAGTGGTGAAATGAGGTTTTCCCGCCATGCATCCCCGAAAAAACAGGTCGCCCCGGATCAGCAAGACGGATGGCAGAAGTAGCCATGTTAAGAAAATTCCACGCACAATCAGCCTTGTTGTATGACAGACAATCACACTCATTGCCCGGTTCCCACGCAATGATCGCCGGATGATCTTTCATTTCCATGACAAAGCCGCGGATAAACATATCCGCTATACGCAAGGCCCTGAAGTCTTTGGTCAAATCCTTCCCGGAAAGAGCATGGGGAACAAACATACCGCCGGACATCCAGCCGGTAAGCAACCCCACGATCAATTTGAGCCCATGTTTGTCTGCCAGATCAGCAACAATGCGGAATCTTTCCATCATCACAGGATCAATCCCGTAACTTTTCAGACCGGTCGCCGGAAGCGGTGTCCCATCAGGGAATCCCAGTTCCCGGGAGTAATTGCTCCATTCGGCAATTTCCATTACCGGCTGAAAATCCTGCCACAGAGGGAAAATACGAACTGTATTGACTCCGGCACCATGCAGTGCGGCAAAGTCGGCATCAACCTCTCCGGCAGAGAATTTGCTCCACATCCTGGTTCCTGCATTCGATGCCCAGTAATTGACACCGATACCGAAACCTGAAAATCCGGGTAAATATTTTGCCATTATGTCCTCCTTTCAAGTTTCCTGTCACTTTCCCGTCAATCAAACAACATACAAAGAGCGATCACAGCATTCGTCCAACCGGTGTAAATGCTGTTTGCTCCGCCTTCAAATAAATCACCGCCCGACCAGGTGCCGCCGGTTATATCGTACATCCCCTGCCAGCTGCCATCCGGATTCTGGATGGAGATCATAAAATCACGCAGACGGCAAAAATCTTCCCTGCCGCCGTCAACCAGCGACAATCCCGGCAGATACCAGTTGAGCGTATAGATCAAATCTGCCAAAGCTTCACCTGCAGGAGCTTCACAATGTTCACTGGGAAGAATACCGTTTTTCTCATGCTTTTTCAGATAATCAAAAATTTTCAGTGATTCAGCTTTCAGATACTCATCGCCAAGTTTACCGCCGGCAGCACTGCTGATCAGGGCATACGCCCATTCACTTATGCCGAATCGATGCCAGTTCCCTGCTCCCCATTGATGGTATTGACGGACGATATCAAATTCCCCGGCAAGCATCAGTGCCACGCATACCGGAGTACCCCAGTGCGGCTGACGGGGTTCTCCCCAGAGCAGCTCATCCGGCCAGCTGCCGTGTTTGACCGGCCTGGATGAGTTGAGATGCTTCAAGAGAGATCCTCCCAAAAGCAATGCGGATTTTCGGCCTCTGGCAATAAGATCGTACTTTTTATCCAGTTCAGGGAAATTCTGACCGATGAAAAGTTCTATTGCCGCCACCCATCCGTTATCATCATACCAGAAAGCACGGCTCTCCATTTTGGCGTGCCAATTCCATAAATTCTCCTGAAACATGGTCGTTTTTTCAAAGAGATATTCCAGAATATTTTCACCGGTTGAAGTGTAAAATTTATTTCCCAGTTTTCTTCCGGCAAGCAAAAAGAGCAGAGCTGTTTCAAAACAGCAGTCGGCACGGCGGTTTTCCACGATCCAGAATCCATCGCCTTCAGTAAGCCCGGAGAAATTATCTCTGACCTTTTCCAGTGCCGGATTGCTGCGGGTGAGAATTATCCTTTCTGCAACGCCGTTTTTACCCTCATCAGGCATTACACCGGAGTTGAGAAACCAGGAGAGGGATTTTTCCAATGAGCAAATGACTTTATCCATTTTATATTCCGTTTCTGATGATTACCGATTTGAATTGAAAGCTGTCGAACGTATTTTCAAACTCGCCGGTACCTTTAGAACAGTCGTTCCCCTGCCCGGTTTTTCCATCTTTTCCAACAGCAGTTGTGCCGCCTGTTCGGAAATTGCCACTCTTGGATAATCAATGCTGGTAAGCATGGCTTCTTTCTGCGGCAGATATCCATATCCCTCCAGATTGTCGAAACTCAAAAGATCAAAGTCTCTGCCGGGAATGACCCCGGATTCAGCAAACGCTTTCAGCATGGCAAAAGATACCACGTCAGAGGTCGAGAAAAGCAGTTTGCCGGACAATCCACCGGCAAGTTTCATGCCAAGCTCATAAAAAGGCGATTCATCCTGCAAAGCAATATTTTTGATCGAATAGCAGCGGATGTTTTTGACATTGAATCCCTCGCGGAGCAATTCCTTGATGAAATTTGTGCAGCGTATCATCCCGTGAGGATGTGACTCCCGGACAATAATCACTTCATGGTAATTCCCCTTAACAATCCGTTTGGCAGCATCCTGAAGTGCCGGATACATGTCCATAAGAACCTGATGAAACGGTATATCAACCAGATATTCCCTATTCACCACTACGATCGGGATCGTCAATTGTGACAAATTGCGTTCAGTAGTGCGATCCAGAAATCCGGCAGAGACGATCAAACCGTCAAGCTTTCGGGATAAACAGGAGAGCGTCTCCCGGTCAACAACATCTTTGTAATTTATCATCTGAACCGCACACCCGTAATCCTGCAGATAATGACTTATGGTTTTGGGCCGGATATCCAATGCCGCATTTCTGATCGAAATTACCGGATAAGTCACCTGGTCGGCAATGCCGATGTGATAAATTTTGCGGTCTCCGCTCGGCAGAGCATCACAAACAAAACTGCCACGCCCCTGCTCACGGCGGATGTAACCGGATTTCGCAAGCTGGTTGAAAACCCGGTTGGCAGTCATGATGGAAACGTGAAATTCATCTGCCAGCTGCTGATTTGACGGCAGACAGCTGCCGGGTGGAAGTTCACCGGATTCAATGCGTTCTGCAAACAGAGTGTACAAATTCTTGCTGAGAAAGCGATCTTTCATCATCTTTTCCCCGGATAATTCAATTCGTTTCAAACTGCTGAATATTATACATGCAACCGTAATGTTTTGCAATAGAATATAAAAGTTTTTGGGGAATATCGCTGATAAGAGTTTGATAAGAGTTTGTGTTTCAACATCAGTTTACGGCAACAAAAAAATAACAGCAGGACAAGCAGGAGCTTTGCTGACTGCTTTACAGCATGGAGCAGAGCCGCGGTGACCGCAGACCGTTGGATGGGGCAGAGCAATAGGCCGGATAGGCCGCATAAGCCGTATAGGCAGTAGAGCGTGGGTGCATGGAGCAGAGGCATGACAACGGAGCACCGCGACACTCCGTTGTTCTTTTGCGGACTTGTTTGAGTTATTTGCGGACAAAACGCTGCATTTCACGTTCGGTTTCACGTTTGCGTAAAGTTTCACGCTGATCGGCGTGAGTTTTACCCTGACAGTAGGCTATTTCGACTTTGACCAAGCCTTTGTGCAGATAAAACTTCAGAGGGATAAGCGTACCGCCTTTGGTGTTGAGCCATTGGGAAAGTTTCAAAATTTCCCTTTTGTGCAGAAGAAGCCGCCGAACCTGCCGGGTCTGATGGTTGAAGCGGTTCCCAAAATCATACGCCGCAATATGGACATTATAAAGCAATGCCTGATTTTTTTCAATTTTGACGAAGCCTTCCTGCAACTGGATCGCCCTTGCCCGGCAGCTTTTCACCTCGGTACCGACCAATTGGATACCGGCCTCAAAACGATCCAGGACGGTGTAGTCATGGAAAGCTTTGCGGTTGGTCGCCAATACCGGGTCTTTGGGATCCTGACGGGGCATGATTTAATCCTCCCCACGCAGGAAATTTTTTGCTCTTTCGGCAAATTCTTTCTGACGGCGGTTATTTTTTTCCGTCAGAGAAGCGTTGAATTTCTCCAGTAATTCAAGCTGTTCTTTCGACAATCCGGAGGGGGTCTCCACGATAAGCCGGATGCGCAGATCACCTCTGCCGCCGCCGCGAACTGACGGGGCTCCTTTGCCCTTGAGACGCAGCATGGCATAACTCTGCGTGCCTGCCGGCACCCGGATCTTTGCTTTGCCGGAAATGGTCGGCACATCAATTTCTCCACCGGCAGCAGCTACGGCAAACGGGATCGGCACTTCGCAGAGCAGATCATTTTCTTCACGCTCAAAAACAGCACTGGGACGGACACGCATGACCACATAAAGATCACCGGGGCCGCCGCCACGCAAACCGGAACTGCCTTTGCCCGGCACCCGGATCTGAGTACCGTTATCGACACCGGCAGGAATATGGATCTGCAGCGGAGCGGAAGTTTTCACCCTGCCCTGCCCGTGACATGATGAACAGGGTTTGTCGATGATCTGACCGGTTCCGGAACAATTCGGACAAGGCTGACGGACACTGAAAAAGCCTTGAGAAATATTCAAAGTCCCCGAACCGCCGCACCGGCTGCAAGTCTTTTTGCCGGTTCCCCCGGCACAACCGCTGCCGGAACACTTCTCACAAGTCTCGTAACGGGAAACATTGATCTTTTTATCCACGCCATACATGGCGTCTTCGAAGTCGATTTCCACGGCATAACGAAGATCTTCACCCTGCTGGGGGGCATTGGGATTTGCCCGGCGGGAACCGCCGCCGAAAAGATCTTCAAAACCGCCGAAGCCGCCGCCGCCGAAGAACTGGCTGAAAATATCCTGGGCATTGAATCCGGCTCCCCCAGCTCCACCGCCGCTGCGGGTGTAGGCATCATGACCGAATTGGTCATACTGGCGGCGTTTATCCGGATTGCTCAAAGTTTCATAAGCGGCAGAGACCTCTTTGAATTTCTCCTCGGCTTCCTTGTTGCCCGGATTTTTGTCGGGGTGATATTTGACCGCAAGTTTGCGGTATGCTTTTTTGATTTCGTCAGCAGAAGCACCTTTGCTGATGCCAAGAGTTTCGTAATAGTCAGCCATGATGGATCACTCCTTGTCTGCGTTTTCAGCAGTTTCCGCCGCTGCCGGGCCGGATGAGACCAAAACCCGGGCGGGACGAAGCAGCTTTTCGCCGATTTTATATCCGCAATTCCACTCCCGGATGACCACATCTTCCGGAACAGTATCCGACGGCTCCCTGCCGACGGCATCGTGAAGATCGGGATCAAATTTCTCTCCGGTACTGGTGAATTTACGCACGCTCATTTCTTCCAGAGCTTTGTCAAACTGGGCGATAATCATGGTCAATCCCTGCTTGATAGCATCGAGATTGTCGGTTTTTTCAGCCGCAGTCTGTGCCATACCGAGGAAGTCGGAAACGCTTAAAAACGGGGTGAGTGTATCGGCGATGGCATGACTTCTGGCATCGCTGATATCTCTGGCGGCACGGCGGCGGAAATTCTGATATTCCGCCTGGAGATAGAGGAATTTTGCCTGCTGCTCGGCAAGCTGTGCTTTAAGCTGATCGACTTCGGAAACAGGTTCGGCAGCAGCGGCATCACCGGCGGCAGTTTCGCCCTGCTCAAGGACGCTGTTGACCTGATCGGCACTGTTTTCGGCGGCCATATTTTCTTCCGCCGGGGTGATTTTTTCATTATTTTCGGCCATGATAAAAACCTCATGAATGGCGATTGATACTATATATGCTGAATTTATTAATATATATGATTTTGCAAAAAAATCAAGTTTTTTTGTTGAAAAAGCACCAATAAAGAGTTATATTAGTAATTGCGGCATAAAAAACCGCATACAATCATCGATTCTGGGGGTGTTCCGGATTCGACCGGCGAAGGTACTGGGTTGATTGCATGCCGAGGATGACCGTTGGCCTCGTTAATCACCGGTTAAAACAATAAATGCGAACGAAGAGTTTGCTCTGGCGGCATAATTTTCCCGCCACGTCGCTGCGCCTGACCGGGTGCTAAGGTGTAAGCGGCGTCATCCAGCGCCCTGGCAGAGATTCCCGGCATTCGGAACTTCTGCGAGATTTCAGAATGCCTGTTCTGAAGGACCGCCTGTCCATTGGCGGAACGGAGGACGAAAAACAATTGAAGATGGAACAAGCATGTAGATGTCTTCATCATTCCTCGTTGGGACAGGGGTTCAACTCCCCTCACCTCCACCATCCTTCGCTAAAGCTACGGATGGCAAGCCCGTCTTGCTATCCGTAGATTTTTTTTTGCGCAAGCAAAAAAAAGCGGAGTCGCAGACGGAGCGGGCGAAGGATGCCCTCCATAGCTCGCAGAGCGACGGAGGGCTAACTGCAACTTGCGACCGAAAGTGTCGTGAGTTTGTTAAAATAAAAAGCCGTAGTTACTGCTTGACTTCAAGCAAATTACGGCTTTTACGCTTTTAAGCAGAGATGTCAGTTGCAAAGTATATTTGAGAGAAAACCCTCATTTTCTCTCAAAAATCTCTCTCTGTCTCGATACCCCGTGTCGTGACAATTTACCCTCAAAAGGGCTGGATTTTCAGAAGAACTGATTTTACCATACCAATTTAGGATTGGGCTTTTATAATTGAAAGGAGTTTATCCTGAATATTTTTACAGTCAGAAAAAACGAACTTCTGCCACTGTTCCCAACTGAAATAACTTCCTGGATGTCGGATAAATTTAAGGTTAATTTTCTTGCCACAAATATCAACTATCGCTTTTTTAGGATAGGTGTTGCCTATTTTACTGGCATCCCACTCCCATCCTGAATACTTGATCCCGAGTCTATTCATGTGATATTCAAAATACCTAGAGGCATCCGATCCAGAAAAAATGCAAATATCCGGCAACAAGATTTTCAGAACCTCGTAAACAACCTCCCAGCCGATTTTACGGTCTGCATCATTAGGTCGCTCTTTCGGAAATCCAGTGCTTGATGGAGGATACCACATCGGCCTTTGAATTATATTCATAAAAGCAAAGTTTGAACAAAGATTCAACCGACGCTTGTGTGTATCCACACCATATAACAGGTCGTCAGAAATAAGCAATCGGAAAAGATTATCAAATGTCGGGTTGTTTCCCCGTCCGCCATTGTTTTTCCAACCAGCTTCATACCCATACAGCGGGTACTCTGCCATAACCTCTCGTGTCGCAAGATTATCATCTAAATATTGTTGCTTTTTCTGTTGGACAAGTGTTTGATCATCTGTATTGGTATAATGAGACTCCGCAACAATGAGAATCTTGCAATTATCAAAATTTTTTCCAACCCAAGGTAGCCATGTCAACCCTGTAATTTTTTTGAACTCATCATCAAATTTTGTTGTTAGTGCCTTGTCAAATTGTTGCTGATACCAATCGCTCATAAGACTTCCCTTTACTCTTTTAGATTATGAAATCATCAATAGCTTGTTGATGATTTTTCCAAAATTATTTTAGATACACTTAAATCGACAACCTGCTCATTCTTGAATACGACACCTTCAGACTCCAGCAGACGTCTTTGTGCCTCAATACCGCCAAACGCATATGCTCTGGAAAGCTGCCCTTGGGCATTGACCACACGATGACATGGAATATGCTCCGGATCAGGATTGCCATGAAGAATATTCCCCACCGCCCGGGCAAAGTTTCGATTCCCCAGATGCAAAGCGATTTGCCCATACGTGGCAACCTTCCCCCGGGGAATATTCTTCACAAAATCATACACTTTTTCTTTCATCACCGCCGCTTTCAAGTAAGTATATTTTAATAGTATTTTTCGATTTGTTTTATTGTTTTTTCAATATTTAATTTCTGATAATAGAAATCATTGCAAAAAATATTTTTTTCTTCCCGTAAGTGATGTAACCAAGCATTCAATAAACTTTTATATTCGTTATCAAGATGATTTAAAGGAGAGTATTTTCCCACATAATTGTTACGCTGATTATACATTTCATTGGCGACAGGATACAGTGAATAATTTTCACCACCTCCTATAATAAGGACATGACCAGATTCGTCAACAACAATTCTATTAGATACTCTATCATCAGCATTTTTCATAATATCATGCAATTCTTTTTTTGTAAAAAGATGTGTCGGTGGCAAATAACGCAAGCAAATAATCTCAAATCTTACATTCTCAGAAATGTCATACATTTCATAGTTAGAACACAAATCAAATAATTTCCTGTTAAGTATATTTTTTGTTCGAATTGCTTCATTTCGCTCCGTCAAAAAGTAAGCAGCACTTTTAAATACATCAGACTTATTATTCTTGCATTTTGTTATTTTCCCATCTTTCATAACAAATAAATCATACTCAGAAGTTGTATTCGTTAAATAATTTTTACCTAAACTTTTGTATATTTGAGATAGATCTACAAGGTTTCTATTATACTTTAATGCAAAATAGAACCTCATTATTGCATCTTTATTCTCGCATTTTATTAGATCGTTATAAAAATTCCATTCAGAATATTCTTTCTTTATAAATTTTATAGGAGAAGGGAGTTTTCTTTTGTGAGATGTACTACTTGGAATTAGATTAACGTTATCTTTTTTGAATGGATTACCCTGCTTGCTAATAGATGATAATATTTCAAATTCTTTTATCCCCTGTTTTATTTTAGCTGAAATATCGGTTAATAAATTATTTACATAATGGAAAAATTCTTCTGAAGAGCAATCCCCATGTCGACCATCATATGTCGCAGAAATACTGTTATATGGACCTGTTTTCATTACAAATAATAATTTTTCTCGAATACATCTATTGACGATTTTATACCCTTCTGGTAATTTTTTTCCAGTTTCATAATCATATATTCCGTACATTGCATCTTTTGCAGAAACATAATGTCCGGGAGTGTCTTCAACAACGATTTCTATATTTTGTTTTTTATCATCTTCTACCGCGAATGTTAACACATTCAGTTCTAACAAGAAAAAATTCCAACGAACATCTGAAAAACTATAAAAATAGAGTTGTTTTGGAGATACTGCAAATATTTCATGAGTATCAGTGTGCAAATATAAACAGTCTTTTTCCTTGGCTACTTCTACATCTATTAAATCTGCACCGCCACCGTTTGCAAACAGCATATGATTAAGAGCTTTTGATTTTGAAATTATTTTCAGTATTTGCTTAATATCACTTAATTTATTGAATAACGCAGTCTGTGGCAAAAATTTACCAAAAAGAAGTTTTGTGATAAAATTCCAATTGCTTATTTGACTCAAATATTCATCAGAAGATATATTTTTCCAAAGTTGCAAATATTGCAAGAATTCATCCATATCTGGTCGCAAATCAGGAACATTATTTGTTGCAGCCAAGAACAACTCTTCTATTTCAACAAGATGATCTTTCGTATACTTCCCCACTATACGCAAACTATGTGATTCATCAAAAAAATTATACGAACCTTCAAACCCCTTCGTATCAGAAGCCAAAAACATCCAAAGTGTTTTTGCCAAAGAATATACATCTGCTTTTTTCCCGTCCGCTAGCACGGGATTTCTTTTCATCTCTGGAGCAATTGTAAATATTGCCCCCAAAGCCTTATCTGTTTGCGTTAGATTATGTTGTTTCTCATCATCGGGAAATTCCACTAACCCAAAGTCACCTAATATCATTTTCCCATTATCAATATAAATGTTATCAGGTTTTATATCCCGATGAGCAAAGCCCGAGTGATGAATACTAATCAACGTATTTACAAGAGATATGAATAAATCAACTATTACATCAAGTGATTTCTGTTGGCTTATATAAGGAAATGCTGGCTGTAATTTGGGCATCACATACCAAAGATGTTCTTCAGAAAAATCTATTATTTTGACAACGCCTTCTATCTTTCTCTCATTTAGTTCTTGTAAAACTTTTATTTCATCAATAAAGCGTTGCTTTTTTTCCAATGAACAGTTACTTAGATATTTTAAAACATAAGATTTTCCTGTTGCTTTTTCGGTCGCATCATAAATTTTCGCATTACCACCTTCTTCCAAAATATGAGAAAAATCAATATTATATTTTTCAGACGCATTTTTTTGTCTTGCTTTATCATTACTCATTAAAACACCATATTTTCAACGATTGCTATCATAACAATACTTTTGCACGCTTCTGTATGAATTGCTCCAAGGCTTTCAGTCTTGCGGCAGGAAGATTGTAACGGCTGTGACGAGTAAATTTGAACGCCTGTAAACGGCGTAATTGCCCCTTCTGGCGCGAGGTAATGAATTCCTTGGCAATCTCATCGAAAGGCACGTCAAACGCCGACAAACGGCTCTTTGCGTAAGTTTCAAGATCGGCAAAGTCATCAGCCATAGCGAAGTTGAAAAGCGACAGCCCATTGTCAAAAATCGGAGCAAAAGCGTAAGGCTGATTGGTCTTGTTGTTCACCATCAAACCGAAGTTGTTCAAATGACGGTCGGTGTTGTAAATCAACGCATCAAAGATCATCATATCACAAAACGCATTGAAATAATCTTCGCCCAAATTACGCAAATACGCCGCAACATCTTTGATACTCTTTGTTTTATAGAACCGCCACATCGGAACAAAGGAGTGGTCAATATCGGTAAAGAGTTCGCACACGCAACAAAGACTGCCTTTCCACTTGGAAAGTGTGTACGGAACATGGTCAATCCCCATCGCTTCTGCGATTTGTGCGGCGTAAAATTCCGAATAAGGCTCGTTGCCGGTATTGGTCGCCCCGGAAGTCCCACCTTTGTACAGCTTGATTTTGTCGTCAATTCTGCGCCACCCTTTGCGGAGCATTCCATTGGTGGTAAACTCCGGAGATGAGGAAAACCCGCTGGGCTTCACACTGCCGTAAGCGATCAGCGACAACGCCTTGTAAAAACTGTTTTCAAAGAGGTTGTAGTCTGCAAATTTTCCTTTGAAATCCGAATCAGTAATCCAGTAACTGTCATTCAAAGAAAGCCCCTTGCAAAGCTGAATAATCCCGGGAATGTTATTGTGAGTAAGCCCATAACCCGAAAGAATACGATCAGAATTTGCCCGATTCGCAGGCAAAATACGAGCTTTCAGCCAATTCAAAACACCGACATCATCAACTGCCATCCCAAGCGGCAAAAGATGCTTTTTTGCTTCATTTACGCTGATAATATGACAACAGAACCCTTCCAGCGGCTTTTGAGTCAACTCAAAAGTCATCAGCTCCGTATCATAAATTTTCAGCGTATAAATCATATCATCCTATAAAAGCGTTACCCTGTTTGAAAGACCATTAAAGGTTTTAAAATAAGTCATCTTCTTTTTTCTTGGGTAATTTTCCGCTTTCAATTGCAATTTTCTTCTCTGCTGATTTAACACGCCGTTCCAATTTTTTGATATCCTCGGCAGGTGGTAATTCTTCTGGTTTTATTCCACGTTCTCCCAGCATTTGCCTGACACTGCGATTATTTTGCACATGTTCAGTTGTAATTGAACGTTCGCCTTGAAGATCTTTTTGCTCGACATTGTAATTGGTCATTTCTGTGGCAAGATTTTTTGCAGCAATTGTAAGGGCAGGTAAAAAATCTGCCAACGGACGATTTTGACTCATTCCGAGTCGTTCTTTCATTTCGGCAGTACGAATGCCGAAAAGAGCACGATCTCCCATTGAACGGATTCTACCAAAACCCTGATCATCAACGCCTCTCTCATAAATATTTTTAGATAACCGTGTTTCTGAAGCCGTCAATTGCTCACGAGCGTTCATGCGTTCAATATATTTGACGCGTTCTTCAATAATTTCTACTTTTCTAGTTTGAACAGCAAAGTAACTTTGAGCAAAAGCAATCTCTTCTTTGCGCGGATCACCATTCATAGCTATCAGATAACAAGCATAACGGGTCAGCATATAATCAGTGATTTCGCGTTTCCCCCCTTTGCCATGCTCTATCAATTTCGTGACCTCACGAAATTGATCGTTTACATCAATGCCAGAGCCGTCACAAGCTGTCATCGCTCGTTTGATTGCTGTTTCAAAGTTTTCCCATCGCGAATATCCCAAATACGGCATTAAATCACGAGCAAGCCAATATTCGATATTTTCTTCAACAACAGAATTCAGTATCTGATCAAAATTGTTTTTAAGCTCAAGAATTCTTTTTGTGTCCATAAAAATTCACCTCAAAGGTTATTATAATATTCCTTGATCTTTTTTGCCATCAGAATCCGGCGTTCTTTCAGGAATTTTTCGTAATCGTCTGCCGTCATTGTGAAAATATCTGCCGGAATACAGTTTACTGCCAAATTCTCCCGCAAGGCGGCATTTTCTGTGATCGTGCCGACTTTGAGTTCTTTAGTTGCACACTGGTTCAATGCGGCAGTAAAATAATCTTGCGGAGTTTGCTTACCGATGGAAATATTCACACCGGTATCGAGATACGCATAGTTCGCCACCTGATTGTACATTGATTTGTCATCAATACCGTTCTTTTTCAGAAACTCTTTCGGAAAAATGTGATGAACATCGCCTGCCGAAAGCAGATCTGCAACTTTGGCACTGTTGGAAAGCAACGAACGGTCGCTGCCGTGTACCTGTGCTGCAATAAAGGTGTTGAAATAAGGACTGGAAATTGCCGAAGTTTCCAGATTCTGAACCAGACCGACTTCCCAGAAAGTATCAGAAAGCTCCGCTTCTTCCACTTCTTTGAAAAACGCCATAAAGCCTTTGGCGGCAATCGCACGGAGGTCGCGGTCCATCTGGGATTCCGGTGAACCGATGTATCTGCCGGTCAATGTTGAAAGAATAAACCACTTTTGTACGCACGGTTTGATTTCGACTTTCGGGAACTCTTTATCGCTGTTCAAAAGCAGATAAAGCGTATAAGCGAAGTCCAAAGTCATCTTGGAATTGAGCTGTTTGGGATTGATGAATCCGGCAGATTTGATCGCCAGAACAAACTGCTCAAAGGTGTATTTATTCATAAAGTTGATCACCCCGGCGGTCAACTTTTCAAAACTTTCCTGGGCAATTTCCTCTTTGAATGTACGCTCAATAAAGTCGCGTCCGGAAAGCAGGCTCACCAGATCGCCGAGTTTACCTCTGCCGAATTGATGCATAAAGGAAACACGCAGCATATCATTGTAGTCCGGATCATAGATGTTTTCATAATCATCTTTGAGCCATTTCAGCTTGTCCGCATATTCAGATGCCATAAATTCGTGGTCTTTGCTGGAAAGCTGACCATAAAATGCCGGATCAACTGCCAAGTGACAGAAATAATCAATAGCTTTGCGGAGCATATTACCGCCGAAACGCTCATCAGCAGCGATTTTTGACATCGCAAAGTCAGCTTCATTGAGCCGTTTGCCCTGAGAGTTGATACGCACAAAAATCTCCGTAACTTCACTGATATCCAAATCAGAAGCCAGAAAAATAGTTCCAATCGCACAATTTTTTATTTGCTGTAAATTGTATATCGAATTGTAAAGTTCTTCTTGAGATATACCAGGATTTTTTTCAAGATACTCTTTCATAAAGTCAAATAACTTGAAATCGGAGCGGAAAAGAACGGAAATATCCGGAATCCAAAAAGAACTTTTTTCATGAGCTGGAGTTTTTACTGCAAAACATTCATCGTCAGATTCAGCTAAAGGATTAAACGCAATTGCAATTTGTTTTTCTTCATAATTTTCATTGAGTACAGGACGCCCACTTATTGCGGTCATTAACGCAGTAACCCGTTGCTGTCCATCAATAAGTATTTTCTTGCCCATAGAACTCCCACCATTTTTAAGTTTGACATCAGGATTTTGCCAAATAATGAGGTACCCAGTAGGATATCCGTTATAAAGAGAGTCTATCAAATCACGGACTTGTCGACCTTTCCAAACAAAAGGTCGCTGAATTTCCGGAATCGCAATTTCTCCGCTGTTAATTGAACCTAAAACAAACTCAATGGTTTTCTGTTCGATAAAATATTTTTGAGAGTTATTCATCTGCTATAAATCCTCGTTTTATGCGTTCTCAATTATTATCTTTTCGGAAATTAAAGCTTCGAAGTGTTTGTGTAATTGTCGTGGTAAATTACCTTTACGCAACATAACACCAAGTTCCATATTATCGCTCATTGCCTTGCCAGTTAAGTTTGCACTTGTAATCAGAGCAAATTTATCATCAGCTACTGCACATTTTGCATGAACAACTGCTAAATTGGGTCCATTTTTCGTGAACCAAGTATAAAATTTAGCACCGGGCAATTGATTTTTTAAGTTCTGCATGGAATCTATATCAACAGAACCACCAAAATTTTTTGATTTTTCCAAAAGGAAATTCACTTCCACATTTCTCAATATAGCACTATTTAACGCATTAATAACTGCATCTGCTTTATAGGCTACAAAACTGACAATAAACAATTTCCTTTGTGAAGCATTTATTAATTCGCATAAAGCTTGCTCTGTATAACGCAAAGGAACAGCTGATGTTTCCGGTCCAGTCCATAGCAGTTCAACTTGCCCTTGTTTTGTACTGTAACAAGATGTCGCCGTTGCACTTCGTATTGCGGTAGCAAGCTCGGCCCCAGAAATATGTGTTTTTTCAACATTGGCAAAAAATCGTTCAAACAATGCAGAATCAGTATTCACACCCCAAGCTTTTTTAAGTTTGGAAATATTTATAGATGTCTGCATCTTTTCGGCTTGGACAGCAATAAAATCCAAACGTTCCGGTGGTAGTTCAAATGCCATTTCTGCTACAATGTTGAATAAGTCTGTCATTACCTGTCTCCAATAGTAAAGAATGCAGCAGTATCACAATCAAAAGTGTTAACAACCAATGCTCTATCTAAAAATTTATTGCCAGCTTCGCATGATGTTTCTGCAACAAAAGCACAAGCGTGACAAGCAGCAGCGTGAAGAGATCGATCATCTGCCGGATCGTGCTGGGCGCACAAAGGGTCAGAGGAACATATTTCAGCCCGTCTGAATGCCAGCTCCATGATACGTCCCAATTCATTAGCCTTCCCCAGATCTACTAAGCCTCCTAATGTGCCATCAGAGTCCGAGGCGGCAGTATAGAGCAGTATCCCTGCCATTGGATTATCGCTATCGTTGCTGGCATAGATTCGTTCTTGAATACTGGCTGCGTTATAGCCGCATTCCAGAGAAAATTCCCGAATGATTAAATGAGCAATAGTATGTAATAATACATAACGTATTCCGGGATAACCGACATCCGGAGTAAGATTGTGAGCAATGCGCCAACCGTTATGCCCTGCTTTCAGCATAGTATCCCGTTGTTTTACTCCGGGCAGATTTTCCCATTTTTTCAATGCATCTTCATCAAATCTGATAAAAATTCCTTCGCCATGAACTTCGCACGCCGGAATCCATGTCGGAGCTTTTTTAGCCAGTGGTGCTCTTGGGACTTGCTCATCAGGAGCTGCAAATTCATTCGCCGCTTCAATGCGTGTATAACCGACCAAAGCATTCACTTTTCTCAATCGATTCAGCAACAGTACATTGGAAATTTTGTCTGCAAATTTCCTTGGCACTGGAGTTGGCGTACTCATAAAATGAGGCCAATCTTTTGGCGGATTCGGTGCGATTAAAACATTCCATTCCGGGATCTTTACATCATCACTTTTTATAACCACTGGCTCTCCTGCACAAGCTTTTTTCTCCTCAATAGCTTTCCATACAACTGCAGGATCCCAATTTTCAATTCCGGGCAATGCATGAGTTTTTGTCAATGTCTTCAAAACAACTTTTAACTCAATTTCAGATTCACAATCGTTAAAATAGTCCCAACCATCGGTTACTAATTGTGCAATACTATTATCTTCCGTGGGAATAGCCAGAACAGATAAAGTTACAGGGAACCAGCCATTGGTTGCACCAAGCAGAATAGCACGAGGAACTTCTTCACACTCATCAAATTTACTCAGATGAGGATGACGTCCTCTGCATCTGGGAAGGTTTTCCTGCCCTTCCTTGCCAAAGGCGTGAACTAAAGATCGAGCAGCCCCGCAACCATCACATTTCACCCACAAATTTTCGGTTTGCAAAGATGCTCCGCGTTCAAAGAAATGCAGCGTTCCGGTACAATCACTCGGGCCACCATGAACAAACCAACGCCACGGAAAATCGTCTATATGTCCATGACTGCACGCGATGAGAAAACGTGCTGGAACAGCTTCAATATTTTTACCATGCTGACAATTTTTATGGACAAAATGTGTTTGTTCCGGGCGATACAAATTTTCCTTGATTTCAAACAAGCCGCTGTCATATTCGGCTAAAAGACCACATTTTACACACCGCAGCCATCTGGGAAATGGTTTTACAGGAACTCCGACAAATGCTTCTGCAGAATGAAAATCAACCATTTCCTCCTTTTGTATTGGAGGCATAAGCAGCTCTTGTACTTGAGGTCCGATAACCCGTCGTACTTCATTCAAAAGTCTTGCTTCTTTTATAGGGGTGCACCGTTCTCTTTTCCAATAATCCAATCCCATAGTAATGACGGAAAGATTGGGGAGATCTATCAGTGCTCCCGGTCCATAAGTCCATAATAACTGACTCGGTCTGACCTGACCGACAAAACAATTCGGAGTACTCATTGTTCACCTCCGTTCTGATTATTTTCATCCTTTAATACTTGCATTTGCCATTCCGGTTCATCATCAGTACGGGTTGTTTTATCCATAATCAGCCGTATTCCCGGTTCGACTTCGCGCATTGACATAGGGACAGTAAATTCATCCCATGCAGAAATACCCGGTTTTTTAAGCAGATTTATAACATCTCCCTGCCTGTTGGCTTTTTCATACCCTAACTGTCGACCGGGAACTTTAGCTTCTTTTACCCAACGGTCAATACGGACTGCCGCCATATCATCTGTAAGATCTTTTGTCCCGGAATTACCATCAACATTCCAAGCTCTGTTTGCCACATGGTTTTTGACTGTTTGGACAGTTTGGTCCCCGGAATCTTTTAACTCTGAAGCTCCGAGATTGGGACTGAAGTTTTCTGCACCCAAACGAATCATACTTACCATTGTGCCAGTGAGTCCACGATCCAACGCACGGGATGCAAATGGGGTAACTGATTGAGCTTCCACATGTTTATAGAAAGTAGCATGATAATGTTCAAAAGTTTCATAATGAGAGAAATCTCTTGGACGCGACCATGTCAACACGGTACACACCAATCCGGGAAAAGAGCGACCAACACGGCTGGTAGCCTGAATGTATTCTGCGGTGTTTTTGGGCTGACCATTTACAGCCATTACACCAAGGCGATTTACATCAACCCCCACAGAAAGCATATTAGTTGCAAGGATAACATCCATTGCTCTGGTTTCATCCCGTCCCCATGCTGTTTTAAATTTAATTTCCAATTGATCTAATTTCTTGGGAATTTCTTTGTTACTGACACGCGAGGTCAATTCATCAACATTTCTTACTCTGCGTTGAATCAGACCGGGGCGTTTAACTTCAGTAGCCATTGCGACACGGAACGCTCGAGTTTGAACGTCGTCCTCTGCCAAACGCCGCATACCTCCGAGTTCTCGCAGAGAATTGAAATAGCCTACTAATGTCATATATGGGTCTGCTAACAGGCCAAAATGTTCGAAAAGTGACTGTGCCCCGGTAAGTAGAGCGACGTAGACCCGGATCAAAACAGCTGGACGAGATGCACCAGGGGCGCAAATGCCAAGATAACGGCGACCGCATCGTTTATCAATTGACCGCTGAACTGAGAAGAAGTTATCTTCAACATCAATGCCGTGAGCTGGAAAGATACTAACATTGCGCAAAAATACATTATTGATCTGTTTTTCAGCTTTTCGTACAGTGGCAGTTGAAGCAACAATTTTAGGACGGATTGTTTTTCCTTCATACTGCCATGAACAAAGATCGTCAACGGCAGTTTCATACAGTCCAACCATTGTTCCGAGTGGACCGCTAATCAGGTGAAACTCATCTTGGATAATCAAATCCGGCGGACGGATTTCTTTTACAGCTTTGACTACGGTTGCCTCGTATTTTCCTTTTTTCTTGTGGTTTCCATTGCAATCTGCATCAGGCCACAAAAGACCGTGTCTGGGGCACTCTTGGCTGACTTTACCAAACAAGGTTCTAACAGCACCTTTCCATGCCATCATCGCAAATTTATCAACTGTAGCGATCAGCATTGTCGGTGGACGATGATAGATTTCATCATCTACTACTACCACCGGCAAACCGATTTCATTTTTAGCACGACTGAATTCACAGCGCCCAAGCGGATCTCCGCAATAGATATGCGTTTGTCCGCATTCCCGATCAACAACGATTTCCCGTCCCGGCTGAATTTCAGCGCCACACCATGGACAGGTAGTCAACTGAGCTGGGGTTGAACTGATACCATACTGGTGTTCACGTTCTTTTTCAATCGCATTGTGACTTTCCTCGGTCGTGTTGGGTGTTGTTTTCTGACCGACCCACAACCCAATGGAGAACGGTGTCTCGCCCCATTTTTTCGGTTCTTTACTGCGGATACTTTCCATCGCACAAATAAGAGCTGTTGCACGCTGGAACTGCTGAATTGTCAACAAACGGAGAGTATATCTCATAATGACTGATAAACCGCGAGAACCATCCAAGCCACCCAGTTCCCCTTGTAAACGGCGAATGCCCATTGCAAAGGCTGCTACGCCAAGATATGCTTCTGTTTTACCACCACCAGTTGGGAACCAGAGAAGATCAGCGTGTGCCGCCAGAGGATTGGTTCTGTCAATATGAGCAGGATCAACCAGTGAAGGAATGGACAAAAGCATAAATGCCAACTGGAATGGTCGCCAGGAGTGATTTGACGGCTTATCAAAGTCAACAAGTTTTTTATTTTCATTCCGGCGGTTACTCAATGCGTATATGGAGTGAACACGCTGATCAGCCATCGCCCGATTTGCAAAACGAAAAGCATCCAAAGCAAGGGGATTATCTGCAATTACCTGCAAGCCTTCCCGTAACCGATCTAAAATTTCTTCACAATGTTCAATAGCAGATTGTGCGGAATCTGCATAGTATTGCAATTCTGCGGTTTCTGCTTTATGACGTTGTTCATTGATCCATTCGGCATAATCATCGGTCAGAATATTGAGTCCAGCCAGCAATTCATCTTTGGGCAGTTCTGCCAAATGCCGCATATCTAACAAGCCGTCTTTGAAAAGCTGCTGCATTGCCGGACGGTCTTCCGGTTCACTACCGGGAGTTTCTGTAACCGGGATTTCATATTCTGGCATGACTACGGTATGAATTTCTGTTGCTTTTTCGTAATCATCTACAGATGGGATTGCATGAACGGCAATTCCATGACCGACAGCGAATTCCACCTTTTTACGGTAAATCATGTTGAGGGCTTTGAGCTCTTCATCCACCTCATTGACATCCCGGAATGGTTTCCGGACAAATATTGCTTTACCTTCCGTGGATTTCACCCGGAGTTCCGGTTGGAATATCCACGCCGCATCCTGATTTTGATCGGGACGGATTTGATCGTTTACCAGAAAGAGGGTTACCAGACGAGAGTGATTGGGTAACTCACGGGTGACAGAACCTTGAATGAAGACTTGTTCTGATTCTTTATCAATAACAAAAGGTTTAATACGCCCTTCCTGCAACTTCAGAACTGTTGTTCCACCGGAAGGAATACGTTTCCAGCATCGGGCGGGATTGCCATTTTTGGGGTTAACAGCAAATTCACTGTCCGCACGCTCATATCGCCCCCATGAAACGGTCAGCTCCAGATCCGGCAAGCTGGCATCAATACAAAAAGTAAAACCAAGTGAAGATGGTACAAGCGATTGATTATTATTGGTATCAATAGCAGCATCGTCATCTTCATCAATTGCACCGCCTGCGGATTTGGAGAGATCATTGTGATCTTTATTTTCCACCTTGACCAAATCGGCAGGTTCTTCATCTGAGTCATCATCGGTAAAGGGAGAGTCTGAAGATCCGTCATCGTATGGTACTTTCGGAGCAAGTTTGCCGACCAGATATCGATCACGGACACTCATTCCTACGATTTCTTCTTCCGGTCCACGTGCTGGACCGAGAAGGTCGTCTACAACCGCTTGCTGCAAAAGGTTACGGACATAGTTTTGAGCATTTCTGTCGTAAGGACTAATTTCCGGCAACGCCTTAAATTCCGGATGTTTGGCAATTTGAAGAGCACGTTCCAGTTTGGGAACTTCCAATTTCCAAACGGCTGCAGGAGCTTCAGGTATAGTATATTGCAACTCATCAAGGGGAATTGGCGATTCAAAGTCAACGATCCGATCGAAATAAAGGATTGTTTTTTTCTCTTCATTGCGGATAAGGTACAAACGGCGAACGCCAGTGGCAACTTTATTTTCCCGGTCGGCAAAAAGTAAAGCATCTCCGTTTTCCAATACGGGCAGAATTACAGAACCGTCAACCGGAAGAGTCAGCATAAACATTTCCGGCTTGGCAAATACGATCCAAGCGGAAAGCTCTTTTTTCTTTTCACCCGCAACTGGTGCAGGTGATGAGTTATTTGCACTATTTGTTGCCATCAGTATTATCCTCACTGTTTTTATCAGGATTTAGGAAACCAGCCACCAGTTTTTTTGGCACCGCGGTGTTCTATCTTTCCTGGCAATGCTTTGATATAACGGTCTAAAGTCGAAACTGATACGTTTAATTTTTCCGCAAGTTCTTTTCTGCGCAGTCCAGGGTTATTTGCAATGATTTTGCACAGCCTGTCTGCGGTTCCTTTTGAAAGACTTTTTAACTCGTCATTTAACTCGCCATTTAACTCGTCATTACGCTCAAATAACTCACCATTTTTTACTTTTAACTCGTCATTTGAGATGATAAGTTGAAGCTTGGCACTGGGCAGAAGAGTTACCCGGAACTCGGTTAATTTATTTACATCAAACTGCGGCGTGGGATTGCCATTCTTTTCCATTTCAGTTTTGACCTTGGCAATACCACGATTATATTTATTGACATACCCCATGACTTTCATCGCTTCTGCCAACAACGGATTACGGTAGTCATTCACATAAGGGAAGTTCTCCGGATTTGCCTGTCCATACAAACCTCCCGGATTGGATATTTCCAAGCGGATGTTATTGTAATCATAAAACTTTACCGGGGCATTACTGATTTGATAATCCCGGTGAATAATGGCATTAAGCAGCAATTCACGAACAGCCCAATCGGGATACATGGAAATAGTTTCTTCCTGTAATGCAGATACTTTCACCGGGCGGGGAGCGGCAATACCAACTTTGACAAAGCTGTTTATCTCATCAATAGTTTGCAACAGCGGACCTTTATAGGCGTGTTCTGCTAAAATATCTGAACCGTTATCGCTGCCGCCGAATTTAACATATTGGATGTATGCAGATGGGATGAACATTTCCGGGTGTTTCCCGAAAAGTAACATTCCCAAATTTGTCGGCAGTTTGTGTTGACGATCATAAAAACGCAATGCTGCAAGTTGCTCTTCAATGGGACGGGGATCTTCGTCAATAACTTCAGCCTGAATTGCCCGGGGAAGATAACTGTTGCGGAAAAGATCTAAATTCAAATCTGACAAAGTGGTATCAACGCAGGGCATAATTTCAAAGCGTGTGGCAGAGTGAAGCCGTTTTTCTTCCAGAATATGAATATCATCATTATTGGCAAGACATTTACGGGGACCAATGCGAACCCAAACTTGCCCTTTGTATTTGATTGGAGGATATGAGGACGGAAAAACTTCAATAACTACGACATCACCATCATCAAATGACTCATGATAAATCGTCATTGCTGGCGGAGGCAGCAAATTCCCTTCGGATTTGAACCCCGCTAGTGCTGTCAGTTGCTCATCTGTAACACGCTTCCCGGCAAAAGCCCCATTATCTTCCACGCCCAGCAGAAGATAACCGGGCTGTTTACGATCTCCGATATCATTAGCAAAAGCACAGATTGCCTGTCCCATTTTATCTGATTTATCGAAAGCCCGTGTTCTTTCGATATTTTCAGACTCCAGATTGGACATCAACTGTAATATTTTTTCTTTATTTCCCATAAAACCTC
The DNA here is from genome assembly GCA_015061685.1 of Lentisphaerota bacterium. Classification (GTDB taxonomy): domain Bacteria; phylum Verrucomicrobiota; class Lentisphaeria; order Victivallales; family Victivallaceae; genus UBA1784. The sequence goes on along the minus strand of SUWD01000008.1, from coordinate 23,649 downwards.
TCCGGTTATCGCTGATTCATATTTTGCAAAGCCGTTTGAATCGTTTGAACCTCAGCCATTACATATTTTTTACTATCTTCCCAAGGACATTCCGGCTTATAAAATTTTTCCATAACAATGATTTGATTTTCCAACATACTGCTGATATATCCATTCATAGCTTTAGTTACAGATAGAATGCAAAATACATTATCGCGTTTGGCCTGCAAAGTCAAATCGTTATATTGGGGTGAAATTTGATTTTCGGCAATCATGATTTGAAATTCGCCGAGAGCAATTTGAATATTGCCGACCATTGTTTCCATATGAAATGAATTCATGAAATTCAACAAACCAAGGAAAAAATTATTTATCCCTGATTTTCTGAAACTTGAATATGTTAATATTGTTTGAGTTGGTTTTAACGCATCAATTTTTTTTGCAATTTCCACTTCTGCCAATATTTTTTGCGTTGTCATTTTTGTTTCAAGATTTTTGGCAAGGCATGCAAGAACAACATCCAGAGAACAACTCTGCTGATACATCAATATCAAATTTTTGTGGATTGTGCCTAATATCTTGCCTTTGTCGTGAATATAGGCAACAAAAGATACTATTGCCGCGACCAAAAGACTGCCAAAAACTCCAAGCATGGCATTTTGCCAGAAATCGGACCATTTAAAGCAATAAATAATGTAGCTTATTGCAAGGCTGATAACAGCCAGCAATAATGTGATTTGAACAGTTATTTTGTTTATTTTCATGTTTTTACCTCTGACATTGTAGTACTTGAATATGCAAACTTGCAACTGGTGCGAGTGATGAGTTACTTGTATTATCTGTTGCCATCTGTATACCCCGTTAAAGTTTTCTTATTTCAATCAGAGTGCCCAAAAAACGTTTGTTTTCTGCTCGGTCATTTTTGCGATACCCAAGTTTATCACAAACATTTTCGATCTTTGAACAAAAAATATCTGCATTTACTTGATCCATCCAAAGTATGTTATTTTCCCGGGAAGTTGTGTGCCACATAGATTCATCATCAAGAGGATGATCTGGACGGAATGGATGGATGTTGAATATTTTATGTTCTATTTGAGTAATCCAAGCTGCCCCGACCTCTGTGAGTGCTCCCCAAGATTGCTTTGTATTTTCGCTGGTAACAAAGAGAACATAAATTTTTTGAGTCGAATAACTTTCCACAAAGAATTTACGTAAATATTCATAAACACGTTCACCCTCTGGAATTCTTGCTATTTCATCGTCGCAATTTGTGTAAATGATATCATCGCCGGGAACGTTATTATGCAATAACATATTATACACTATGTCTGCCAGAGGTTTATCATTCCGTGTTTGGCTTATCAGTATCTTCTTTTTTAAGGAATCAACTTCTTTTTTTAATCCCAAATCCGGTCCACTTTCATTAAGATGCCGTTTAAGAATATTCGCAGCATCTTGTGGCGTAAGTTTGTCCCCTTTGGCAGAAAAATCAGCAAATGATTTCTCAACAACATTTGATTTATAGCCAGAAAAACTTTCCTGAAGAGCTTTTTCTTTTTTGCTCAATTCCTCTTCCCTTTTCTTTTTACGCTCAGCACTTTGAATATCTGCATAAAGATCGCGTTTTTTCAGGATGTCTGGCATCAAGGTATCCCGGACATAATCTAATACAACTTTATATCTCGGATCATCTGATTTATACCCTTGGCGATTACTTAAAGCCATATCTGGCAATTCTGAAAGTTCAAACAAATCAATATGTAACTGTCCGACAATGTATACTTCATTCAATTTGTTTTGTCCGACAAAAGGCAAAATGTTGAATTCGCCCAGTTTTTTATTGGCAAAAAGCGAGATAAAGTTATCTGGGAAATCAGAAATTTCGACTTTTCTGCCACGCGTGGATTTATATGTTCCGATCCATCCATGAATCTGAAGCGTGTATTCATGTTCAACATCGTCTTTATCACGCATAACGATAGGGTTCTCATAACATGTCCGTTTTTCGATCAATTCACCTCTGCGCTCAAAATCAGTCATTACTAAATCTGCAAGAGACGAAAAATCGTTTCCCAGGGTAATTACAGAGCACAATTCACCCATTACATTTTTATCAAAGTCAGAGACAATAACTTCCTCTGTTCCTCTGATAATATGAATCTGAAAATCATCACATACCAGTGGGAATATTTTTAAGAGATTTTTTTTAATCACATCAAGAGATTTATGCAACCGATATTGAGGATTTTGCATAACAATAGCAGAGCCATTTCCTGTTATTTTTTGAAAAGCAATCTCTTCATCAGGAATAGGAGTCAAGTGATTATCTGCATCAACATGACGAGACAGTATAAATCCAGATACTTCCCCATCACGTCTTGTTTTCACAAGTACATTTTCTGACACAGACAACGCTGCGAGCTTACCAACGCCCTTTCGCCCCATTTTTTTGCGGTTACAAGTTTTTGTCAAAGCTTGCTCTTCAGATGATCTAGATTCTTTGGCAACATTTAAATAGTGCTCAATATCACCATTTTGATAAGACATCCCAGTTCCATCATCCTCTACCGTGATATCATCTTTATTGGCGATCACATAAACATTATGGGCATCCGCATCGTAAGCATTTGCAATTAATTCTGCCAAAATATAGTAAATATTCGTGTAAAGGCTTGGTCCCAAAAGTTCCAAAATGCGAGGATCAATGTTAAGTTTATATTCTTTTGCTGACATATCAATCCTCCTCCATTATTTTTTCAAATTGATGTTCGCACCAACTACATCTTCCGGTTTCACTGAATATAATCAGTTCGCTTATTGGAACTTCACATCCACAAAACTCACACTCAAAAGGCCCTCTGACTCCGCAGTTAAGACAAACTTCTCCAATAGAACAATACATCTCTTCTTCGCATTCTGGACAGTATCCGATTATCTCTGTTCCACCATCTTTTAATTCCCATAAATCGCGTTGAGATAATTTGTTTGCAATCTCTTTTGCCAATTCATAGTAAATCCATTGCCGACCGCAATTTCGACATATAAATGATGTATCTTTTGCATCTTGCATAAGCTTATCATCAACTCTTATAATATCAGAGTTGCAATTATGGCATCTGTGCTTTAAAAACAGCTTTTCAACATCATCAGAAAACCAAAGCAATTTGTCAAATTCAAAAACCATTTCTGCTATTTCGGCACTATGCACAGCCTCATCTTTTAAAAATTCTTGCCAAATATCTTCTGCAAAACACTCTTGGGGATTATACCCAAGATCTTTTTCTAAAAATTGTTTAATAATCAGAAAACTATTGGCAATGTAACCTCTTACAATGCTATCACTCTTTGAATCTGGAGCAAAATAATGCTCAATATCGTTGCGATAAGCATGTAAATCTTTTATTTTCTCCCAATCAACATTTACTTCTTGTTCTTTAAGCCTTTTTATTAAGTCATAATATCCTACTGTCTTTGGACGCTGCTGAATATCGTATGGTGTTTTGACTGAAGGTGCTATAAGAAGGCTGAAATTGTCATCTTTACTCACCTCTGCTAATTTGCTTTTAAAAAGTAACAAAAGACCTGCAAACAAGTTTCTAACAGCGGAGAGATAACGACTGGAGTCGCCTTTGGCTAATTTGTAATCTTCAATGCCAAGTTCAATAGAAGCTATAGCATTGTCAAAAATCGCTTGAAAGATATCAACATTATTCATTTCGTTTTCTCCTGCCGGTTGAGGTGTTCACGAATTTTTATGTTTGAGTTTATCACCAATCTTAAAACAAACCACCATGCATATATAGCTAATGGCGAGCAAGCAACTGATGGTTCAAGGAGACCATGCGCTATTTCGTTGCGTAAATTAGGGCCAGGTTTCTCTGAAAAAATCGCTTTCAAATTAAAAATATAATCTTTTGGAAAAACTCGGTCAATATTGGGGTCCCTCAATAAATTACTCATGCCTATTTCTGATTCAGTATGGATTTGATCACCTGAAATTTGAGATGTGTTCAAACCTTCCTCTCTCATCATAACTCTGATCATATTTTCTATTTGCGGAGTTAAAAGGTGTATAGCATCGGCAAAATCATAATTGAAACCATGATATAGTCCTCGAGCCCATAAATAAACCCTATTTTGCGGTATGACAGTTGAATATGAACAAATGTCAATTATTTGCTGAAGAGAAATTTTATGTTCCATATTAAATGCATCTAAAGAATGCAATATTGTTGTTTGAGCGGAAAGCGTCATGTACAGCTCGTAAGTTTTTAACATCTGGTGAAATATTGGAATTTCATTCTGTTCAGCATTTATATCATTACCCAATTCCAATCCAGGTGTTTTGGCATAAAGCCCTCCTAATGGCGATATATAACCTGCCCCAAACATTGCCATTAATGGGTGATCTTGCAATGTCTTAATTGCATCATTTCTGTATTTTTCTTCTTGAGGCAAAGAACATATATTAGAAAAATTAGATAACGCAGTATAAAAATCTTTGTTACTGATTTCATTTGCACATAAATTCAAATGCTCCCCTAATTTATCTAAAGGGAATGAATAAGACAGTGGAGCCATCTCTTGCAATGCATTTATTCGCGAAGAGTTCATTGCGTTATGAATTTCTGCAATTTCTTTCTCAACATTGAATTTATCTCTATGTGCATTAGGAATCTTGCGATATTCTTTTATCGCAGAGGAATAAAACTCTGCTGCAGCAAGACTCGATGTTTTTTGGGCTTGCCCCACAAAATACTTGGCTTTTTCCGCATATATATTATAGATTTCCTCATTACTTTCAAGGTACGAATACCAAGCTATAAGCTCATTACAAAAGTCTTGCAAAACAAACCAATCTTCCTCTTGGCAAGCTCTGCTTTTGAAATCCGAAATCTTTTCAATAACCTTTTCAGCAGTTTCTGAAGAAACTTTTAGTAAACGCATAAAACGGGATAAATCAAAAATATATCCATTTTTTGTATATTCTAACGAAAAGAATACAGCTGTGATTTTATCTTGCACCACAGAAAATTCTGTCTGTATTCCTTTGCCGAATTTTAGAAGCATTCTTATTGTTCGTTCCCAAACTTCCGATGAACCTTCATGCCAGTTAGATTCCGATATTGGGTACTGCGTAAAATATGAAATTGCCGTTTTTGCATATTCGAATCCCTGTCCTCGTAACCATAAAATATCGGCAATGCGTCCCTTTAATATTGGATTTTCCACCAACGGCAGAAAATCCTTCAGAAAAGATATTCCGTCTTCTGTTAAATCCTCAATAGCATATGATCGACCTTGCGATGTAATCAGAAAAGGTTTATACGGTACATTAAGGTCTGTTGGATCTAAATAAACAGAAGTAACGATCTGCAGAATCGTATAAAATAAAATTTCTTGCTCATTGTCTGTTTCTTTAACTTTTTGGGAAAAGAAATCACAAAAGGTAGTTGTGCGTTGAGATAGTGTTGACAATTGTACATCTATGTTACAATTTTTTGCAACGTCAATTAGTTGGCTAACATTATGACTCATTTCTTCGCCTCCTGTTCTTCCTGCCAGCGTTGGCGGTTGAGTTGAGCGAGGCGACGGAGAATTTCGATCCGGGCGGGCTCGCTGATGGTGTAACGGATGTTGTCGTTGTCGGGGAGATAGCTGACGGCGTGGAACCCGTGTTCCAGATCAATATCGTTCCAGCCATAGGCATCCCGGACGGCTTCATCTATTTGTTTTTGCAACTGTCGTAAAATTTCAATTTTATTACTTGTCACTTGAGAATTATGAAGCATATTGAATATATCTGTCAAGCTGACAGGTATTTCATGCATCAATGTATTTCGTAAATCAATATAAGAGTCTCCCAACTTAATATCTGTTATTCTCTCTTTTGGAGGAAATGGGAATGTTTCAAAACAGTCACTCGGGGAAAATCGAAGCGTTGTTGCCCCAAGACGAGACCCCAATTTCCAAGCCCAATCTTGGTAAATAGAGGATAACAATACCATTTTTTGAAAATTAAGCGGCAAAGCTAATATGCAAGTCGCTTCCGAAGCAATCTGTTTTGTATTAAAATGCGAAGGAGAAAGAAAACGAGTATGTCTGGTTATCACCATAATATCCATTTGTTTTGCACTATCGTTTTCCCAGTCTGTCGGATGCTTTGCAAAAGATGCTCCGCGACCGATGGCGTGGTAGAGCGCAGGACGTTTTTCGCCGTACTGCCACCATCTCTGGGGGAGTGGTTTTCTTAATGCATATTCGCCGTTTTCTTTTCTCCGTTGACGTTCCGGTCGCACCTTTTCATCAATCAGAGCATGTAACTCGGGGAAGTCAGTCACTACACGCGCAGGATAATCAGCAGGCACATGCCCTTCTTTCAAAAACTCATTCTTCTTTCGTTCATCAGCTGTTGTCCAAGAGCCTTCGGCATCACGATCCAAGGGCCAATCAAAGAAATTTATAACCCAGCGAGATGGTTTCTGTTCCGGATCAGAATTCAAATCATCGCCGTTTAAGTACGGAAACAATACTTCTGCATTCTTGGGATCTTTGGCAATAAAAGCCTTTGCTTCTGCTTCACTCATCGTAAAACCTAATCCAAGAACAATAGAACCTTGGAAAGATTGGTTTTTATTTGCCTCCAGTACTTTGGGAGACCATTCTTCTTGGGCAGAAAGAAAGGCAGAAATCGTTTCTACTTCAGAGTCACTCAAAAAATATTTTCCGTGCCATTCAATATCTTTGGCAACAAATACCGGTGAGATGACAACGGCAGCTTTTCCCGGCCACGGCATATTGGGGTTGGCGGCAATGATTGTTGCCCCCTGTTTCAGCAAACGCTCCAAGCCCACCTGTCGGGTATCACCTTCGGCAATGGTATTGCAGGCAATCAACCCGAAAACGCCACCTTGTTTCAAAAGATCATAGACATTCAAATAGAAATATGCCACCAAGTCGGCAGAACCTTTCGTGCCATTGGCGATGTGATTTACCATAAAGTCACGGTACGCTGTACCCAGAGTTCCAGTCAAATGCTGTCCACCGCTGAAAGGAGGATTACCACAGACCGCATCAAAACCACCACTTTGGAATACCTCGGGGAACTCCAATGCCCAATGGAATGGACGGCGTGGCGGTTTGCCGTCTGGCAAGTCTGTATTCAGATTTTTGTAAGCTTCAATGCGATATTGGCGATTGGCTTCATAATCACTGGCAAGTATAGTATCGACAATAACAGAAAGTGAATCCAATGCATTTTGTAACTTATTTGGTTTACAAGTCAAAGCTTCGCCAATAAAAAGATCTGCCAACAGTTTTACTTTTGTCAGATTTTCCTGTGCTTCCTGATGAAGTGACTCCATATATTCCACATCGGTAATATCACGGATATTGACTTCTCGGATCATTTCACGCAGTTCCAATGCGTCATCCACTGCCGAACCGATACCTGAACCGAAAAGATTGCTGTATTTTGTATCGTCCGGTTTCATTTTTAACTGCCGCAACTGCTCAATATCGTGAATACCCAGCAAACTGTCACCGGATTTCAAATTATGATCCAAAAATCCGAATGGTCTGCCTTTGGAAATGGTGACAAGCCAAATAGAAAGTTTTGCCAATTCAACAGCAAGCGGGTTAATATCCACACCATACAGACACTTTTCGGCAATCAGCCGCCTTGCCGTATTCATCCTTTCATCGGTAAGATCAGAAAGCGGCTCTTGACTGGCACTCTCGCAAACAACGCCATCGGTATTGATAAACTTGCCTGCTTTTTCTGCAATATCCCATGCTTCAAACAATCGATCCGCAAGGTAACGGCAGACTTGTACCAGAAATGCTCCCGAGCCCATTGCCGGATCACAGACTTTCAAATTCAGCAATTCTGCCGGTGTTTTCAAAGTCCATTTTTCTCTGGGCAATCCCTCTGCCACACCACGATAAACTACAGGTTCAAGAGTAGTTTTAACGATTTTTTCGGTCAGCATCTTTGGGGTATAATGAGTTCCGGAATCCCGTCGATCCTGCCCCAAGGTTACCATAAACGCATTTTTCCGGTACACCAAAGGTTGTTCCCAGGCGTCCAATCGCAGAAAGTTGGCAAAGGGAAGAATACGCTCAAGCATTTCCCGATCACCGCCGCAAACAGCCAGAAGTTTTTCCTGAACGAAAACATCCACATCTTTGGTGTAATCGTTTTTGATGGCAGCCGCAGATCGATCTGTCAACTTTTTAAGATAATCCAGAAGTTTCTTTTCGGATTCAAGAGCCAATGATTCCAAAGTCGGCAATTCTGCCAACGGATTTTTAGCTTTTGCCGAACCACGCAATCCCAATGTAATTTCAGGAGCACGGACTGCGGTATATTCCAACAAACCTTCGTAAATATGCCCGATCTGTTCCACATCCAACGCCCGGTAAGAAAGCAAAATCGCTCCGCCGGGTTGTTCCAATATCTGCAAAGAATTCAGCAGCAAAAGCACCGTCCGGTTGTCGATCGGCAAAGGTGTGGGATTACAAGTTCTCCACGAGCTGTTTTTATCCCGCCCTTCAAGGAACGGGTATTTATCCGGATCGAAAATTGATCCGCCCAAAGCAGGTAAACGCAGTTCTTCGTGCTCAATACCGGCGTAAACTGCCCGGAATACCGAAAGCAATCTCGCCCACGCATCGTGGCGGCGTTCCAGAATTTCTGCACCGTGTTTATCGGCTTCTTCAGCCAACTGTGCCCGCAAAGTAGATACTGCGTAATGAGTATCATATACTTCGCTGCCCAGCAAAAGCAAACCACGTTCTTCCGCACAAAGAATGAATACTAAACGCATCATTACCGTAAGACCAGCTTCATAAAGTTCAGCAGGTTTTACATCCCGCAACAATTCTCTGTTGCGGTCTTCATCGGCTTTATCCAAACCTTGAATCAGCACTTCGACCGCAGTTCGCACCTGCGATCCTAAAGTGTCGGTAACTTCTTCGAGGCAATCCAATGATTCATCCAGTAATGCCGGAAGTTTTTCATTTTCCGGGCCAAAAAATCTGCGGACTCCCAACAGTGAGGAAAAAGCCTGCAAAGTTTTAGGCTCTTGAAACCACAGTCTTGCGTACCAAGTAACCTGACCTGAAGTTTGTCCATTGGGAGCGTTGACCAGCATCCACTCTTCGCCATTTGTCAGCAACCCCAAGCGAACATCATTGATCCGGCACAGCTTGGTCATTTTATCCAATGCCGATGCCGCCCAGTCATCCTTCCGGGAAACAGAATTCGGAGATGCTCCGGGGGCTAATTGCGCCACAAAAATCATTGGTTTATCATCATTGTCTTTGATAACCCAATCCGGAGTAAAACTACCGTTACCATCTTCGGCGGCGATGGTATATTCCCTGCCTGAACTTAAAATTTCTTCCGGGATTTCGAGAAAATCCGTCAGAACCATTTTGATCCATGCCTGATGAAGCTCTTTCATCGCAGGATCTTCATCATTCAAGGCATCGCACCACTCTTCGTAAGCATTGCGGATTCTTTTCTTTGAATCCGGATAGATCGCCTCCAATCCCTGTGGAAAGACTTTATCCAAAACGCTGACCGCAAGGAACGGTCCGGAAATCTCGACTAAAGAGAGCCATTCTGTATGTTTTGACAATTTTGCCATTATTTTGCCCCCCATGCTTTATTCTGCGGAATCAGAAAAATCACTGCCACCGGAAATGTTCGTGTCTGCGGATCAGCGTAATGTTTATCAATAATGGCACATTCCCGTTCTTTTTCTTCCGGAATTCGTGCCAAACGGGTACGCAGAGCATTCATATCTTTTTTGAGCTGATTTTTTTCTTCTTCAGAAAACTCCGCAAAGTTAAAGGTCATCTGATACATTTCCGGCTCTGCCAGTTCTTTACTGATATTGGCTTTCAGGTCATCCAAAATATTGTTGATATCTTTCTTTTCGCTCTCTTTACGCCGCTCAATGGTATTATTCAAAAACTCCAAACGCTCTTTGGATCGAGCTTCTACTGCTGCCATAATAGAGTTTTCACTTGCGTCAAAACGTTCTTTTAATACAGCAAAGATACTTTCAGAAATATCATCATTGGGAATGGATTCTGTAAGCAAACTTTCCAACTCTTTCTGTGTTGTAAAACGCCGGAAAGAATCGTGTTTCAATTCACCACCGGAAAGAGTTAATTCTTCGTGCAAACGATGGTGATCTCCACCGGTGATTACCAAGCGTGACCAGACAAGTACTGCCGGATTTTCCAGTCCTGCGATACTCTTTACTGCCACACGATGGAGATTTTTAATATCATCCAATTTCCAAATTTCTTCACGCAAAAGCCGGAGCGACATTTGAACCAGTTTGTGATTTAAGTGTGCAAGAACAATGTCTTCACGCCCCTTGACCGCATTGTGATCAAAGGTAATCGGGCGTTTTTCGTGAGTATGCGGATGATTCAAACCTGTCAACGCTTGTGCCCAGGAACCCGAAAGCGGGGGAACATCAAAAGCCACATTGTCTGCCAACCCTGGTTTGGAAACAGCGGTCAATCCCGGTTTCCCTGCAATATTTAAAGCGACTTGTACGGAATTAACAATATGTTCCGGGGTAAGATGAAAGTCACTTCTGGAATCATTCAAATGTTCATGTAATTTTACAATGCGTTCCTGCAATGCTTTTTCCGCAGCAACAAGTTTCCTTGCCCGTTTCCTTTTCTCTTCCACCGAGCGGGTATCCAATATTGATCCGTTACCCAGCATGGCATCTTCGATCTGTCTGGCAATAACTGGTCCGACACTGCCCAAATCCTCACGGATAGTATCAATTTTTATAGCAGCACGCATCAAGTACTCAAAGTCCCCGACAATATCTCCCGGCTTGCGAACTTGTACTGCTGATTCTGTGAAATCTTTTCCGACCGGATGCCAAATAAAAACGGATGATTCTTTCTGACCGTGACGATCAATACGACCATTACGCTGTTCCATTACATTCGGATTCCACGGGATTTCCACATGAATCATATAGTTACAGTAATTCTGCAAGTCAATACCTTCAGATGCAGCATCCGTAGCCAGCAAAATACGAACAGGAGATATTTCAGGAGAGGTCTGGAAAGCTGCTTTTATCGCCTCCCGTTCTTCCGGTGGGGTTTCACCGTGCAGAAGCATCAGGGCTTCATTTTTAACTCCGTTATGCACCAGAATATTGTGCAGCCACGCATGGGTATCACGGTATTCAGTAAAGAGAATAACCCGTTTATTATTCCATTTGCCGTCAGTTTTCAGATATTTATTGATCCAATCCAAAATCGCCTTTGCTTTGGAATCAACTCTGTTCTTTTCCCGCTCTGCCCATGTCAAAAGCTTATTTAACAGAACATTCTGCTCAGCAGTTAACGGAGTCGTCAATTCTGCATCCAACTGCAAGACTTCTCCAACCGCTTCATCAACAATCGTTTCATTGGCAACTTCTTCTTCCGCCTTCATAATTGCCCTGTGAAGAATACGGTTATCAAAGTGATCCGTTTTCCGCTCTTTGCACTTACCCATAAGTGTTTCCTGATGCTTCGCCAATGTCTTTGCAAAGGCAGCAGGAGAGGAGAACAAACGCTTTTTCAAAAGAATGTGTACAAATTTTGTACCATAGGCAAAGCGTGAATCAGCTACAGAACGCATCCGGGATTCGGTAAATTCACGCAACAACTGATGTACTTCCTCTTCCTCAGGGGTATAATCAATTTCCAGACATTTCAGTTCCCGTTTTGGAAACACCGGGTTGCCATGGGCATCAACAATACTGTTTTTCAATCGTCTGATCATCACCTGCTGAAGCTGCTGTTCATTGGGCATCACGGTTTTGGCAAATCGCTGATCATCCAGTAATTCAAGCAGAGATGTAAAAGATTCCTGATAGCCATTGTGCGGAGTTGCTGTCAAAAACAAGTGATGTGTAAAATGAGGCGTCAGACGTTGTATAACTTGAGTTCTCTGGCTGGGCAGCGAATAAGCTGCGGCGGCGGCAGGTGCTACATTGTGTGCTTCGTCAACAACCAGAATGTCAAATTTTCTCGGATAAGTAATTTGCGGTGGCAAAATATCTTTCAACAAGCGCAAGCCTTCGCCACTTTTGATCCAGTCCATAGATGTGATCAGCCGGGGATAGGATATCCACGGATTGGTCTGCAATCCACGTTCACGCCGGAGCATACGGACATATTCGGTATCTACGATGCGAAAATCCAAACCAAATTTTTCCTGCATCTCCATCTGCCACTTGACCTGAAGACTTGCAGGACAAACCACCAATACTGTCCTTGCCCGGTGGCGAATCAATAATTCTTGAATAACCAAACCCGCTTCGATGGTTTTACCTAAACCAACATCATCCGCGATCAGCAAATTTACCCTTGCCATATCAATGGCACGTACCAAAGGATCAAGCTGGTAATCTTCAATTGTGATACCACTGCGAAAGGGAGCCTGTAAAAATTTGCGGTCAGCATTAGATGCAGCTCCCCAACGGACAGCATCCAAAAAAGCATCAAGTTTGTAATTTGGATCATAACCGGTTATATTCGGCAATCCGGCTTTTTCCAAAATTTTTGCACCGACTTCAAGCTGCCAAATAACCTGCAGCTCTTCTCCGCTGGAATCTTCATCTATTGATTCCAGTGTTACCAAATGTTCGATCTGATCCAATTTACGGAAAGCTCCGCTGGAATCAACTTGCGTAACGACCCATTGGCGGCGTCTTACCTCAACAAGTTGACCAGGTTCAGGAATCTGTTGAAAATCTTCTGCTTCGTTGGGGATCAATTTCATCAGCTGATTTTCCTGCTTTTTTTGAATATTTCATTGACATGAGCGACCAAACTTTTACCGATCACTTCTCCAAGTTTTACCGGAACAGCATTACCTATAAGTCGCCCAATATTTCTTTGGCATACAGATTCGTTCGGTTTGAAAAACTGATAGTCGCGCGGAAAGCTTTGAATGATAGCCCCTTCGCGCAGGGATATCGCTCGATCTTCTTCCGGATGCCCAAAACGACCATTTCCAAAACCGAAAAATTGAGTCGTCATAGTCGGTGCAGGTTTATCCCATTCCATTCGACCATATACGCTGCCATAAGTATTGCCACTATCTTTTAAATGGCATTTCGCAACTAACTCTTTCGGCCAATCTCGCCATGTTCCTCCCGGCTTTGAAGCTTGAATTCTCCGCAAATTTCTATCCGAAAGTTTGGAACTCTGGTGCAAAGGGTCAGAAACACACTGTTCGCCATGCTTTAACGCAGGAAGACCTTTAAATGCCTCCCGAACAGTCATCGCAGTTGCCCCAAACTCTTGAGGGGACAACAATTTTATTTCTCCCAGTTTGGATGCCAGCAATACTAATCTTCGGCGATGCTGTGGAATTCCATATTCCTCACACGCTACGACTTGATAGCTAACATTATAACCGTGACTTTGAAGAGTTGTTAAAAATTCCTGAAAAACATCTTGAGTTTCTAATCCCGGAACATTTTCCATCGTAACCAGCTCGGGTTGTATTTCCTTGACCAATCGAGCAAATTCAAGAAGCAAAAACCATTTTTTATCCTTTTCTTCTTTGCTTCTGGCTTTGAGATTGTATGTGGAAAAAGTTTGACAAGGAGCACATCCAGCAAGCAACCTAAGGGTGTTTTTACGATAAAAAACTTTTATTTCATCGGGTTTTAAATCTGTAACAGACTTTTTCAGAAACTTTGCGTCATTATTATACTCATAAGGGTATTCGCAAAATGGGTCAATGTCAATACCTGCACGAACCTTTATCCCGGCATCAAGTAATCCTCGGGTAAGACCACCTGCACCACAAAAAAGATCTACAGCATAAATTTGCTTGACCGGTTTTATTGTTGATGTCTCCATATTTTAACCTTTAGAAGCCTGTTTATGTTTTGCCACATTGGCAATAATCCATTCATCAACAAGTAACTGCTTAAATTTCCAGCATTTACCCATTTTTACTGCGGGCATACCTTTTGCAATCCAGCGCGAGACAGTATCATGACTTACACCCAAATAGATGCATATCTCTTTCATGGACAGCCAACGGTCATTCATACCAAAGCCTCTTTCTTTTTATCAGTATTTTGTATACAAAAATCCTACATAGCATAAAATAGCACATATTACAATAAATTCAAACGCCGTTCTACGCAATTCAACGATTTTATCGGGAAATTATGGCAGACTTTGCCCGGTCTGCCAGCGGGTGTGCGCCGTGGAGGGCGTTGCGGCTCGTTGTGCTGTACGAGTCTCTGGCGGGCGTTATAATATTTATCCGGATTGCCGATTAAGCAACCGATTTATTACAATAAAGTTGCTATTTTACGATGACATATTCCATCACGCGGCAGAGAGCCTCTTCGTAGGAGTTACTGCTTGTGATGTAATCGGTGAATTCCTTGATGAGGTCGGTGCGTCCGTTCCGGCGGAGTGCTTCACGGACTTTGGCAATCACGCAAAAAATATTTCCATCCGTGCCAGTAAGCTGTACGGAGATGTTAGTCTTGGTGGTTGCCATTATTTTATCCTCCCGTTTTTGCCGGGCCAGCCGATGCCCTCAAAGTTCCGATTGCCGGAGCGGAATGACGCAAGCTCGGCATCCACCGCATTCAGGTAGTCCGGATGCTGATGCTCCTCTTCAAGGCAGTCAAAACACAATGCCTGGGTGTTGAAGCGGCTCATTGAAAAGCCGTCTGCCAGCGATTTGCCACATCTGTCACAGAATTTTTTATTGAACCACGGATCCATAATTCAGTTCTCCATATCTTTGAGGATTTCTTTGAGGGTGTCGCGGCGGGCAATGAGTTCCTTGAGCGTATTTTCGCTCTGGGCAAGCATCCGGCTCGGCGTGTGGAAGGTGATGTTGTAGGGGTTATCTGCTCCGTTGAGAATCCACTGGGCGAGACTCTTGATTTCCGTCAGCTCCAGCTCAATTTTGTGGTTCAGGCGGGCGATCTCTTTTTGCATCTGTTCTTTAGTCATTTTTATGTATCTCCTTGCTATTTAAGATTTTACTTTGCACTATACATATATTAGCGTGCTATTTTTAGTTATCCAGTTGAGTTGCAATAATATATGGATATTTCTCGCAGTGCTGTCGGGATAAATACTACCGTTCGGGAAGATTGTGTGGTATCAGAGCCTGTTATCAGCTTTTTATTCCCGCGCGGTAAGATTTCTTCAAAAAATTCAAAAACGGGTGTGACCTTTTTATGGGAAAAAAGTGATATACAGCAGTGGTGAGATAAAAATTTTTGAAAAAAAGTTGAAAAAGGGTGTTACAAAACAGGGGGGTAATTGCGACAGTCAGTGGTGGGAGATGATGTTTTTCGGAATTTTTTCTGAATTCAACAGCGCAACAGGGGGTGTTTTTGGAAATAACCCCGGTAGTGGTGGAGTACAACACGATTCTTTGCAGCCTGCGTTTGAGGTATAAATGGCTCAAAACAGCTCCAAGCCGGTGATATGGCAGGTGTGAATATAAAAACTTTTTCAAATTTTTTTTGAAAACGCTGCAACAAAACGAGGGGGTAATCTTGATAGTAACCAGTGTTGAGACGATGCTTTTTGGGGAATTTTTCCAAAATCAGCAACACAACGGGGTGTCGTTTTGGATATACCCCCGGTAGAGGATTGAAGTTTTTTGAAAAAAGTTGAAAAAGGGTGTAACGCTTTTGAGTGCTTTTTCTGATAATCATCAGTGGAGAGACTATGTTTTTTGAAAATAAGGTGACAAAGAGGGGCACAGTTGAGGATGTTTTTGGAAATAACCTCGATAGGGGGTTGAAGTTTTTTAAGAAAAAGTTCTGAAGAGGTGTGACCTTTTCAGGGGCTTTTTGCGATAACACCAGTGAAGAGCAGTGCATAACAAAAGGGAGGTGCGACTATGATGTAGCGCAATACAACCGTCCCCGGACAGACGTGATAAGTGTCAGAAACATAATCAATAACATTTTAAGGAGAAAGTATGATCGAAAAAGAAACAGCACTCAAATTTTTGGCGGCGGGTTTGGCGGTGTTACCTGCTGACAAAACTCTGAAACGCCCCGTTATGGCGTGGAAGAATTATCAGGAACACCGTCCGGTAACTGCGGATGTGGAAAGTTGGTTCAGCGACCGGCACAATGCGATCTGTCTGATTTGCGGCAAGGTTTCCGGTAATCTGGAAGTCATCGACTTTGACCACCACGGCGAACTGTATCCGGCGTGGGAAGTACAGATTCCGGTAGCGTTGAAGTCCAAACTGGTCATTGAGCAAACGCAGTCGGGTGGCTTTCATGTGGCGTACCGCTGTGCCGAAGTTGTCAGCGGCAACACCAAACTGGCGCAGGGCATCCGTAATGATAAACTTGTTACGCTCATTGAAACCCGTGGCGAAGGCGGACTTATTCTGTGTTCACCGAGTGACGGCTATACGCTTATGCAAGGGGACTATGCAAACTTGCCGATTTTGACGGCTGAAGAACGGGACTTGCTGCTCAATACGGCAACGCAGCTTGATGAAATCAAAGCGGAAAAACATCCAGCAGAGCCTGTTTTGCCGCAGAATTTCACTATGTATGAATCAGCGTATTCCAACTTTGAAAAACGCCCTGGAGATGACTTCAACGAGCGGATAAATTTCGGTGAGATGCTCAATTTTTACGGCTGGAAACTCATGCGGACTCTGCCGGATGGCAACCAGTACTGGCAACGACCCGGCAAGATTGGTGATCAACATTCAGCGACCCTGAAAGATGGCATATTTTATGTCTTTTCTTCCAATGCCGATCCGTTTGAACCGAATAAAGGCTATACTGCGTTTACCGCCTATGCATTGCTCCGTCATAATGGTGACTTCAGCAAAGCGGCGGCAGACTTATTAGCTCAAGGTTACGGTCAACCGAAAGAAGCAGTTTTGAATTCTGTTCCGATAACGCCCGAAGCAGAAACTGTAAGCAAGGACATCGCCGAGGAGTTCAAAGATCCGGGGAGTTTGTCCAAAGACTTGTTGCATATTCCCGGTTTTATTGATGAATATACCGATTTCATTATGTCCAGTGCACCACAGCCGAACCGGGTACTTGCCTTTTGCGGAGCAGTTGCTTTTTTGTCGTTTTTGCTGGGCAGAAAAGTCCGGGATGATCGGAACAACCGTCCGAACATCTATCTGATTTCACTGGCGAACTCCGGTGTTGGCAAAAACCACCCCCGCAGTGTAAATATGCACATCGCAGCAAACCATAATATTTGCGGCGGAGTTGCGGAGTCTTTTGCTTCGGGCGAAGGTCTGGAAGATGCATTGTTCGTAAATCCGACATTGCTGCTTCAAGTCGATGAAGTCGATACACTCTTCAATACGCTGAAAAACACCAAAGAGTCACGGGCTGAAGCGATCATTGAAAAAATGCTGCGGGTTTACAGTTCCTCAAACAACATCTATAAAACCCGTAAAAGAGCGATTCCAAGGGATAAAATCAGGAAAGATACAATTGGCAATGACGATGTTATCTTTTACCCATATCTTACCATCCTCGGGACGGCGATACCGAAACTCTTTTATGAGTCATTGAGCAACCGGGTGTTGACCAACGGCTTGTTGGCTCGCTGTATGGTCATTGATGCCGGGAAGCGGGGAACTCATCAGAAAGCAGGAATTATCGAAGAACCCGAAAGCATTAGTCGAAAAATCGATGTCATACTCGGATATGGCAACGGTGGCAATCTGGCTGCGGTCAATCCGCAACCGACAGTTATCCACTCCACGGATGAAGCTGAAGCCCGGTTAGAGGAATTGAACGCCTTGTTCAATAAACGCTATGACGAGTATGAGGCACGGCAGGTAGTTATTCCGATGGCATTCTGGACTCGTGCATTTGAAAAAGTGTGTAAACTTGCAATCATCTATGCGGTGAGTGCCGATGTTACCAATCCTGTAATTACTTTGGATGCGGTCAACTGGGCAAGCCGATTTGTCACCTATGCTACCGAGCAGGCATTGTTTATGGCAAACGCCTATTCTTATGAAAACTCGTTTGACGAGAAGTGTCGCAAGGCAATCCGCTATATCAGAGAGCATGGCGGAAAATACCAGCACGGAGCTTTGCTGAAGCGGATGCATGAGTCTGCCGAGGTGTTCGGTAAAATCATTGACACCTTGATTGAAAACGGCTCTATCGTTGCGGAAACCGTCAGAAATTCTTCAAAATCTGCCAGCGTTTACCGTTTGGCATAATTCCCCAAGTTGCATTCCCAACGGCATAATATCCCACGGGAAGCATCAAAACACGGCATCTTTCTCCGGGAACTATGGGATATACCGGGAAAGAAGTGAGAAATTATAACTTATTGATAATAATAGAAATAAATATATTATTCAAGTAAGTTCCCTAATTCCCATAACATCTCTCTATACGCTGATTTCAGCCACTTATTGCATATATACGATAGCATCCGGGAACTGGGGAATGTTGCCCCGACCAATAGAATTTTGCCGCCCGGAGCGGAACAGAAAATGGCATCAGCAATCTATACGCCCAAACGCTCACAAACGCGTTGTAAGGGGCGTTGTACGCTCGAAACACGCAAGACGGAGACATGGCAGGTCGGCTGATAAAATTCGTCAGCGGGGCTTTCTGGGGCATCTCAACGACTTGCCCTCCATCTTGTCCACCGTAGCCTTGGGCAGAGGTGGAAGCCTCCGGCGAAAGATGGTTCCCCCGAAAAAGATATTTATATGAGGGCACGCGGAAGGAGTCAAAATACTCATTTGAGTTGGTTGCAGAAGATAACCGCCAAAAAAGGGGCAACGATTTGTTACCCAATGCAGACGAAGAGCCAATCAGGAAACCGCCGCTTCGGCTTTTTTCTGAGCACGGCGTTTGCGAACAAGATATTTGGCAGAAACAATTTTAGGTCTGCCGTTTTTGTCTGCGACAACGGCATTGTATCCGAGTTTGGCTTTGCGTTCCATTTCGGCATCAACGGCTTCCTGCATACAGGCGATGATTTTTTGCATATCTTCACTCATGGTTTACTACCTCCATGATTCTTGAGTAAGTTACTTTATCGATGATTTCAACAGGCTGTCCTTTGGTTCTTTCAAACACGGAAGCTACCATACCTTGTTCATTGCTGAAACAAAAGGTTTGGTCACATACTTCAGAGTACAAAAACAAGTTTTTGATACTTCGGGGGTAGCGGCGGATAATGGCATCCGCAGGAACATTATGACCACCCTGTTCAAATCTCTGTTGCACCCGGAACGCTGAAAATTCAGCACTGGGGATATAGAGATAAATCAGGACAACTTTCCATCCATCTTGCTGCCATTTAGGGATCTGCGTCAAATATGACCGCCCGGAAAGAGTTGTTTCAAAAGCAAAAGTTCCTTTGTTCTCAATTTTCCGGTTCAGAGATTGCAAAAAAATCTTGCTTGCCTGTAACAAACCGGCTTCAAAGTTCAACGGGGACACGCCTTTGGCAATCTCATCGGCATTAATAAAGTTGTTGCACGATACGATTTTGGGGAGATATTGAAGTGCAAAAGTAGTCTTACCGGCACCATTCGGTCCGGCAACGATATAACAAATCGGTTGTTTCTTTGCACTCATAATCGGTAATACCTCCATTACGCTCCAAGCGTAATATAGCATAAAACCAACTTTTTTCAAGTTGGCTATATGTTACTCTGGAGCATAATGCATATGTTTTAAGTATTATTCTCCGGCATATATGAACTTGCCTTTGAGGTCGCTTCTGACAATGCGTGGCTGTTCTTTGGTCTTGTTCTCACGGTGGATTGCTCCGTAAAGCGTTTGTTCGGGCGTTTTTGTGCCGGTCGGCTGCCAGAGTTTCAACTCGATCGCCCACTCGATGATTTCCCTTGTATTCATCGGCATTTTAGCAAGTCGCAGGACTTCGACTGCCACTTCAAACAAGCTCCGTTTGGGCGGCGGGGGAATGATGAATGTTTTTGATGTGAATTCTTTCCCTGTCCGCAGATTCCGGAGTGGGCGTTCACACCTCATATGTCAGGCGTTTTCTGCGCCTTGCCTTGCTCGCTCCGCCGATCGTGGATGCCATCTTTGCCGGGAAAGCCCCATGGACACTATCGCTCACCCAACTCGACACTACCTTGCCGTATTCATGGAAGGAGCAAATGGAACTTTTCGGTATGGTGTAAAAATAAACTCCGGTAGTGATGTGCAAAAGCATATCTTTGCCGGAGTTTTTTTGTTGGAACAAATGTGGTTTTTCAAGGATTAACATTCATCTTTTTGCAGATTGCCCAGTAGATTTCGGCATCGGAGTCGGAGAAGCAGCAGAAAATCACTTTTTCGATAGGGGCGGTGAGGTTGCTTAAAACTGTTTCGATGGCGATTTTTGCCGCTTGCTCTTTGGGAAAATGGTAAACTCCGGTAGAAATGCAGGGGAATGCGATCGTACGGCAAAGGTTTTCTTTTGCCAGAGCAAGTGAGTTTATGTAGCAGTTTTTCAGAAGTTCTGCTTCGTTGAGATTGCCGCCGTGCCAGACCGGGCCGGGAGTATGGATAACGAACTTGGCGGGCAATTTGAATCCGGGCGTAATGCGGGCTTCGCCGGTTTCGCAACCGTTGAATTTACGGCAGGCTTCCAGAAGTTCCCGTCCGGCAGCCCGGTGGATCGCGCCATCCACGCCACCGCCGCCCAGAAGCGAACAGTTGGCGGCATTCACAATGGCATCGACTTCCAATTTGGTGATGTCGGCAGTTATTATTTCAATCATGTTATAGTCCAGTTATTAGGAATTTCAGAAAATGATGTCCAATGCTTCTTTTGGAAACAGTTTAGTCTTTTGCAAAATCTTTTTAAGGCATTCTTTGAAAGATTTTTGGTACACAGAATGCATAATTTCTTTTGCAATTACGATGCGTTTTAATCTTTCCAGTTGCTGCTTTATGTCAACTACTGTCATGGCATTGTACTGCTCGATACTGACCTGATAAATGTAAATTCCTGTAATAACAGTGGTGTTATTGATAAACGATCCGTATTCTTTGAGATAGTCTTGCAATGTTTGCCAAAGGATTTCCTTGTTATCCATGCATAAAACTTCATCAATCTTTTTGTTTTTGGATTGAAAGAGATTGTAGCAATGGGTCATTTCTGCGGCAGTTTTTATTGCAGCAGTAAATGTTTTGAAAATTTCATCATTTTCTGTTTGTAAATGTTACTGTTCTTCCATTATTTACCCTCCTCTGCTACGCAGATTTCCACATTCTTTCCGCTAAAAGCAACGCCGTATTTGAAAATGGGGGAGATGTTGCTGGTTTTCATGGTTGTATCGTACTGCTTTTCTTCAATTTGGGTCAAGGCGTCCTGTGCCAGTTGACTGAGCTGTTCGGCGGACGCGTCTTTGGCTGCTTTCAATTCGATCAGGATACCCGGCAGATTTCCGGTTTTCGGTGTCAAGGCAATATCGTATCTGCCTGTGCCGGATTCACGGTTGGAGGTGATTTCGTAACGATTATCTAAAATTACGCACAACCCCAGAACCAATCCGTGATAGAAGTTTTCATGAGCAGTGTCAAAATTGCTTACCGATTCCAGCAGAAGTTTTTGCAACAGGTTCTGCAACGCGGTGCTGTTTCCGGAATAAATCGCTTCCTGAATGCTGATTGCGGTGGATTGCGGAATAATATCGGTCAACGTTTGCAGGATCTCCTTGTTGTAAACGTAGGCAATTTCTTTATTGGGCAAGGCAACTTCGCACATAAAGTCACCATTAAATGACGGTTCAACCTTGGTGATTTTCAAATATCCCGCCACCAACAGAAAACTGTAAACTGATGACGGATTGTTCTTTATCTGCGGATAAATCACACTGGGGTCGATGTAAGTCAAAACGGATTTTCCCTGGAGCAATTGATTGAGTTTTTCATAAATGGACTCATCCGCATTGGTCAGAACTTCGCCGATGATCTCATTGTTGCCGGTGGATTGCCAGAAAGCTCTGGGTTCGCACTCGTTGCTGAAATAGTTGATGACTGACCACGGATTGAAGATTTCCGACTTGCCGAAGCGGTATCCATCGTACCAGGCACAAATTTCATCGTACTTATCTTCTGCCTTGTAATAACGTGCCATTTCCTTGACTTCATCCGGCGTGAATCCGAAATACTGACTGTATTTGTTTTCAAGGATCGTATTGATTTTAGGGTTGTTCAAGCCGCTGAAAATACTTTCCTTTGCCACACGCAAAATTCCGGTCAGAAAACCGTAAGAAAGATGTTTGTTATCCTTTAAGCCTCCGGAGAAAAGATTACGCATAAAGCGGATGACGGAATCATAAAAACCACGCATATATCCCTGCTGGATAGGGGTGTCGTATTCATCGACAATGATAATTGGAGCAATACCGTAGTGTTTGTCAAGCATTTCAGAAAGGGTCGCAAATGCCGCCATACAATCGTTTTCGTCCGCTTTACCGGAGAGAAAATCTTTTATTTTCTGCTTGTCATATTCGTTGAGTGCTGGACTTTCCAGTAATTCAAGATGGCGTTCAAATTCTTTCTGCAACAGTTTGTAAATGTTCCCGTAGGTGTCTTGCCACGTTTCGCATTTGACATCCTTGAAAGAGACAAAAATCACCGGATATTTACCCTGATAATCACGGTATTTCTTCCCGCACGTCCAAATTTTTTTGTTTCTGAAATAGATAGAAGTATCTTCATCGCTTTTTTCAAAAAAGGTACGAAGCATATCCATATTGAGCGTTTTTCCGAAACGGCGGGGACGGGTGAACAAAGAGACCATCGGGCGTTCATCAAGAAAATCCTTGATAAGCATAGTTTTGTCGATGTAATAATATTCTGTCGAAGCCAGACGGTAATCTGAAATGCCAATGGGAAGCGGCAGATTTTCTTGCAAAACGACTTTTGCATAAGCTCCGCTGCGAATACGCTGATCGGTCGGTTTGGGAGTGCTTGCAGGAATCATCCATGCTTTCCCGACTTTGCGCGCATTGGCAATTTTCCCCTGCTTGCACAGCTCAGACACCCGACGGGGAGTCAATCCCCAAAGAGTTGCCGCATCTTTAACCTTCATCATATCCGCCATAATAAATCTCCTGAAAAGTTTTGTTCACAAAGATATTATACCACACTTGCGGAACAATGTCAAGTAGAGATGCGGAATAATTCCGTAAAAATGCGGAACAATGTCAATTTGTTTTGATATTATTCCGAATATTGTTCCGAAACGGAGGTGTTTATGCTGAAAAATTGCCTGATGATTTTGGAGTAAAAATCAAATGACTACCTTAAAAAGGATGGTCAGAATTGCGCTGTCCTCTTGCTCGGTTTGAGGAACGACTTTTACCTCCACTATTAGTAAAAAGTACGGAATCGAGTCTCAAAGATTTGGTTCCGTTTTTATTTGTGCATTAAATATTGATTTATAATGAGTTAGCGACGAATGGGATATTTGTCTGCTATCAATCTCTCTAATGGGAATTTTTACGGAATTCAATGAAAAAGGGGCTGTTGCAAAACCTAATGTTTCGCAGCAGCCTCTTTTTTTTGCAGCTTTTTTATAATTTTCTCCATCTTGGGAGTTTTGGGGAGTTCTGCTTCAAGCCCGTCAGGAGCAATCCAATAG
>SUWD01000037.1 GCA_015061685.1 Lentisphaerota bacterium | reverse complement strand
CCCCGATATCGTTTTGAAAAATCGTCAAAAAGTCAGGCGGAGACCGATATTGCAAACATTTCACCGCATGGAAACAATTTCTGACTTTGCTGATTGTTCAAATTTTCGGTGTGGATTGCGGCTTGGGGAAAACTACCGGGAATATTGTAATAAATAAGCGTTGATTTGTAATAAGTTACGCACTGTGTCAAAAATCGGAGATGACACAGGTACTTTCCGAAAAATCTGAGCAACTGAGCTACTTTACACGGTTTTGGTGTGGACGATAGTTTCCCGGACACTGCATGAGGCGGTTTTTGAGGGTAAATCTTGGGGGAGAAAACAAAAAAACCAGTCGGTTTGACTGGCGTAGATTTTATTCAACAATTCCTCTTTATACAAGCGTCTTGTGCCGCTTGTGCTTCATATTTGCGAACAGCAAATGCTTCATAACGGAACAAAGTGGAGCTGCTTCATCTGAAAAGGCGGTATTATGAAGCACATTTTGTGCTTGCGAGCTTTGCTCGTCAAGCATCAAAATATATGAAGCGGCACTGCGTGCCATGAATCGAAGCCTTTTCAGGCTTCATTTTTTTTGCCTTTAGAAAAAAGGTAAAAAAAATGGTGGCCGGTCCCAGAATCGAACTGGGGACACGGGGATTTTCAGTCCCCTGCTCTACCGACTGAGCTAACCTGCCACATTTCTATGTCGAAAAGTTTGGAGCGAGTGACCGGGATCGAACCGGCGACAATCACGTTGGCAACGTGATGCTCTACCAACTGAGCTACACTCGCATCTCTTTACAACATTTCTTAATATAACATGCTTCCGGAAGATTGTCAAGGCAATTTCTGAAAAAATTTAACTTTTTTCCAGCTTCAGTCGTCTGCAACCAAATTCACTCAATACGTCCATGGACTCCACACAAACATTAATATGAAAAATTTTCAGGAGTTGCAATCTATGTTCCAGTTCTGCAAAAAATATTTTACACATTTTTTTATTAAACTATTGACAAATAAAAAAAAATGATGTATAATATATGTAACGTTGTGCGTAACGTTACACGAAGGCGTTCTCCTGTAACGTTCCGGGGAACAGCACTTCGGTAAAACTAACAAGGGAAAGGATGTCAGAATGAAACTTCATCAACTCCACCGCAGTATAGTAAAACCAGCCTGTTTTACTCTTATCGAACTTCTCGTAGTCATTGCCATCATCGCCATTCTCGCAGCAATTCTGCTCCCTGCACTTAATTCCGCCCGCGAAAGAGGAAGAACCATCAGCTGCGTCAATCAACTCAAACAGCTCGGACTTTCACTCACCCAATATCATGATGAACACGATAAGCAGCTCATCCCATACAGCGTCACTTACAACGGAGGCATGAATCCATGGAGCAAAATCCTCGCCAACAGCTGCAATCTCGACCGTGATTTTTTCCGCTGTCCGACTTTCACTTCCTCTCAAGTATCCACCGGATGGGATAAAACACACTTCGGAATCAACACCAACTACGCCAGTTATGACAATGCTGCCAGTACAAGCGACCCGAACAACTATCACAAACGCTACATCGATATAAAAAATCCATCCTCAATGGTCACTCTCGTTGACAGTTATTACATCATGAATAAAAACGACGGATATTATATCGTTACCGACGGTTTTATTGCCAGCGGTGCTTATCACGGTCAGGTTGACGGCAGGCACGGCGGATTCTCTGCCAACGTCCTCTTTGCCGATTACCATGTGGAAAACATCCCAACCGGCTGCAAAGTTGACCGTTACGGTTATTCCACTGCCGACAATCCTTATCTGACGGTATTCAAAAACGATACCAACCGTCCGATATGGAGTCCCAAAAAGTAATTTATATAAAGGAGCATATACACATCATGAAAAAAATTTCCCTTTTACTTCTCTTGCTTTTCTCTGCCGCTCTTATTGCAGCAGAGACTTTGAATGCTGATTTTTCCACCGGCAAAGCCGTTGAAACTGACGGCAAAGTCATTGTCCCGGCAGCCGCAACTGTTGACGGATTCCGGATGCTCGGCAAAGATGCCTTTACCATTAACTGCGAAAAAATGCTTGGCGAATCCGGTACGGTCATCGCCAAAATCAAATTGGACAAACCTGCCGGGAGTAATTCCAAACGTTATTCGATGATAACCATCCGCGGTAAAGGACGGCTGATCTGCGGCATTGACGTTGCCAATCAGACCCGGAATCTTTACTTCTCCTACACCGATATGGTCAAAAGTCACTACTTCAACAAGCCGGCGGCTCTGGAATACGGCAAAGAGCATTATGTCGCTCTTTCTTACGGCGAAGGTATTTTCCGCTGTTACCTTGACGGAGTCCTGATCAATGAAGTCAAACAGCCCACTCCGATGGTCGCTCCCAACCGGTTGAGGATCGGGGAATTCAAGGATGGCTGGTACGTCCGTAAACCGGCAGAAGCCAATGGTTGGGGCATTGCCAATCTTAAAGTTTACGACCATGTGCTTACCCCCCTTGAAGTCGCAGAATCCTGCGGCAAAAAAAAAATAAATTTCCGGGATGAATTCCGGGATTTGCTCACTGTCCCGCAAGTTATCGGCAAAGTTCCTGCCCTTGACGGCGAATTGAATGAAACCATCTGGCAGTATGCCGCTTCTCTGCTGACCGTCCGTCATGCGATCAATCCGGAAAATACCGCCAAACTGCCGCCACACCGGATGCTTGCCGCCTATGACCGGGACAATCTCTACATCGGAATCGAAACCATTTTCCCGCCCAGAGCCATCATCCTCGGCGGCGACACCCGTACTGCCGACCGGGAACCGGAAGTTTTCGGCTCCGAATCCTTTGAATTTTACATCCTTGTCAACGGCATCCGTTACCGTTTCGGCGGCAACTACGCCGGAGGTTCCACTGAAAGCCGTCCGGACAACGGGTCATGGAATGGCACATGGAGTTACAAAACCAGCAATAAAATGCGGATCGACGATACAGTTTTGTGGCAGGGGGAAGTGGTTATCCCATGGAAAACTCTCGGTCTGGATGCACCTCCTGCCGGAGATCTGCCGTTCAACTTCTGCCGTTCCTGGTATTTGGATGAAGTATCCACGCACTCCTCGCTCACCGACAGCGGGTACGGCAAAATCGAAGAATACGGAACCATGCACTTCACCGGCAAAACCCCGGTTATGCGGTTGATAAGTCAAACTGATCCCAATGAGGGAAATTACCAGCAGGAACTGCAATTTCTTTCCGTTGACGGAGGCAAGGTGAATTATTCTGTTGAGATGATCCGCCGGGATGGTACTGCTGCTCCGGTGCCTGTCGCCAACCGGGAAATTTCCCTTGCTCCGGCAAAAATTACAGCGATCACTCTGCCGATGAATATTGAAAATCCCGGATATGACACTTTGCTTTTCCGTTTCAGTGCCGGTAAAAAACTGTTGCTTCAGCAGACAATCCCTTTCAAACTCAACGACCGTCTCTTTGACATCAACTGCAACTTTTTGCGGGAAAAGGTTGAATTTTCTTTCAAAACAGCCAAACTTGCCGCTCTTGCCGGGAAGGGATTTTCCATGAAAATTTCTGCTCCTGACGGCAAAATCTGCAAAGAATTCAAAGCTGATTCCGCAAAATATCTCCTTAACTTCCCCCGTACCATGCCTGCCGGAACCTACCGGGCGACTCTTTACAAAGGCACAGAAGCCGTAAACAGCAGTGAATTCTTTTACCCCGGCATCGGTGAATGGGAGAAACTCTCCTTTGATACCACCCGGATAATCCCGCCGTTTACTCCCATTACCTACCAACAGGAGAGCAACGGTATAACTGCTTCTCTTTACGGCCGCAATTACCGCTGGCAGAACTCCTTTTTTCCTGCACAGATCAACGCTCTCAAAGAAGATCTGCTCCTTGAACCGATCGTCTTGTCCGGTAACGGGAAAAGTATCGTTCCGGCAAAATTCACCGTCAAAAGCAGTAAACCGCACCGGATGGATTTCATCGCTGCCGGCGGAAATGATGATTTCTCCGCTGAAGTCGATGGTTTTCTGGAATATGACGGAACTCAATTCAACCGGGTGCGTCTGACCGCCGCCAGACAGCTCAAAACGCTGACCCTCTCGATCAGAATGCCGGAAAATATGGCAACATTCATCCACGCTTCCGCCAATACCGGTGCCTGGGGAAACAAATTGACCGACTGGGTGAAAAACGGTAAAAAAGAGATGAAATTCTACCCCTCCATCTGGCTGGGAATGCAGGAAAAGGGATTGAGCTTTTTCGCTGAAAGCCGCTACTTCTGGAATTCACCTGTTGATGAATCATATATTCTGGAAAAGAAAGACGGTGCTGTGATCCTCACCGTCAATCTTGGAAAAGATGTCAAACCCGGTAAAGTTATGGAAGTCGAATTCGGTTTCATCGCCACTCCGGTACGCCCGTTGAGCAAAAATTATCCGCTTGATCTTTTCTCCTCCCGGCATGCCGTACCGCTCAATCAGCATGGCAGAATCCCAACCGTGGAGACCATTCTGATATCCGGCGGCAACCTCGGAGCACCTTTCGGTGATCTGCCGACTCCAGCGGAATCCATCGCCGTCAAAAGCCGGAAACAGGCTGTGCAAGATACCATCGCCAACGGCGGCATCCCTGTTTCATACATCTGCAACTGCTTTATCTCCACTGAATATCCGGAAATGACCGCCTATTACAAAGAGTGGGCTGTTGAACCGCATTGGGTTCAGGATTACACCTCCGGCGGCGTGAAATATCTCATGTACGATTGCTGCCCGGTCTCCTCCAGTGCAGATTTCTACCTCTGGAAGTGTGCATCAATGCTCAAACAGCTCCCTTACGGCGGAATCTATTTTGACTTCGGCGTGGTCGTCCAGTGCAACAACCATCAGCACGGCTGTTATCAGCGGGTTCCGATCATGGCAATGCGGGAATTTTACCGCAAACTTATGCTGCTCCAGCTCGATCTCGGCATCAAAGATCCGAAAATAGTCCTGCATAATACCGACTATCTGCGGATGCCGGAAATGAGTTTTGTAACCCATTTATTCAATGGTGAACACATCCGTCAGGGAAGCAGTTCGATCATGCACAACGGTAAAGATATTCTTGATACCTACGAATTGCCCATGTTCGCCGGTGAATTGAGTTCCATGCCTTTCGGCGTGACCAACAGTGCCTATTTCCCCAATGACGTACTTTCCAAGCAGTATGGCGGCGGTAAAGAACCCGGACAGCTCTATGTATTCCGGGTCACAAAAGCTGCTCTTGCCGGGACATTGATCCATAATACGATCATTTCCGCTCACCGTTCCCACTACGGCCTGATCAATAAGATCGTGCGTATCTATGATAAATTCGGAGTTCCTGCCAGTGAATTCAACGGCTACTGGAGAAATTACGCCCGGGTCAGCGGAGCGGAAGACATTTATGTGAGCTTCTATCAGAAGCCGGGAGAAAAGAAGATCCTTGCGGTCATCGCCCATGCCGGTAAAGCCCATGCCGATCAGAGTTTCACCGTCAGTTTTGACCCCGGGAAACTTGGTTTCACTCCTGACAGGGCAGTGGATCTGCTCAATGCTCCTGATCCGGAATATGAGAGCTTGATACAGATGATAAAAGATAAAAAACTGCCTCACTTCCGTACGCCAACAGATCTGGGGGACTTCGGAGTATCAGGAGTGAAAATCGTCAACGGCAAAGTGCAGCTGTCTCTGAAGCATCACAGCTTCGCCCTGTTGGAAATTTCCGGTAAATGAAGTGAAATTTTTTTACAACAGTTGTTTTTTGCACAAGTAAGAACTATATTATCATCCGATACAGTGGATGTTTCCACCACTGAAAAATGGTATTGCAAATCATGAGTGACGTTTATAAAATAAGAGCCGTGCAGCTCGATCTTGCACGACAGATGGAAAAGCTGGAATTCATCTGCAACTTTATTGATATGATCGCTGACAGCGGTTACAACACCCTCTTTCTCTATTTGGAGTGGAGGGTGAGAACCACCGTCTTCGATCCCGGTGAAAATCAGGGTTATTCCAAAGATGAGATCCGGAGTATCGTCAATTATGCCGCCGCCAGAAATATCAGTATCATCCCCGGACTTGCCACTTTGGGCCACGCCGAGCATGTCCTGGAAAGAGCCGGATATCTCCACCTCGGAGAGATGAGAGAGGGAAATACCGACCGTTTCGGCGGCAAACGCAATGTCGTCCTCTGTCCATCATTGCCGGAAAC
The DNA here is from genome assembly GCA_015061685.1 of Lentisphaerota bacterium. GTDB lineage: Bacteria > Verrucomicrobiota > Lentisphaeria > Victivallales > Victivallaceae > UBA1784. The sequence goes on along the minus strand of SUWD01000037.1, from coordinate 14,652 downwards.
CAGAGAACTGGTGGAGAAATATGTTACCGAAGTAAGTGAATTGTTCCCCTCGGAATATCTCCATTTGGGCGGCGATGAGGCATGGGAGATCGGTTTCTGCTCACTCTGCCGGAAAAAAGCCGCCGCTTTCCGGGATGAGGAGAATATTTTCCGGGATTTTTTCACTTTCTGCCGGGATTTCACCGTAAACAAGCTGGGTAAAAGGATGATGATGTGGGATGACATGTTTGAATTGTACACCCACATACTGCCGGAAATGCCCCGGGATATCATCATGGTCTGCTGGCAGTATCAGGATAATGTAAAAAATTATCTCGGCCACTTTGCCCAGATGGATATTGAAGACCGTGCGGCACTCTATGCCGAATACGGCTTTGACTGGCTTGGCGGTCCGGCAGACTTCCGCTGGGGCAATATTGATTCGACCAACCGTTTCCTGCTTTCCTGCGGCAATGCTATGGGAGTTCTGGTCACCTCCTGGGTCAAGCAGGATGCTCTGCTTTTCAAATTCTTCCCGCTGCTCTCTGCCGCCGGGAGGTTGTACAGCAATCCGGAAGTTGCTCCGGAGGCCGCTTTTGCCGAAGCCGTTGAATACCTTTTCAACTGCAATGACCCGGAATTGGCAGCCGCATTGATGCAGTACTCATCCGCCATTGAAAGAACTCCGGTGCTGCCGGAGAGATTTCTGCGTATCCACTCTTTCTACGGGCCGGATAACTGCCGGATGTATTCGCTGACAACTCTCGGAAAAATCCTGGAGAAATTCCGCGGTAAAGTCCGCGGCATCAATGCCGGTGCGATCCTCGATGCCATCATTGATGACTGCAAACTCAAAGAACTTCATTACCGGACAACCAGAGCCGGATATCAGGCGTGCAACCGCCAGAAACATGAGGATTTCGGCAAATTGCTGGAAGAATTGGATGCCGTAGCTCAACACCAATATCAGATGTGCCGCACCTACCGCCGGGAGGAGGATTGTGTCTGGTTCAAAGAAAATTTTGACCAGTGGAGCAGCAGTGTGAAAAATTTTGCCGGGAAAATCGATCAACAGGGAATGCTCCATGTGAGAATAATGAATATCACCGGATACGGAGCGGAAAAATTGCAGATTTCCCTGAAATATGATGGGGAATATCATACCGTACTTTCGCCGTCGGTGATCAAGCTCGGTGATCAGTGTCTTATTGACTGCACCTTTTCCATTCCCGATGACAAAGTTCCTGAAGCTGTCCGGATCGGAGCTTCCGGTTACGGCGGTGTCGGTGTATGCCACGTCCGGGTGGAAAACAGCAAAGGTAAATTTGCTCCCCGGCAGATATTGAAGCAGGAAAACTCCGTAAGCAATGGAGAATTCATCCTTGAAAACAATATCTGTTTTGCATTTTTCGGTTCTCAATCGGCGGAAAAACTTTTCCATGACCGTTCATTGTATTCAAAAGTTAACTTTATAGAAATAGGATTTTGAAAATGAAACGTTTTCTTCATCTCGACTTCAAGGGGCTGCTGCCCTCGAAAGAAAAATTCAAAGAGTATATCAAATTTTTCAAACAGTGCGGCTATGACGGACTGGTTCTGGAATATGACTGCCGGATCAAATGGGATTGCTGGCCGGGCACTGCCAGAGAACATTTTACCAAAGATGATATCCGGGAATTGCTCGATTACGCCGGAGAACTCGGCTTGCAAACCATCCCCCTTATGCAGTCCCTCGGCCATCTGGAGTGGGCTCTTGCCAAAGAGCAGTATGCTTATCTGCGGGAAGGTGAGTACATCGACGAAGTTTGTCCTTTGAAACCGGAAGCCGCTGAAAAAATCAAAAGTTTTGTCGATGAAGTATTGCAGCTGCATCCCTCTGAATTTCTGCACATCGGTGCCGATGAGACCTGGTATCTCGGCAGTTGTCCGGAGTGCAAAAAAGCCGCCGAAAATGATCCTGTCCGCGGCAGAATGGGCGGATATGTGGATTTTATTTCCGATATTTGCCGGTATGTTGTTGCCAAAGGTGTGCGTCCGATGATCTGGGCGGATATGTTCTGGCGGGATGAGAGGGTTTTTCTGGCGGAATCTCTGCCGAAAGAAACGATCCTGGTGGACTGGGAGTACGGCAAGATCCAATATCTTGAACAGCTGAAAAATACCGGTTTGGAGGTCTGGGGGGCTTCTGCTCTGCAGTGCGGATCTTACGAGCATTGGTGGCGTTTGCAGAATCCGCCGGGTTCCCGGATAAGCAATGCGGAAAGATGGAATGATTCCGGTCTCAATGTCATCCATACCACCTGGGGACGTCCAGGCAGTCTGTGGAATCTTTATTCACCGTGGGCATCACTGGCTCCGGTTTTTGCCGCCGCCGGAAGTTCGGAAAAGTGGCAGAAAAATCCGGTTTTTGATTTCGTCAATGAGTTGACTCCGGCGATCTTCCACAACTGGCCGCATGAGCTTGCCCAATTGGAAAAAACTGCCGCCACTTTGCCCGTTGAATCCGGTGAGGTCTGGGAACAGTGGCGGAAATGGCAGGTGCTTGCCCTGCAATTTCAGCGGATGGAGAAAAGTTATCAGGGCATTGTTTATGGTAAACGGTGCGTCAAAGCGACCAGAAAGTTTCTGGATGCCGATTATCCGTCTTATAAAAAGTATTACATCACCCCGGTGGAAACTTTGCAGAATGAGCTGAAGCAGTGGGAAATTGATACCAGAGAATTTTTCCGGCAGTATCAGTGGAGCGATGTGGAGGAATTCATTGCAGAAAAACTCTCCATTTTTGACTTCAGTGATAATTGAAAAATGATGGAGTTTGACCGGCTTTGTACGCTGCTGTCTTTCACGGCGGAGGAAAAAGAAAAGGCGGGGAAAAACCGTGAACTGTATTCCGGAAATGACAGTTTGCCGGAATTTCTGACAGTCGGTTTTTTCGATCGCTGCAAAAATTTGACCAGTTTGCCGGAAAATCGCCTGCTTCAGGCGGAAAAGGCTGTTGCTGAAGTTTGTGAAATTGCCCGTAATTCTCCGGCTTTGCGGGCGTATTGCAATTTCCTGTATGATTTGACAATTAACCGGGAAGTTTCGCCAAGCACCGATATTCCCGAAGCAGCGGCACTGCTTAAAGAAAATTCCGGAGTTCCGGCAGTGCTGGTCGCTTTTGCCATTTATCCGGCGATCCGTGCCGCTCACATGAAACTGGGCATTCCGGAAAAATATTCGCAGGCAGCAGTATTCACCTGGGCATGCGGTACGACCGATATTTATTTCCGGAACAAAGGCTGTTTCGGCATGTATTACCGGCAGCTTTACTGGCTGCGTTACAGTCTTGACGGCAAAATTTTCCGGATCGGCAGATTTGAATATCAACTCCATGACCGGATAATGCCGGAATTGCCGCTTTACCGCAATTCCCAAGGGGAACTGCTGATGTTCGCTCCCCCGTCATGGCTGATCTCTCCTGACGGTGAACGTACCGCAGAAGCGGATAAAGATGGGGTATGGCAGCCAAGTTTCAGCGACAGCAACGGCAAAGTTTGCGGCAATGTTATCGACCGGCAGAGTACCCGGATCGAAAGAAAATTAACCGTACTGGATCGCAAAGAGTGGTCTCCTGCCATCGTTGACGGAGATCTGGTGCCGGATATCCATATCCCCGGCGGAGGCGGAATGACCCTGGAGATCATCAAGGCATCTCTGGAAGAAGCGGTTTATTTTTTCAAAACCTTTTTTCACCGGCAGGTCAAAGCTTTTGTCTGCACTTCATGGATATTAAATCCGGACTGGCAGAAGGAGCTGCCGGACTCCAATATCGCCGCATTTCAGAAAGAAGTTTATCTTTACTGCTTTGATTTGCATCCGCAAAGCGGCATGTTTTTTGTTTTCGGCAAAGTTGACGGTGATAAAAAGGATTTTCCGGCAGACAACAGCATCCGCAAAGCTTTTCACCGCATCTGGGATTCCGGCAGGACATTGCGTACCGGCGGGATGGTACTGATGGCAGATCAGATCCCGGAATTCGGCAAATCTACAGCGAAAAAACTTCCCCGGAATCAGAGTTGAATCCATCCAGCACGCCATTACGGTAAGGAGCAAAGACCGCATAACGCTCGGCGTATGACACGTTTATCCGGCTGCCGCGGAAAGCATCATCCATAAGCTGACTGCGTTTGAGAGATTCCGGATCCTGCGAAGTGTAGCAGTCAATCATCGCCAGTTTTTCTTTCATTACCGGAGTGATATCAATGGTGTAAGCCGGAAGAAAAGATTTTGTTTGAAAAGTCTCTTCAAAAAAATACAATTCACAATTATGGTCGATCAGATGCCGGGTTTTCATCGCAACAGCCGCAGTCATAACATGGTCAGGGTGAATATCCACCGGATAATGTGTGAATATCGCTTTGGGAGACAATTCCTGAAAAATCCGGGCAAATTCTTCACACTTGTCCCGGTCAGCGAATGCTTCGGTTTGCGGTATTCCCATGAAGTGAGGGGTTATTCCGGCGATGGCACATGCTGCTGATTCCTCTTTTTTCCGCCGGTCGGCAAGCTCACCGTAAGGCACTCCTTCCCGGAGATGTTCGCCGGAGGTAAAATCGACAAGGTGGCAATTGAATCTTTCACGGGCAAGCAGAACCAGACCGGCACAACCGATAATATCATCCGGATGGGCACAAAAGAAGATCAAATTTTCCATAATATTTCCTCAAATATTTTCCGGATTGATGATTTCGCAGGGATAAAGTCTTTCTCCGCCGGTAAAGTCGGCAGATATCAGGGTGCTGACTGCATCAAAAGTCATCTTTGCCAACGGCCGCACCAGCGATATCGGCTGGAATTGGAATCTGTCGGCAATAATACCGTTGGTGCAGGCGATTTTCACCGTCTCCGGCAAGCCGAGAAAGGCATTGAATGAGGGGGGATTGCCGGTGATCCTGCCGGAAAAAACATGAGCGATAAGACCGTCAAAAGGCTCTTCTTCCCAAGCTTTTTTTACTGCTTCGACCATTTTTGCCGCATCGAAACGGATCAGCCGGCGGTATTCGATACCGGCGGATTTCAACGCCTGATCGTAGCCGTGGATCACCGGATGATTCGGCTCATCGGCAAAAGTTTCATTCAGTGTAATAGCGATCCTGCGGCATCCGGCGGCCAGCAACCGATTGGTCAATTCAACGATACCGTCTTTGTCGCAGCTGGTGAAAACTGCGAAATTGTTGTTGAGCAGAGGAGCTATGCGGCTGCGCCAGAAACCGTCTGTCAAAAGCAGAGATACCCGGCAGTTGCGGGCGGCAAGTTCCAGCATCGGGATGAAAAACCACGGTCCGGAAACGATGATACGGGAATTTTCATTCAATTCGTTCAGCCACGACCACTTGATCGACATGGGATCATTGCTTTCGGAAACAGGGATCAATTCAGCCCGGATGTGCAGGGCGGAAACGGCATTCATTATGCCGTGTATGACTTCATCGTTGTATTCTCCGGACTGCTCCGGATGGCTTACTGCTCCCAGACTTGGCAGCAGAATATATATTTTATCGACTATCGGACGGCAGCTGGCAACATTCATCTGCCGGGACAGCTGAGGGATATTTTTGCCGTTGGAGTAATTCATCCGGGAAGCGGCATCAAGAATCCGTTTTTTCAACTCCTCGGAAACCTGACCGCTTGCCTTGCCGTTAAGCACCCGGTAAACGGTCATCCGGCTCACTTTGAGTTGATCGGCAAGCTGCTGCAATGTTACCGGCATAAATAAACCTTTTTTGACGATGTTGTTAACTGCATAAAATATTCACTGTAAATATACACCATTTACCCTGTTTTGTCAAGTTTATGATCTGCCGGAGGACAGAAAATGCAAACTGCTGAAAAAAATAAAAAATTTTGCCCTCTCTGTACCCCTCCTCTTTTCAAGAAAAGCGGAGTACTTCTGCTTCCGTTGGTCGCAGTAACTAACAGTAAGGCCGTGGGGGTATGGAGCAAAACCACCGCAGACTGCCGGCTATCCCCGGAGCTGTCCGTAAGTGTCCGTAAAAATCCGTTCCGTACCGCAGGCAGTCAGCGTAGCGATCTGCAGACCGCCGGGTGGAGTTGGGGCAATAGGCCGGATAGGCCGCATAATCCGGATAGGCACAGGGGCGAGGATGCATGAGCCGTGCAGACTGTACTTCACAGCCCGTCCGATCAAGCCCCAGCGAAACGAAGGGTACGACTTCCCGTTTTTCTTTTGCTTACTTGCTGAGTCGAACCAAACCGGAGTTTTGCCAAGCAATTTTTCAAAAAGCGTCTTTTGTTTTGCACTATAGCATATCCCGGGCCTTGCGGTCGTCGCAAATTCGATCACATACATAGTATGCTCACTCATTTGCTCCTTGCAAAACCCGGCATCTGCTCATATTGCTTCACAAAAACGATCAAGCCCCAGCGAAGCGAAGGGCGCGACTTCCCGTTTTTCTTTTGCTTACTTGCTGAGTCGAATCAAACCGGAGTTTTGCTAAGCTTTTTCAAAAAGCGTCCGATCAAGCCCCAGCGAAGCGAAGGGCGCGACTTCCCGTTTTTCTTTTGCTTACTTTTCTTTTTTCGCAAAAAGAAAAGTAAGTTATTTGCGGGTTACTTTGCAGTTGGCAGGGAAAGCATCCTTTTCAACTTTGGCATTCTTGGGGATGGTTACGGAATTCAATTTTTCGCAACCGGCAAAAGCCATAAGACCGATGGAATCAATCGTGGCAGGGAAAACAACTTTTGTGAGATTTTTGCAATCGTGGAAAGCGACCCATCCGATTGAAGTAACTGTTTCCGGGATGATAACTTCGGTAAGATTTTCGCACTTCTCAAAAGCACCGTCATCAACAGCGACAGTACCATCGGGAACCCGGTAGCTGCCCTGGAAGTTATAGGGAAGATAAACAACAGCTCCCTTAACAACATTGAGCAGTGCTTTATTTTCGTCAACAAAAAATACCGGATGATCGTTTGCCACTCTGACTTCAGGAACTCCGCTGAAAGCACTGATACCGATTTCAGTTACGCTGTTGGGAATATTGATATATGAGAGTTTTCTGCATTCAGCGAAAGCTTTACCGCCGATAGTTTCCACGGTATCGGGGATAACGACATCGATCATATTGCTGCACCAGCCGAAAGCACCGTAATCAATGAGGGTAACACCTTTTGGGATGATGACAGTGGTAAGCTTGTTGTATCCGGTAAAAGCCTCTTTACCGATAGTTTTCAAAGTATCCGGCAAAGAGATAGAGGAAAGATTATTGCATCCGAAAAATGCCTGTTCACCGACATAAGTAACTCCGGGCATGATATTGACACTTGCCAGACTTTTGCAGTCGGAGAATGCTGCTTTCTCCATTTTTTTCACGGAACCGGGGATGGTGATATTCTGCAGACCGCTGTTGGCAAAAGCCATGAAACCGATAGTTTCGATGCTGTCCGGCAGAATGATACCGCTCAAACTGCGGCAATTGAGAAAAGCTTCTTTTTCAATGACTTTAACATTATCGGACAAACCGACGCTGTTCAAATTGCGGCAATCGGCAAAGAGAGATTCAGTAATAACTGAAACCTTTGAAGGAATAAGGATACCGGCAAGTCTGTAACACTCAAAAAATGCTTTTTTACCGATGGAAACGACAGTTTCGGGCAGATCGATCGAGGGCAGATTGATACATTTTTCAAATGCCTGTTTACCGATGGTTTTAACACCGTTGGCAATTTTCACATCGGTCAGAGTTTTGCAATCATAAAATGCCATATCTTCGATGGCGGTGATTTTACCGGGAAGAACGATGGCAGACAAGCTGTCGCAGCTGGAAAAAGTTTTCTGTCTGATCACAGTAATATCAGCCGGGAGAGTAACAGAAGTAAGTTTCACACAACCGGCAAAGGCTTCTTTACCGATGGTTTTAACACTGTCCGGAATAACGATATTTGTCAAACCGCAAGCAGAAAAAGCTCTGTCACCGATGGAAGTCACACTTTTGGGAATAGTGATGCTGCTGAGATTCTGGCAGCCGAAAAATGCTCCGTCAGCGATTTTGGTAACACAGGATGGAACGACCAGTGATTTGACGGTTGTGGGACACTTCAGCAGGGTTTTGTTATCGGCACTGAAAGTAACTTTCTGATTTTTTGCTGCTTCCATTTCCAATTCCCAAACCTGAACGAATGCCATAAAGTACTGTTTATGGAGAATATCACTTTTCTGGCTTTCACTGAGGTTGCTGTTTTTGATCCGGTAGAGCCGGCTGGTCTGCATTTTTCTGTCTGCCGAATTTTCCGGATACTTTTTATTGATCCATTTTTCAGCTTTCTGAAAGTCTTCTGCGAAAGTTCCGGCAAGCAAAGTTGATGCAAAAAGCATTGCACCGGCGATCAGATTGAATTTCTTCATTCTTTGTTACTCCTTGATTTATGTAATAATTAATGATATTTTTCAGCCAACACTACGGAACCGAGTGAATCTATACGCAAAGGTTCCGGCTCAGTTACGACATGGAATTTTGCCTGAAAGAAAGTTTCATTGCCGTAAACTTTTCTTGAGGTATCGACCTCATAAAGTTTCAACTCAAAACAGAGTTTTGACTCATAACCGTATTGGTTGCTCAAAAAGCGGTAAGTTTTTCCTTCAGTAAGAAGCGGCAGATCTTTTTCTCTGACATAAGCGTAAACTTTTTTCTTTTCGTCCCGGTGAACCGATGCTGCCGTAGTTCCGGAGGTGTAATATCCGTTAACTGTATCTGAATCAGTGATGCAAACACCGTCGTAAGGAGCAACGATGCGGTAATATTTTCTTTCTTCTTCCAGAAGTTCAAGTTCTTTTTTCAGTTTGGCGAGGGTCAACTCAGCCTCGGCAAGTTCAGTTTTTGCCCGCTTTACATAAAGATCGGCAAGACCTTTTTTAACGATTTTCATATCGCTGTTAAGTGAAGCAAGTTCAGCTTCATAATTGGTCTTATTCTGCTCTTTTTCCCAGAGATCGACATCGGCAACAGCTTTATTGGCATAGAGCCGGGAATAAACTTCAAATTCACGGGCAAAACGTTTGAAACGTGCTTCTGAAGTACGGTATTTCCAGTTCAGATTGCGGTATTCAGAGGGAAGCGGATTTAATTCAGTTATTTTGAGAGCGACTTTTTTCAGCTCCACAGTCTGTTCCTGTTCAGCTATTTCCAGTTTTTTCTTATCAATTTTGGTACGGATCTCCAGATCGTCATATTCCAGAATAACATCGCCTTTTTTCACTCTTGTATGAGAATAAATATTTACTTTGCTCACATAAGCTGAATATTTATTTTTCAGAGTGGTTCTGCCTTTTCCGCGGACATATCCGGTGGCAAGAATCGGTTCTGCACAAACTGACAACACAGCAAAAAGTACAGACAAGACGGCAATTATTTTCATTTTTTACCTTTTTTCAGATAATATAATACAATACACGTAATAAAATACACCCGTAAAATAAATATTTCCACTGAAAAAACGGAAAAATTACACTTTTTTGTTTTCATTTGCCGGTTACGGAACAATTTTTCTGCCACATGCCGCTTAAATAAAAGAGCCAGGTTATCAGACAGCCGGTACAGAATCCGAAAAGACTGTTCCACCAGACAATGGAACTGCCGAAAAATGCTCCGTCTTTGAACCAATAAGTAACTATCACCCGCACCGCCAATGCTCCAAAAGCAATGAAAACCGCAAATACCGGATGTTTTGCACCCTGAAATACTCCGATCAAAGGTACATAAGAAGACAAAATAACATTGGTCAAAGCAACTGCTTTCAAGTGTCTTACACATAATGATGCTGATTGGTCACTCAAACCGAACATCCGGATGATCTCTCCGGCATAAAACCAGACGAAAAATGAAATAAATGCCGTCAGCAGCAGCGAAATCAAAACTCCCTGACCGGCACCTTTTTTCACCCTGTCCATCCGGCAGGCACCGATATTCTGTCCGGTGTAAGTGGCAAGTGTCGCCTGTAAAGCATTGCAGGGCAAATGCAAATACATTTCGATCCTCTGACCGACTGCAAAAGATGCCGTCATAACTTTTCCGAAACTGTTGACCACCCGCTGCACCATAGTCAATCCCAAAGAGACTATCATCAGTTGTACCGTAATGGGAAAACCCATGATCAAAGTATCCAGAGCGATCCGGTTATCCCAGGTAAATTCTTTGAGCCGGTAACGGAAAACCGGATACTTCCTTACCATATAATAATATGCAGCTGCCATCGAAAGTGCCTGGGCTATACCGGTTGCAGCCGCTGCTCCTGCCACTCCCCAGTGGAATACGGCAATAAACAAAAGATCAAAGCCAACATTTATCACCGAAGCAATCAAAAGAAAATAGAGTGTTGCCGCACTGTCTCCTATGGCACGGAGGACTGCAGAAAGAATATTGTAGCCGAATTGAAAAAACAATCCGGCAGAATAGATCTGAAAATAAAGTATAGTATCTTCCAGAATTTCCGGCGGAACTGCCACAAAGTGCGTATAAGCCCACCGGGTTAATAATATTGCAGTTACAGAGAGCAGCAGACCCAGACCGAGCAGAAGAAGAATACCGGTGGAAGCATTCTTCCTGACCATTTTTTCATTCCCGGCTCCGAAGTGCTGGGAAACCAGTACCCCGTTTCCGGCAGAAAAACCGATCGCCGCCGACAGAAAAAGAAATGCCAGCGTATTGGTGGTGCCGACTGCTGCCAGAGCATTCTCACCGACAAAGTTTCCCACGATGATCGTATCGGCAGTATTATAAAGCTGCTGGAGCAAAGCACCTGCCAGGATCGGAAAAGAAAAACTTAATATATGTTTCCACGGCGAACCGCCGGTCATTGATTTTCTGATCATAATTTCAACTTATAATATTGATTTTGAATTCCCGGCAGAGGTCATCAAAGCGGCACAGCGTATCCTGACCGAATTTTTCCATCTGTTTTCTTATCTGCGGGATAGTTTTTTCCGCCATATCTCCGGATTTTGAAAAAAATTTATCTGCCAGACAGATCACTTTTTCCTCGATCGTTTCCGGGACGAGATCTCTTTCCGGCAACGGCAAAGCTCTTTCTCTTATTTCCAAAGCGGTTATTCCGCTGCCGGTGTGCCTCTCACAGATACGGGCAAATTTTTCCATACCCTCAATATTTTTAAAAGCACGCAGATTTTCCGCACCGAGTATGCCGTGAAGCAGATAATCTTCCTCCCCGTAACACCCGATATCCGGAGCATTGCAGAATCGGATACCGATATCGTGAAGCATCGCTCCAATACTGACCGTCTCCAGATCTATTCCGGGAATCCCCCGGGAAAGAAAGAGAGCCTTGTTCCTCACCTGGGTGCTGTGCAGAAGCAATATCTCCCGGGCTGGATCTTCCGGAGAGTAGAAAAAGTTGATTATTTCCAACGGATCAAGCATAATAAAGAGATCTTTCCGGCTATATGATAACAACCCTGTAAATAAGTTGTAAAATCTTTGAAAATTTTCTGTTCACTGTTTTTGATTAACCATTTTCTTACCGTTGATTATCACGGTTATTAACGGCTTTGTTAAGTTGACACATTTTAGAGTATCAACAATTTGTATAAGTTGTTTACATTTTTTCCGTCCACTGCTACTATATATTTAAACTACTGTAAAATATAATATTAGTGATGTTCATGCATCCACAACAGATCACTCATTGTCCGTGAGAGTAAAAGTCCGGCCGATACAATCAGACCATAATATACTTCAAAAGTATTTTAAAATCAAGTTTCCAGTACAAGTGATTCTTTTGTCTCTTTTTGAATTACTTCCCTTGACTTTTAAGTCCTTTGGATGTATATTTATAGAACTGTAGTAAGCAAAGGCGTCATAGCAGTCATGACGCTGATAAAAGTAAAAAATCAAACTATAAAGGAGTTGGTGCAAATGATTAAGGTCGGCATCAATGGTTTCGGAAGAATCGGCCGTATGGTCTTCCGCGCAGCAATCGAGAACTTCAGCAATGACATCGAGATCGTCGGTATCAACGACCTGCTCGAGCCGGATTATCTTGCCTACATGCTGAAATATGACTCAGTCCATGGTATTTTCAACCATGACATCAAAGTCGAAGGCAGCAACCTCATCGTCGATGGCAAAAAAATCCGCCTGACCGCTGAAATGGATCCCGCCAATCTGAAATGGAACGAAGTCGGTGCCGATGTCGTCGTCGAATCCACCGGTCTCTTCCTCGAAGATGCCAAAGCCCGCAAACACATCGAAGCCGGTGCCAAAAAAGTCATCATGTCTGCTCCTTCCAAAGACGCCACTCCGATGTTCGTCTATGGTGTCAACGACAAAACCTATGCCGGTCAGGACATCATTTCCAATGCCAGCTGCACCACCAACTGTCTGGCCCCGATCAGCAAAGTTCTGAATGACAAATTCGGTATCAAACGCGGTCTGATGACCACCATCCACGCTGCTACCGCCACCCAGAAAACCGTTGACGGTCCCTCCAAGAAAGATTGGCGCGGCGGCCGTGGTATCCTCGAGAACATGATTCCGTCCAGCACCGGTGCTGCCAAAGCTGTCGGTAAAGTTCTCCCCGAACTCAACGGCAAACTTACCGGTATGTCTGTCCGCGTCCCCACCAGCGACGTTTCTTTCGTTGACCTGACCTGCGAACTCAACACCGAAGCCAGCTACGAAGAGATCTGCGCCGCCATGAAAGAAGCCAGCGAAGGCGAACTCAAAGGCATCCTCGGTTACACCGACGAAGCTGTCGTCTCCACCGACTTCCGTGATGACGCCCGCACCTCCATTTTCGACGTCAAAGCCGGTATCCAGCTCGACAAAACCTTTGTCAAAGTCTGTGCCTGGTATGACAACGAATGGGGTTACAGCAACAAAGTTCTGGAAATGGCCCGCGTCATCTCCAAGTAATTTTGACAGTCTGATAGACTTCAAAGGGGCGGGCTTTTACCCGCCCTTTTTTGTTAGCGGTTATTGAATCAAGGAAAAGAGAAAATGGACAAAAAAACTCTGAAAGATATCGACCTTAAAGGTAAAAAAGTTGTTATGCGCGTTGACTTCAACGTGCCGGTCAAAGAAGGCGTCATCAAAGATGATACCCGTATCAAAGGTGCTTTGGCTTCCATCAACTATGTTCTGGACAATGGCGGCAGTCTGATCCTGATGAGCCACATGGGCCGTCCGGATGAAAAGGGTATCACCGGTGACACCACCATGAAAATAGTTGCTGATTATTTGAGCAAAATGATCGGCAAAGAGGTCAAATTCGCCGAAGATTGCGGTGCTGCCGATGAAGCTGCTGCCGCTTTGAAACCGGGCGAGATCCTCATGCTGGAGAATACCCGTTACCACAAAGAGGAACAGGCCAAACTGAAACAGAAAGACGGTCAGAGCGATGAAGAATTCAAAGCTGCCAAAGCCGCTTTGAAAGAACAGCAGAAAGAATTGGCGAAAAAACTCGCTTCCTACGGCGATGTTTACTGCAACGATGCCTTTGGTACTGCTCACCGTGCCCATGCTTCTACTGCGGTCATCACCAAATATATGGATGGTCCCTGCGTTGCCGGTTTCCTGATGGAAAAAGAGATCGCCTACCTCGGCAGTGCGGTTGAAAATCCGGTGCGTCCTTTTGTTGCCATCCTCGGCGGTGCCAAAGTTTCCGATAAACTTGCTGTTGTCCGCAATCTGCTGACCAAAGTTGATACTTTGATCATCGGCGGCGGTATGGCTTATACCTTCCTTGCTGCCCAGGGTCACAAAATCGGTAATTCTCTTTGCGAAGCCGATCAGATGGACTATGCCCGTGAAATGATCGCTGAAGCTGAAAAACGCGGTGTCAAACTTCTGCTGCCGATCGACAGTATTGAAGCTGACAAATTCGATCCCGAAGCCAACACCAAAGTTGTCGGTCTGGATGTTGATGACAACTGGATGGGTCTGGATATCGGTCCGGAAACGGTCAAACTCTATGCTGATGCCATCAAGAGTGCCAAAACTGTGGTCTGGAATGGTCCGATGGGCTGTTTTGAAATGGAAAAATTCAGCAAAGGTACTTTCGGTGTCTGTGATGCAGTTGCTGAAGTCAAAGCCAATGGCGGTATTTCCATCATTGGTGGCGGTGACAGTGTTGCAGCGGTGAAAAAATCCGGTTTGGCTGACAAGATGAGCCACATCTCCACCGGCGGCGGTGCTTCTCTGGAATTCCTTGAAGGAAAAGAGCTTCCCGGTGTTGCCGCTCTTAACTGATTGAAAAATCGGTAAATTGTTATTGTTCCCCGGTCGTACAGGATATGACCGGGGAATAATTTTTTTAAAAAAACAAAAAATCTGCCACCGGGTGCTACCCGGACGTGATCCAACGGCGGAACGTTGGTCGCCGCCATAAGCGGCGAAACATCCGCCGCAGGCGGTCAGGTCGCCGACAGGCGACACCACCTGCCGGAAGCGATGTCATGCAAATGAAGTTTGCATGACGAGTGAGCGGGAGGCAGCATAAACAAGAGCCGGTGCAGACTGCAGACTATCCCCAGCTGTCCGTAAGTGTCCGTACATGTCCGTAAAAGTCCGTACCACCGCTTGTCGAGCATAGCGAGCCACAAACTCCGCATGGAGCAAGAGCCGGAGCAGACTGCTTTACCGGGAGTAAGAGATTTTT
>SUWD01000036.1 GCA_015061685.1 Lentisphaerota bacterium | reverse complement strand
TAAGTTCGACTGGCAGGTCTGAACATAGTGTAGTAGCAAAGGTGAACTTTTGCAAACTATTTCTAAAGATTTTTTCGGTACTCACCGGCAAAGCCGGTGGTTTTATTGACCTGAAGGTGTATAAAAAAAATCCACCGTTATCTGTTGAAAGACAACGGTGGAACCAATCATATCCGGCGAATGAAAAATATCAATCCAATACCGCACGATATTTTTCAATGCAGATGTCGATTCTCTTTTTGACATCATCTGTCAGACAATCCATATCCTGAGCGATGGTAAATGCCGAATTGCAAAGTCCAAGACGCATAAGAGCATATTTCTGACCATTCCAGATATTGGTAAGCCCAATACCGTAAACACCGTGAAAAATCTCAATAAAAAGATTCTGCAATTCGTTGGCTTTGTCCCAATCTTTGGCATCGGCGGCTTTGGCGATATCGACCATGATTTTAGAGCAGAGAGCCCCCATACCGGAAATCATTCCGTCGCATCCGACCATCAGAGCTTCATCAACAGCCCACTCCTGCCCCTCCATGAAAAGAGCTTTGTAACCTTTTTCCCGGCGTAAGCAGAGCAATTCTTTCCGCAGCCACATATTGGATGAAGAATTTTTGATTCCTTTCAGATTGGGATGCTTCATGATTTCCTCAAATTGCGGCAGAGAAAGAATGATGTTGTTATTGGGCGGACAATAGTAGTAATAAACCGGACGGTCAGCGGCATCCAAAACTTTGAGCAGAGATTTTACCGGGTCAAGGGCACTGGTTTTCGCCGGGTGCATGAAAACATAGCTGTCAAATTTATATTTGCTGTAACGCTGCATATTTTCCAAAGACAGCGGCATACTGGTGGCATTGACCCCTACGAGGATTTCCATTTTATCTCCGGCGATTTCGCAGGCAGTTTTTACATATTCTTCTTTGAAGTCAGCATTGAAACTGCCCCATTCTCCCATGGAACCGAGCAGAAACACCCCGGTTAAACCGTGCCGGATGTTGCGTTCAAGAATTTTTTTCAACCCCTCTTTATCCAGAGATCCATCGTCCAGAAGCGGGGTTACTGTTGCCGAATAAGTTTTGCTTGCCATAATAAAATTCCCTTTATTATTGTTGTTTTTTATCGTTTTTATTCAAAACGCTTTCCATTGAAAAATCACTCATCTATCTCAAACAGCCACACTCTGGGACGGGTGGCCGTCA
Source organism: Lentisphaerota bacterium (assembly GCA_015061685.1). Lineage (GTDB taxonomy): Bacteria > Verrucomicrobiota > Lentisphaeria > Victivallales > Victivallaceae > UBA1784. The sequence continues at coordinate 20,977 of SUWD01000036.1, read as the reverse complement.
AAGTAAAATGATCCGTATTCTCACCGACGATCTCTCCGGTCAGAAGATCGACTATCCGGGGATATTTCTTTTTCAAAGTTACCGGGAACGTCGCGGTACGGTTTACATTGAACTTCATGATCTCACACTCCGGAGGGACTATTCCGTCCCCGATCGCAAATATCATCAGCAGACGGTTATTCTTTTTGACATAAAATCCTTGTGGAGTATAAGCATGGCATCCGGTATCTTTCAGCAATTTTTCCCAGATGTCTTTGCGGTTTACCGGGATACCGCAAAATATTGACAGTGTACCATCGGACATACTCTTGCTGACCATCGCCGGAGTACCGTCATCAATGTAATTTGCCATAACAACAGCATCTTTATCCGTGCTGAATACCCGGGGTGATTCAGCTCTTGCCTCATGCCCCGGAATACTCAACACACCATCATTTACGGCAAAATCATCAAAGAAATATGTTCCTTTGCGTTTGATCCGCAATTCAATTGCCATTGAAACCGCTTTTTCCGGCACATTCAGCGGGAAAGATGTCCGTACCCACTCTTTTGATGCAGGAACCGTGCCGAAAGAGTACACATGCTCTGTCTTGCCGTCTTTCAAAACCGTAAAGTCAAAGACCAGATCCGCATTTTGACTGCCTTTGAAAGCGATGCTAATATGTTTGCCATTGAGGATCGGGGCAACCGGGATCGACCGTTTCTGATAGGCACAGGCAAAGATATTGAGATCTTCTGAAACATCTATTTTCAAAGCCCGTTTACCAGCTGCCGGAGCCGTTTCGTCCAAAACGGCATTGACGGCATGAGTCTGCGTCCTGCTGTGATTGATGATCTGCCACGATCCGGCAAGCGGCATTTCAAAACCACCGTTGCTGAAAAACTTTTCTGTATTAATTTTTTCTATTCTGATATCATCAAAACGGTATATGCCTTTTTCTTTCATCCTCAATTCAACGGCAATAGAGACTGCACTGTCCGGCACATTGAGCGGGAAAGCGGCAGTTTGGGCATTTGCCGCCGGATGAAGTTCAGCAATTGAGTGGATATACTCTTTTTTACCGTTTTTCATCGTGCAGAATGTCACCAGGGCATCGGCTTTTGCAGAACTTTGCCATGTCAAAATAAGCTGACTGTTTTTCAAAGCGGCAGTATTGGAAATTTCCCGTTTCTGATAGAGGGAAGTAAATGAAGCGAGGTTTTCAGCGAGAGTGATTTCAAGAGATTTTTCTCCGGAAGCAGTGCTGATATTGGCATTGGAGGAGACCTTTACCAAAGCCGCATCTTTTTTATTGTGCTTCACGATCGACCAATGCTTTGTGCCATTTTCAAAACTGCTGTTCCGGAAAAATTCGAAATCACTGCCATCTGACAATCGGACGTTTTTGAACTCATACACTCCCGGAGCTGACACCCGGAATTCAGCAGAAACATACTCGGTTTTTTCCGGAGGACAGATCAAGGTGCTGAAATTGGTGAATTGTGCCGACGGAGAAATCGCAAGTTTGTCAATTTGCAGCTGTTTTTTTCCTGCCGCATCTTTGTAATGATAGAGCAGAAAAAGCTGTGCATGTCCGGTACTTTTACAGTCGATGGACAATTTGCATCCCTGAAAAGTTTTGCCGCTGCTCATTTTGAAGTTTTGGATCGCCGCACAGTAGGGAGAATTGTTGAGCTTGCTTACACTCAATTTGAAAACCCCGTTGCGGAAAGTAAGTGAGGCATCGCTTTTCAATTTGGCACACCGCCATGCAGACGGAGTGTTTTTGAAAGGATCGGCGACTGCGGAATTTACACTCTTATCCTGCGGAACCACAGCAGCACAGAGCAGACGCGGTTCAGAAACATAATCCAGCTTGATCCCGGTAAGTTCACTCATCGAACCGGCAGAAAATCCTTCCGGAGTAATGATGCCCGGTGCGTAATACCAAATGGCAGAAATACCATCCTTTTTGAGCTTATCTTTTATTTTCTGCCGCATTTCCGGAGAAAATTCAAAGGTATTGAGAAACACCGCCGTTTTGTAAGGATGCGTGGAAGCAAGGAAATCTTCCGGTGCCATCCAGGTACAGCTGAAACCGGAAAAATGCAGTAACTGCATCGTATTGCCCAGAAAACCATATTCAATAAAACGGTTGCTCAAGTAATCCGGATGCCCCTGTTTCAAAATCTGTTTGTAATCGACTATCACAGCGATATCGGACGCCGGAGCAAGTTTTTTGTTCCAGAATTCCTGCCACAACTCATTGCCGCGTTTTATCGGTTCAAGCGTCTCCGGACAGTCAAAGAACCAATTCGCCCGGTTGGAGCCGAAGTCAACCGTATGATAAGCACAACCGTAGATCAGGGAATTGGCGATGAATTTATTGGTGGAAGCTCTGGTTTCTTCCGGGGTACGGCAGAGCCACCGTTCTTCTCCCCTGCCGATTACGGTATCTCTCTGGGCGTGGGTACGCAAATCACCCTCAATGGATGCAAATTTGCCGTACCGGTGAAAAACACTGTGCAATTGACGGTGAAGCCCGTCGGTCAAATTGTAACCAAGCGTAGTGGCACGGAGAAAATCCACATAGGGCGACTGCAAAACTTTTTCAAAATTTGCCGTACTTGATTCCGGAGTGTAAGCCAATATCATGTAACCATAATAACCACCGGATATTCTGCCGGGGAAAGCCTCTTTTGCCCGCTTGTTCCAGCCGATCATCCAATCAGCAAATTTATCATGGTAACACTCATAATAGTCGATGACCCGCTGATCTTTGCCGATTGCCGGATTCCGCAGATAACTGCCGCTGCCCCAGCGGTCGGTCTGTCCGGGGACTTCGGCGTTGTCGATGGTGACATCCGGCATCTGCCATGCCCGACGGAGAGCTTCGTCCGAACCATATTTTTTTCTCAAATGGATACGGAAAGCCTCCGTCATCCTTTTACCGTTATCCGGCATACAAAGTCCGCCAAAAGGAGTTCCGTCACCACTTCCGCCGTAACCGATAACTGTACCGATGACCCGTCTGCCCCACGGTTTGGAATCGACAAATCCGGCGATCTCCTTTAATTCATCAGCGAGCTGATCAAGGAACTTTTCTGATGCCAGAGATGGAACATCCGGGTTGCCGCCGTAATCATGCCAGCTTTTGGAATTGCTTTTTTTGGCAAACCCAACTAATTCGTCAGGATTTTCTTTTGCCCATTGAGCAGTAACATTGCCTTTGAACCACAACATAAAATGGGCATCAGGATTCACCGTCAGAAAACGTTTCACCGCATCATCCAGATCCTGCAATTGGAATTTTCCGTTTCCATGCCGGAGATTGGCTTCACCGAGACAGATCATATAAATATTCAAACCGGTTTTGCCGGTTTTGAAAATATATTCATCGGTGGTAGGGCATGATGCAGTTACCAAACTGCCCCATTGATTTGCCGAATGGATTTTTCCGTTGATACTGATTCCGGGCAGGATCCCGTTATAAACGACTTTCACCTCCGGGATCTCCGGCTCTGACAGCAGCCGATCAAGCGGAAAACCGGCATTGCAGAATTCCCGCCAATTTTTTTGCTCATGCTCAGAAGCAAATTGAGTGATCGTATCTCCACTCAATATCCACGGACTCATCCGGGCATCCCCAAGCTCAAGTGCGGCAAGCCAGTGCGAGTCATCAAAATTTTCCGACAGCCACTCTGCAGAAACAGTGGAAGCAGCTTTGAAATTTTTTGCCGAAGAAATGATCGGGATCTTTCTGCCGGAAACCGTCTCGATCTCACCTTTGATCATCACTCCGTAACAGGAACGGCGTGCATTGGTCGAAGCGGCAACGGCGATCACATTTTTTCCCGGTTTCAACAATTTGGTTATGTCGCATCCTTTTGCTTTCACATGCCCCCGGAGAGAAGAAAATTGAGGCATGGCACTCATATTGATCTCTTTGCCGTTGACATAAAATTTTGCTGATTTGTCCCAGAAAGAGTAGAAAACTGCATTTTTCACATCTTCATCAAGAACGATATCCATTCGCAAAAAACAATTTTGCGAGGCATCGAGAGAAAAATTGTATTCAAGATCTTTTTTTCCGGGATCACGCACCCAGAGCCAGCATGCTTCTGACATGCGTTTTACCTGCCGGTACTTTTCAGCAGCTCCGGCAGATACAAAAATCAGCAGTGCAAGCAGTAAAAAATATTTTTTCATGATCATATTCTCCCTGAAAAATTGTTATTGTCTCATTTTTTGTAAAAAATCTTTCCTGCGGTGGTGCATTGCGGGCAATCTCTTGGCAAATCAGCGGACGTTTTCGCAGTCATGTACGTTTAGTACACTCCTGCTCATCCGCCTTGATTTGTCTGCGACCTTGCCTCACACTGCATCCATCAGTCTCCGCATAAAGCTACGCCCTGACAAGCCGGTTAGATCGAACCCGTGCTTGCCGGTTTGACAAATCACAACCTATGTGATATGTTTTATACGTTAACAAAAATGTTTGTTTATAAGCTTCTGTTACGGGTTTCACAAAATTCGGGACATTATCGAAAAATTATCTTTTCAAAGTTTCTGCGGCGACCCGCATAACATTGCCGCCGATCATTTGCTGTATTTCATCATCGGAAAATCCCCGCTGTACCAATCCGACGGTATAAAGCGGCCAATTTGTCCATGCTGTAGTGATAAAATGCTCTGCCGATGCCTTGAAGTCAATCGGCTGCGGCGACCAGAAGTTTTCAAAAATATCCCGCTGATTGAAAGCAACATCTTCCAGCATTGTTACAGTATGATTACTGCGGTCTGTGCCGATCGCCACGGCAGATGCCCCGAATTTCCTTGCGGCATATTCGATATGATCGAGGAATGCGTCAATATGCCCCGATCCCTGATAAAACGGCGGATGGGCACAAATACCGATATAACCGCCGGTGGCGGCAACTGCGGCGATCGCTTCATCGCTTTTTGCCCGGTAATGAGAACTTAAGGCGGCACAAACAGCGTGGCTGATGACCACCGGTTTGGAAGATACCGCCGCCGCATCAACGGCACTGCGATTGCTGCTGTGGGCAACATCGGGAATGACCCCGGTGCGATTCATCTCGCCAATTACTTTTTCGCCGAAATATGTCAAGCCGGGATCATTTTTTTCGGCACATCCGCCGCAGATAAGATTGCTCCGGTTGTAAGAAAGGTGCATCATTCTTACACCGAGATGCTGAAAAACTTCAATAAAACTCAAAGCGTGCTGTTCAGAATCCATCCGGGAGGGCAGAGGTACACCATTGGTGGTCAGATAGAGAGAATGTTTACCACCGAGGAACGCCTTTTCAATATCTTCTGCGTTTGCCGCCCGGTTGAAAAATTCCGGATGGCGGTCGGTCAGAGCAGTAAAATATCCGAGGCGGTGCAGTAAAATTTCGATATTATTGCTCTCCTCACCGGAATTTTGAAAAATACAGCTCACTCCGGAGCGTTGCCACATTTCGGTAAATTTCTGATAAACTTCGGGATTTTCAACAGAATCGACCTTGGCGGTCTTTTCATATTCGTGAACAAATTCATCCCGCAAAGCTCCGGCAGACAAAAGATCATTCATAGCGGTCAAATCCATTGATCCCGGTCCGTTGGGAGCAAAGCCGTAAGCATCGAAAACCAGTGATTTTTTATGCAGCTCCAAACCATGCTGCAAATCCCTTTTATCCGGCTTGAGAATATCCAATGCCGCCTGATATGCTTCGTCAAAAGAGTTGTATTTGAAGTGAGTCATTTTTCTGGAAATTTCAAATTTTCCGGCAGTTGCGAAAAAACAACTGCCGGAGTTTTTCTGAATCAATTATTTTCCGCTGCAGGGCTGATATCTGTTATTCATATTGGCAGAGGTTTGACCGAACATGTCACTGATATTAAAATCCGGTGTTTTGATTATATTTTCCACATGCATGTCGCCAAAAATAAATGTTCCGCTGGTGTTGCTATTGTGCCGCAGAGCAAAAACTCCCCACCCGTAACTGTCAACTTCTCCCCAGACGGCAGCTTTACTGGCACTGCGGGTACTGCGGACGGCATTGAGTCTGCCGAATCCGGCAGGTTCATCAAAGTCTATAAAAACATCACCGGCTCCGTAGGTAAGAACTGACAGTGAAAAAGCCGGACCATAGGAAACACCCTTGCCGAATTTCTGATCATTGTCCGGCACAATCGAAGGACAAGCCATGATGCCCTGAGGGATTTTGGAACTGGAATATACCAAGCCGGGGAAATAACCCAGCGGAGTAGTCAACGCAGTTTCTCCTTCAGCAACACTCTCAGCCATCATATTGATCCAGAAACTCGCCTTTCCGTATTGGTTGTAAGTTCCCGGCGTCCATTCATTGTTATCACTGCCGTACTGGGTCAGACCAAGGCTGATCTGTTTCATATTGTTGATACAGCTGGCAACTCTGCCTCTTTCTCTGGCACTGTTAAGAGCCGGGAGCAATATCGCCGCCAAAATTGCGATTATCGCAATCACGACGAGAAGTTCGATCAAGGTAAAACGGCAGAGGGAACGGGAGCAGGGGAAGCATTTTTGATTCTTTTTCATGATCTTTTCCTTTCGTTTTAGGTTGTTCAGAATATCTCTGTGACCGGTTTTATTGCATAAATCCGGTCAAATCCTGCATCTCTTTGTTGATTATTGAGTTCCAGACGGCATCCCCGATGGAGACCGCACGCAGACCATCCACGCTTTTGGCAAGAATATCAAATTGACGGCGGGGATTTTCACCGAGGAAAATATCTTCCTGGATCAGCGGATCTCCGCCGCCGTGACCGCCGTTGTTTTCCGGCACATGGATACGCTCTCTGCCGCCGAAGATCGGGAAATAATCAATATAACGTCTGCCGCCCTCATTGAGATCCGGCAACGGCACTCCGGCTGTGCCGCCGTATTCCATGGTCTCAAGACGGCCGTGTGTACCGTTGATCGCCAGACGGTATCCCTCGTAAGGAGTGGAGAAATTAGCTGAATAATTCAAAATAGCTCCATTCCGGTAAAGGACATTGACGGCGAAGGTATCAAAAATATTGATCTCCGGGTCAAAGATGCACATGTCCGGGCGGTAATTGGTAAAGCGTTTCACCTTATCCAGATAGATGCTCAAATGGTCATCCGGCATAGCTGCTTTGGAATTGCGGGTCGCCCAGCGGGCCTTATAGGCACAATCAAAAAATTCCGGACACTCATTGCAATGTCTTCCGGCTTTTTTGGAGGGATTGAAAGGACCGTTTTCACCATAGTGGTTTCTCGCTCCGAAAGCATGGACATATTCAGGAATACCCTCGATCCACCAGTTGACCAGATCAAAGTGGTGACTGGATTTGTGGATGGAAAGACTGCCGGAATTTTCCCGCATCCGGTTCCAGCGGTGAAAGTAACTTGAGCCGTGTTCAATATCTATGTACCAATTCAAATCGACGTGAGTAACTCTGCCGACTTTTCCGGCAAGAACAAGCTCTTTGAGTTTAGTATGGATCGGATTGTAGCGGTAGTTGAAAGTGCAGATCACTTTGGCTTTGGATTTACGTTCAGCTTCCATTACCCGGAGAGCATCGGCGGTATTGGTGGTCATCGGCTTTTCGCTGATGACATCAATATCGTGTTTCAAAGCTCCGACGATATAATCGACATGGGTGCAATCCATACTGGTAACGATGATGGCATCCGGTTTGGTTTCGGCGATCATCTTGTCAAATTCCTGCGGCAGATAACCCGGTACACCGGCGGTCTCCGGAGCAATATCTTTGCACACCTCAAACCGGATGGGATCAATATCCAGAATTGCGACCAATTCAGCACAATGACTGAAATTTTTGATCATGGGGCAGATGTACATATACATTCCCCGGTTGGATACTCCGCATACTGCGTATCTTTTCTTTTGCATTTTCTCTCCTTTTGGTTATTGTTGAATGATTTTGATACGGTATTCCATTAATTTGCTGTCATGCAGATCGTTGTTGACAGATTGGAATGTTTTTGGTGATTCCACAACGATTTCCCGGGTTTTACGGTCTTCATAACAGCTGAAATTACTTATCGCCATATATTCAAGATCATTTCCCTGTCTGCCGTCGATTTCGGTAACAGTATCTTTTTTCAACCGGCAGCTTGCCGGATCAACTTCAGCAACAGACAGTGTATTGCGGGTAAAATAGGGATTGCGGTCGCCCTCAAGAATATTTGAAATATACCAGAGCGAATTACTGCTGTGACGGATAAGGAAACCGCATGAATCCGGCGTATATACCGGTGTATCATCATCGTAACGCAGAATACCGCAACTCTCCCAATTCTCCCCTCCGTCCCGGGAAAATGCAGTATATTTGCGGCAGAAATATTCATTCCCGGGATGATCGGCACGGATAACTGCCAGTAACCCTCCGGGAACCTCGGCAATGGAAAATTCAGACATCATCAAATTGCTTCCATCCGGAGGGGGAATTATTCCGCCGAAGTGCCATTTTATTCCCCCTTCCCCGTCCGGTTCGCCGGAAAGCACCCGCAAAAACCAGGAGCTTTTCTTATCTTCCACCGGATAAAAGCACGCCGGCACCCGGAATTTACCGTCACTGCAGCTGAGCAGATGCGAACAGGAGATCAGCGGTCTGCCGTCGCTGTGATCCCGGAAATATATCTCCGATAAATCAAGCGGCTTTGCGAAATTTTTCCCGCCGTCAATACTGCGGAAACAAAGCAGTTTCATATTCCGGAAAAAGGATTGCTGACCGCCATTGTCATTGCGGTCATCCAAAAAAGTACCGTATATCGTGAAGCGGAAAACAGAATCACTGATACTGTCATAAGCAACAAATGGTTCAATGAATCTGGTCACATTGCCGTTATTTTTCTGCTGACGGAAAACAGGAGTGAAAGTGCCGGAAAAGTTTCCGTTTTCATCGGAAAGGAAATCCCGGAAATCGTCATAGCGATCCCGACCGACGACATTGCAGGTCATCGTCAGCTTTTGCATTCCGTTTCCAGAGGTGTAACAGGTGCAGTTTTTCCAGCACCCGGTATCCGGTGGCAAATCATCCGGTTTTCTCAATACTTTTCTGGAATCAATTATAACCTTGAAATTACTCATTTTTCATCTCCGGCATTGATATAAGTAAGAAAAAATTTCCCGAAAATACCACATTCCGCATCGGATACAGTATAATTGCTGACGATGGTGGAAAGTGCATTCACCCACTTGACCGGCTGAAGTTCCTCTTTGAAAAAGCGGCGGAATTCATTTCCGGCAGTCGAGGAAATTTTTATTTTCAGCTTATTCAAACCTTTTTTCACTTTTATTTTGAAAACCCACGGTGCAAAGGCCCTGGTACCGTAACTTTTTCCATTCACCATCACTTCGGCACAATGAGCAGCACGCTCAAATGAGAAAAATGCCCATCCGTCAAGGGGTGCATCAAAGGCAGACGTCAAAGTGATTTTCCCGGAAAATTCCGGATCATATTCACAAAAATTGCCTGATTCCGGCAGCGGAATATTGCAGATACGATTTTGATATCCGGTCTTGCCGGTCAGAGAAAAAGCCATTTTTTCCTGCCTGACGACGGTAAATGCAAGCGGCAATTCCAGAGTTTCTGTGATATTTCTCTCCGGAAGCGACTCTTTGGTACTGCGTTTGAGAATACGGATCTGCCCGGACGCCAGAAGCAAAGAATAATCATGCCCTGTCTTTTTCACCGGAGCAAAATAATATGACATGTCCGACGGTGCAGGTATTTCCTCCCACAAATATTGACTCTCAAATGTAAAAGTGGTGCTTTTTTCACCGCTGTTCCAAAGCATCAGGCAAAAGCCCTCTTTTCTGATGCACGGCAAAACCTCCACTCCTTTTCCGGCGAGGATCTTAACTTCACCGTATCTTGCAATATCATCCGGCACATGATCTTCCACCCGGCAGGCAAGTTTTCCCAGTTTCTCCTCCGCTTCCGGCACCGGGGATGGAACGATAAGCAATTCGGGCAGATCCGGAGAATCAAGATCAGATATATCTGCCAAACGGTAAAATATTCCGGCTCCGGAGAGCTTCTGCAAAATATCAAGCACCTTTTTTTCTGCAATTTCATGCTTTTCCAGAGGAATATTCCGCTCCACAGTCGGAGATTCAGTCCGGGCAAGCACCCACACCGGAGCATCCAATGCTCCGGCATTGAAATCCCCTGCCCAGTTCCACAGGGATGTAAGCTCTTTCATAGCATCCCATTGCGGAATCCTCGGAGAAAAGTCGGTGCTGCAGCAAATTTTGTGCTTACCCCGGTCACTGTATAAATACGGCATCGGGGCAAGACAATTGATCCCGCTTATCAGCAAACTGCCGCTTATCCACGCCATCTCCTGCGGCGTAATGCCGTAACCGTAAACATTGAATACTTCGGCAATGGCTTTTTCCCGGCGGTTGCGAATCGCCGCCGCCGAAGCAAAACGGGCAAAATATCCTGTCTTCTCAAAGGGATATATCTGCCGGCAAATGGCATCTATCCCCGGAATATCAAACGGATCAAGGCGACGGATAAGATTGCCGCACCGGCTGCCGGAGATAAAGAACGTGTCTTCACTGTCCAGATGACCGGCAAGAGCGATATGATGTTTTCTGCACCAATGGGCAATGACCGCAGAGTAGTTCCGGGAGAACAATTCCGAACAAACTTCAAGGTACATCCGTCTGGCATTCTCCGCTCCCGGCTGCTCCGCACTGCCGTCAAAAATCAAGGGCAGGATATCTTTTTTGAAAGAGACTCCGTATTTTTTTCTGAAAATTCCGGGGAATGAGTCATTGTACCTGACCATTTCCCAGCCGGGTTGTCCGGTCCAGAATGGCTCGTCGGTAAATATTGCCGTGATCGTTTTCCCGAATTCTTCTTTCAGCTCCCGGAAATAAAGCTCATGAGTCATTTCGATAAAATGTTTTACAGTACATTTATCCAGCAGATCGGGAATATCCTCATATTGAGTGATTATCCTGCCGTTTTCATCTTTGACATAACTTTTCACCCGGCATTCCGGATATTTTTTCACCAGTGAATCCAATACACTGCCGCTGGGCCATCCGCCCTCATCATAGAGCATGACCTGCAATCCCAATTCACGGCACATGCCGACGGTGTCTTTTATCAGAGAAAAATACTTTTCGCCCAGATAAGGATACTTCATACCGCAGAAGAAAGTTTGTTTATGGAACTTATCCGGCATGGGGTGAAGACAGATAAAATCAAATCCGGCAGCTTTTACAGCTTTCAAATCACGCTTTATTCCTGATATTGCCGGATCCGCATTTAAGTAGTAAAATATACCGCTTGTCATAAAATCACGCTTTTACGGCACTGCCGCCGGGTCATTTTCACTTGTTTGAAATTTAATATCGCCTCGCTATGATACAAAATATACAGGAAAATTTCCTGCAATGCAACAATACGCATATTTGATTTTGATGCATCGTTTTCAGATTATGAAACAGCATTGTTTGACATCTGCCGAAAAGACTGTATAATATATTATTATAAAAACAGCTTGAAAGGTCGGGAAAGTGAAAAATAATCGTATCGGCAGTTATTCACCATTTCAGGATGATGCACTTTTTGTCCGGAGCGTCGGTTTTTGCGAACAGGATGGGGAATACCGGGAAATGAGCAGGGAAGTTGATTTCGGAGAATTTTTCTGGTGTACCGAGGGAAGCGGAGTTTTTATACTGGGCAAACGCCACTATATTTTGCGGCCCGGAGAAGTATTTTTTTATCCCCCCGGTTCAGTAATGGATTTCCATCCGGGTCCCAATGGCTGGAAACATTATTTCATCACCTTCAGCGGAGAAGCTTTCCCGTTGATAATTCCAACGTTAAGCCTCTCGCCGGGGAAAAAATTCTGCGGCAGAGTGCCGGAAGATCTTTTCAAACAATTGCTCTCCGGCATGCTGGAATCAGATCCGGGCAAGCGGATCCCTCTGCTGAATATCGGGATGCAGATACTCTTTCAAATAGCATCCACTCCAAAAAACAAATCACGACGGAAAGAATCAACGGCAGAAAAAGCAAAACTGCTCATTGAACAAAATTTTTCCAATGCAGAATTCAGCATCAGTCAACTGGCATGGAAACTTGCTGTCCACCGGGTGACTTTGTGCCGTGAATTCAAAAAACTTTATAATGTAACACCGCAGGAATTTCTTTTCGCCTGCCGCTTCAGCAAGGCGATCAGACTGCTTCAGGAGGAAAATCTGACCGTCAAAGAAATAGCTTTTGCCTGCGGTTTTTCAAGTCAGGAATATTTTTCGACGGCTTTTTCCAAAAAATTCGGTCATCCGCCGACGTCACTGTAAAATCCCTGATTCAGCGGATCTCCAATACCCAGGTGTGAGGTGTGTCAGATTCAAGAGTAAATTGCTTTACCTTTTCGGCAATGACTTTACCTGTAAAGATATCTGTTACACATTCAGCTTCTTTTTCCAGAGTAACGACTACTTTTCCCGCCTGACTGATATACGGAACAGAGACACTGCTTTCCGGAGCGACCTTGCCGCCTTTGCCGGAATAGACCATGAGCAGTTTGCTGTTTTTCCGGACAAAAAATCCGGGCGTGGTAAATGCGTGACATCCGGCTTTGGAGAGCAATTCCGCCCACAACAAAGAATCATTGACCGGAATTCCGGAAAAGACCGCCGTTGAGCCGTCTGCAAGTTTTTTGCGTACCGCCGCCGGCGTATTGTCATCCAGATAGCGGGCAAGAATCTCCGCATTTGCATCAACAGCAAATACTCTGGGGGCGGCTTGCCACTTATCTCCATTGATAAACATTTTCAAAGGACGTCCATCATTCTGCAGGGCTGAAAACAAACGCTTTTCTTTTGCGTATTTCAATTCCAAACCGGTCAGATTTTTCATGGAAATTTCAGAATAACCGTTTTCAGAAACGATTCCGGGAGCAAAATTCCAGATCGCGGTAACGCCGGGCTGACGTAATTTTTTCAACAGTTTTTGCTGTTTTTCTGCTGATATGGCAAAGAGATTAAGAAAGATCACTGCCCGATACGGCTTGCTGTCTTCCAGATAATCATCCAAGGTCATCCAATCGTAGGAGTAACCTGAAAAAGTAAGCGTCTGGAGTGTATGACTCATAATTCCGTGACCGAAAGGATTATTTTCAGAATAAACTGCCGATCCCTGCATCCAGATTTGATTGGGATCGACAATGACCGCCACATCGGAATCATTTTCCGGAGATTCATGGAAATATTTCTTCCACAATACAATGCTTTGCCGGATGGGTTCAAGTGCCTCATCACACAGAAAATATTTTTTGTCCCGTCCGAAATCAACAATGTGATAGCCGCAACCATGAAACAGACTGTTGCCAATAACTTTGGTCATCGTCGCCCGGGTCTCCGCCGGAGTTTTGCAACGCCACTGCAGCTCTCCGCCACGGTGAGTGCGGATATCTGCTTCTATGCTGGTGAATTTGCCGTATTTACGCAGCGGAACACTCATAATCCGGTGAAGTCCGTCAGTAAGATTGTAACCAACCGTTGTCCCGTTAAGATAGTCGATATAAGGAGACGTCAGCAGCGGTTCAAAATTGGCGGTGCTTCCCTCCGGAGTATAACCCAGCTGCATATAACCATAAAACGCTCCGGCAAGACGGCCGGGAAAATACTTTTTGACGGCTTTGCCGAATTCTTCGATCATTCCGCTGAATTCACGGTGATAACAGTCGTAGAAATCCGCCAGACGGCGATCTTTGGGGTCTTCCGGGTTACGGATGAGTGTCCCGGAACCCAAACGCTGAAACTGATCGGGGACAGCGGCAGTCTGCAATGTAACCTGCGGATCACCCCACGCTTTTTGCAATTCCCGGTCAGAAGAATATTTTTCTGTCAGATAACGCCGGAATGCTTCCGTCATACGTTTACCGGTGTCAGGCATGGAGTGACAACCAAAAGGCATTCCATCGGCAGATCCGCCATACTGTATCTGCATTGCCACCACCCGCCTGCCCCACGGTTGACGCAGGGAAAATTCCGCAAGAGCTTTAACAAATGCGGTAACTACTTCTTCCCGGTATTTTCTTGAGGCAAAGGAGTTGGTCAACGGATTGTACCAATAAGTCCAACTGATGTAACTTGGATTATCCCGCTTAATGGCATATTCCTGACACTCATCGGGATTTCTTTTCAACCACTGGTTGAGCGGCACGCCGCGATAGGAAAAGATGATTTTAGCATCCGGATTAAGTGCCAGCAGCCGGCGGATATTCAAATCAAGTGTGTTGAAATCATAATGTCCGACTTCACCACTGCAGGTTTGGTCATTGACACTGATAATGTAAAATGGCAATCCCATCCGGTATCCACGACGGATAATTTCCATGCCTTCATCACTGTTGACATCTGTCGATGACAAGGTGTATATCGGGAAAACCTCTCCGTTGACACTGATTCCGGGGGTCAATTTGTTGAAAACGACTTTCACTTCCGGATTTTCCGGCTCACCAAGCAATTTTTTTCCGGGGAATCCGTGTGTATAAAGATTTATATACCGCTGATATTCATCCGGGGTACAATAGATCCGCGGCACGTCGCCGTAAATACTCCAGTTTTTAGTGCGGACATCTCCCATCTCAAGAGCAGGAGTCCAGCCGGAGACGTCAAAATCCGTATTTTCCCAACCGGCAGAAGCTGTACCGGACGCCAAAAACTGCTTGGCAGAACTTACCAGTGTTTGTCTTGTTCCGTCGGTAAATTCGATATCTCCACGCAGAATGAAGCCACGGTGCGATCTGCCGGTTTTCATCCCTCCGACAGCAAGTACATTTTTTCCGGTTTTAAGGAGATGGGCGATCTCTGCTCCGCTTCCTTTCACATGTCCCCGATAATAACGAAAAGGCTCCCATAAACGCACTGAAACACGAGTACCATTGACATACACATTGGTCCCGCCCTCCAGATAAGCATAGAAATATGCCCGTTTAACAGGTTTATTTATAACGAATTCATTACGGAAAAAAGCTTCTTTGGGAGGATTTTCCACCGGGCCGCACCAGAGCCATTGAGCTTCTGAAATCGACTTGGGTATCTCCGGCAGATTTCCGCCATGAAGACTCAAAATTCCTGCCATCAGAGATAGCGTCAAAATGATAAATTTTCCCATCGTTTATTCCTTTATTTTTTTTGAAATTTACCAAGTACCACCGGACCATAAAGTCCGCCTGCAAGAGAATCTTTTTCAAATTCCCTCTGCTGTTTTTCGTAGGATGAACACGGTGGATATGCTTCTGAAATCCTTTCCAGTATCCCCGGAGCTGCCAACGCATTGGCAAGTGTATTGGAGACGGTGATCTCCAATAGATTGCGGCCTTTTTTAAGTGCCGGAGCCAATGAGAAGCGAAACGGCGGGAAAAAGCATGTCCCCATATCTACCTGATTCAATTTTACCGAGGCACAGAAACAAACTTTTCCAAGATCCAGAACCAAATCTGTCTGTTCGGTATAAAATATTGTCCGGTAAACAGCATCACCGCTGAAATCATCCCCCAGAATCGGATTCCAATCTCCAAGCTCTGCTGCAACAGTCTTGTCTTTGCAGGAGATGATTTCAATATCTTTTTCCCCTATCACATGCTTACACAAAGGACGCAGACTCCAAGATGAATATAACTCTTTTTCCGGTTCAAAATATTTCAACTCTTTCCCCCCCTTTTTCCCGGTCAGGAAAAACGCTGAACCAAACGGTTCAAAATGCCAGACAAAAGAAGGAGAATCCAGACGGTACTCTGAAAGATCATCAAGATCAAGATAAAGCACCGGAGATTCTGACAATGTAATGGTAAGATCCAGTGCTTTACCGCTTTCATTCACACAAAAATATATCATCCTTTTGCCCCATTGACGCTTGCACACCCGCAACATCGGAGCAACCGGTTCAACTTTCAGCAGAGGAACTGGTTCAAAAGAGGTAAAATTTTCCGTGATATAACGGACTTTTTCCGGAAGAAAACGGGATTCCGGCACTGCCAAAGTCTGATAGTTCATTTTTCCGACCCGGAGAATACCGCTGTCCACTTTTGCCTTTTCCAAAGCATCATCATCCACAAAATCAAAATCACATTGCTTCTGCATGAGAGAGTCTGTTATTTTCTGCCTTTCAGCAGCCGAGCAGGTCAGATGTTCCCCTCCAGCCCAGATCGAATGCATATCAAAATATACTGCATTGGGAACAACCGGTTTTCCCCTCGTAAGCAGCCATGCGGCACGAGCAGTATATTCATGCAGAGTTTTGGAATATTTCCACAAAGGATCGACCGGTCCCAAATGTGGACGGCATCCCAAAATAAACTGCTTGCAGTGAGAAACAGCTATTTTACTGAATACCAGCGTGTTGATCCCCCGGACAAGCATGTAATCTATCAAAAAACGCCGGTTTTCCGGTGTAAGACCATTGCCGTAAACAGCAAATATCTCCCCCAAAGCCTGCTTTTTACCAGCTTGATGAGCTACAGAAGAAGCGAATTTCGGAAACTGACTGTTATCCATTCCCGGAAACACCTGACGCCATATCGCATCCACTCCGGGCAAATCCAATGCCCGCAGTGAACGCATAATATGTCCGTGACCATGCAGAACAGCCAGTTCCGGCTCATCTTCCCCGCCGAAGTGTCCGCCATTGAGCAAATCATGTCTCCTGCACCAATTTCTTACCGGCAGGAGAAACCTTTTGACAAATAATCTTGAAAGCAGATCATGAAAATCTATTTTCACCGTTTCCAAAGCTGTATCATCCACCAGAGCTTCCAGATGCGGCTCAAGTTCATAGCCGTAATTTTTCCGGAATTGCTCCGGCAGATCCGGACACCAGGCAAGATAATGTTTCAAAAAAGTCCCCGGTATCCGGGGTTCATCCATAAACGCATAACGTAATGTTTTGCCGAATTCTTTGCGGAAGTGCCGGTAATAAGCTTCATGGGTCAATTCAAGAAATTTTTCTGCCGGTTCTTTCATCAGAGAATTAGCCGTCGGTGACGCTTCATCCGGACAGGACGGAGAAATTTCGATCCCATGCTTCGTCCAATACATCGGAGCCCAGTCATCACCTCCGGAAATACGGACTTTACCGCAGGCATTCCCGGATGGCCAGCCGCCCTCATCATAAAGGTAACAGCTCATACCAAGCTTTTTACACTCATCAAGAATCACCCGGAAACAATCAAAATATTCCCTGGAAAGATAATCCGGAGACATTGCTTCCGGATGCTGTTTCGGACGGAATTCTGCCGGCCACGGATGAGGACAGACATTGCGCAATCCCATTTCAGCCATTTCACGCAGCTGTTTCCGGAGTGCCGCCGGTTCCATCGGTCCATTCAGATACCAGAAATAAGCCGGAGACACTTCCGGAGGTGGAGAAATCAAATCACGATTCATCGGAGATCAATTTGCAAAATCGTTTTCATAGCCCTTATTGAGCATCTGATGACCGTAAACCGTACCATTTTTCCACGCTTCCCGGAGAATGGATTCAACGTGACCATCCGCGAAGGCACCATTCAAAGATTGTCCGGAATAATAGTTGTGTTCAGAAGCAGTATCCTCTCCGGATACTCCGGCTCCGTGGCGGCTGGCAATAGATCCGGCAAGAGCATAACTGCTCTTGCTGACATAGGTCATGAATGGTTCACTCTTATGTGTCCCGTCAAAGACCGTCAACGCATTGGATGGAGAATTGATCATCGTCGTTTTGCGGCGGATAAAAGTCATTGTACCGGAGGTCGTCGATTTAATATCCGGAGCACAAAGCCGGGCATTCAAAAAGTAATGACCATTATAGAAAAAACCGGAAGCATTTTTGATCCCTACCGGCTCGCTCGGACAGACAAAGACCCCCGTTTGAGTATAATTCGCCAATGAATATTTACTGCTCGTACCCTGATAAAGTGAAAGGATCACCGAAGTCCACGGATATGCCTTGCTTGAACCATCCACGCCATTATATCCCCCCGGCAGCCAGTCTTCATAATTATCTGCATAGGTGTGCACACCCTTTATGATCTGATTGAGATTATTGATGCAGGAGACTGTACGTCCACGCTCCCTGGCACTATTCAAGGCAGGAAGCAATATTGCCGCCAGAATGGCGATGATGGCAATAACAACAAGAAGCTCAATGAGAGTAAATTTTTTTAAGTTTTTTCCAAACATAAGAGATACCTTTGCTTTTATAAGTTAAGTTTTCGATTTCACCTGAAAAAAATCACAGTGATCAATCCAGCTCCTCGACCTTGATATTCCGGAATTCAGTAACAGATTCTTTGGAACCGCGGACGAAAGTTATCGCAATTCTGACCTTGGCGGTTCCGGGCCAGAATTTCAAACTGCTGTGACTGTTTTTGGTAAAACCTGAAACGACCCCGGAAACAGCGATCCACTGACCGGTCATTTTCCTGTGTATGCGATTGATATAGGTATCTCCACCCCGCTGCTGACGGACTTTTGTCCCGGCAGGAACAGCTTTTTTCAGCGGAGAGGATAATGTGATTTCCCAGACTCCGTCACGCATTTTTATTCCATTTGGAGCGATGGAAACCGTCTCCCGGTTAGGCAAATCAGAAAAGTCATCAACCGCATTGAAAGCAACGACAGTATATGGGGATTTGGCATCCCATTTTGCGGCATTTCCAACAACAATGGTTTTACTTCCGGGCAAAGCGGCAGCAGCGATTTCCGTCATGGAATCGGCAATGACATTGTATTCAGAAGTCCGGATCTGCTTTCCTGTCTGATCAAAAGGAGCAAAACCCATAATGATCCCGGCAGCAGGAGTTCCCTCTTTGGCCTTGAATTCTCCGGAAATCCTATATTTTTTTGCCGGATTGATCGTGATGAATTCTTTTGACAAAAGAGAAATGTTGTTCCCCTTGAAAGAGAGTGTGTCATTTTGAGATACGACCCGTGAAGGAACAGTAAAATCCACAGGAGATTTCAGAGACAGAACTTCACCGCCGATTGCAGCGGCAGTTACCAGACCGACGAAAATTTGGAGCAAACTTTTTTTCATGATTCACCTCTTTTTTATTCTGTACCACCTGTGATGGCGGCAATATTTTTTCCGCAGCGTCAAAATACGTTGCCGGATCAAAACACTTATTCCTTCCGGTATCCGGTTGCAAACTATGTAAAAACTTGCAAATCAAATTTTTTATGCTATATTGTATTGAAACTGATATAATATAACACATTCAAAAAAAACTGAAATGTCTGTTTTTTCCAAAAAAGATGTCAATTCTTGCAAAATAGATGCAGGCTCTCCCGATTGTAAAGAAGATATCACCAAGTATAAATGGCTGTACCGCCCGGATATCCAATTGATCCGGTACAATGTCGACCTTGACATACGGCATTGGAATGTCCCGGATAAGAGAAGCAATCCCTTTTTCTATTGCTACTGGAACAAAACCCCCGGAGCAGAAATTCATGCCGACGGGAAAATTTATCCGGTCATGCCGGATCACATCATGCTGATCCCCCCGAATCTGGAACACAGTCCGATCCAGACGGCTCCATTCAATCACAGTTTCATACATTTTATCGCCCCACCGCCTTTCAATTCTCTGAACAGTATAGAATTGATCCCGGTGGAAAAAAACATCCATCTTTTCCGGCGATATGAAACTGAGTTAAAAACCTCTCTGGCATTGTATTCACTTATATTCGGCTTGCTGCTGCAAATTCCGGAAGATCATTTCTGCCGGCGGCAAATCCGGGATGAACGCATTTTTCAGGCCTGTCACCTGATCTCTCAAAACTGTAATCAGAATCTGCAACTGGAAAGTCTGGCAAAAAAACTTAACATGTCTGTAAGTAACTTATGTCATCTTTTCAAGCAGGAAACCGGATTTTCACCGATACATTACGCGATGGAACGCCGATTGGAAAAAGCTCTTATCATGCTTGCTGATCTGCACAACTCGATAGACGAAATTGCCCGGAAAACCGGATTTTCCAACCGGTATCACTTCTCAAAAACATTCAAAGCCCGTTACGGAGTACCGCCGGTTAAAATGCGTACTTCTCTGGTTGCATCCACTTGAATTTGATACAATCAAAATTCTCCAAAGTCAGGAGTTGCTTTTTGCAGGGATTGCGTAACAGTGCTGAAAAAAGGCAAAAAAAATGGCATCTCCACGAGGAGTTTTTCTGAAGTCCATCTTACCCTGAAAAGTTACTGTTTTTCAGCGTTTCTCCCTGAAGTCTGGCACTCTGTGGCACATCATGACCTGATTTGCGACATCCACATTTTGGGGAAGAAATGGAAAATCCGCACTTCACGGGGAAAAAACGGGGAAGATTTTCAATACCAATCAGCCAATCCTCAAACCGGGACCTGCTCGGCAGGCTCCGATATACTGCGGCTCCTCCGATGTAGTCGCCGAAAGATTCTTTGCCGCATATTACCTGCTCCTCATCCCTACTGATTTGAAGACACTGAAATATAGTATTTTTTCGCTATTTTTCAACTCAATCGGGGAAGTTTTTGTATATTAAAATAACCGCATGAATACAACCGTATGATTACTTAAAATCCCTCATTTTATGGGTATAATTTCTGCGGTATTGACAAAATTTACTGCCGCCGGATTGCCGGAGCGTTTCAAATCTCCGGCATAAACAACCGTCCCCTTTTCGATTTTCGCATCCCGCTCCGCAAAAGATTTCAGATGGTTTGCAAAATCCGATGACCAGGTGCGGGCAGATTTGATCTCGTATGGATAAATCTTGCGTTCAGCGGCAATTAGCATATCGATTTCAAAACCACGCTGATCCCTGAAAAAGTACATATCAGGCGTATTACCGGCATTAAGCCGTGCTTTCAAGGCTTCAATGATGACCATGTTTTCAAAAAGATTACCAATCAAAGGGTCTCGTTTGACCATATCGGCAGATTTGATTCCGATCAGCCACGCGGCAA
>SUWD01000035.1 GCA_015061685.1 Lentisphaerota bacterium | reverse complement strand
CATTAAGTTCGACTGGCAGGTCTGAACATAGTGTAGTAGCAAAGGTGAACTTTTGCAAACTATTTCTAAAGATTTTTTCGGTACTCACCGGCAAAGCCGGTGGTTTTATTGACCTGAAGGTGTATAATAAGAGTGAAGCTCATGAGCTTCACTTTCCCGCGGGAAAGTGAAATACTGCTATCGGATGCATCGGAATTGTGTTTCATCGTTTTTTCCTCCTTGTTTTTTATCAGGGATATTTTTCCCAAAACGTTTATAGTATATGGCGAAAAATCCCATTTTGCAAGAGATCAATATTGCGAATTATGCATCAATCTTGCTATTATCCCAATTTTTTTATTTTTTTGGGGGAGGTGGGGGCATCCCGCTATGTCCGGCAAACTGCGGTACGGACGTAAACGGACTTTTACGGACATGGACGGACATTTACGGACAGCTGGGGATAGTCAGCAGTCTGCGGTCAGCGGCTCTGCTCCATGCGGCAGTCTGCACCGGCTCCTGTTTTTGCTGCCTGACCGCCTGTACAAGCCTGTGCGGGATTTTTTTATTTTTCAGTATCTTTTGGCAAGCACTTCCAGCAGCCGGGCATTCTCTTCCGGAGTACCGATAGTTATACGCAAATATTTCCCCGTGATCTCACCGGGAAAATAACGGACGATCACCGCTTCTTCACGCAAAGCGGCAAAAGCTCCCGCCCCGTCTCCATCCGGCGGAGATGCAAAAAGGAAGTTCGCCTGACTCGGGATCACCTTGAATCCCAATTTCTGCAATTCACCGGTCAATTTCTCCCGGTCGGCAATGATTTTCGCCGTACACTCCGCCCGGTACTGCACATCAAGGAAATTCGCTTTGGCAAGCTCCTGGGAAAGCATGTCCACATTGTAGGAGTCTTTGAGCTTCATCAGCCCGTCAATAAGGATCTTATTCCCGAAAGCATACCCCAGACGCAAACCCGCCATCGAAGAACCTTTGGAAAATGTCCTCATTACCAGCACATTGTCAAATTCAGCGGCAAATTCACTGCAGTTATCAGCGGCAAAATCACTGTACGCTTCATCTATAAGCACTATCCCGTCAAAGTTGCGGCAGATATTTCTTACCAGCTCCTTATCCGCACAATTTCCGGTAGGTGCATTGGGACGGGTGATGATAAGCAAATTGGCATCTCCGGCAAGCTCCACAGCATTATCCGGATAGGAGAAATTCTCTTTGTCAAGGGCGATTCTGGTTACTTCCGCTCCCTGCATTGCCGCCAGCACCGGATAGAGTGAATAGGTCGGTTCAAAAACCGCCACACTTCTATCTTTGTCAGTGAATGCCCGGAAAATCATCGTCAGCAGATCATCCGAACCATTGCCGATGATCACATTTTCCCGTTTCATATTCACCGACGCCGCAAAAATATCCCGCAAACCGTCAGCTGTCGGATCAGGATAACGCCGCAAACGTGCCGGATCGAAATTGTGCAATACTTTCAAAACTTCCGGTGAGGGCGGATAAGGATTTTCATTGGTATTGAGCTTGATCAGATTGCTCATTTTCGGCTGTTCGCCGGGTGCATATCCGGCAATGGCATCAATTTCGGGGCGGAAGTAGGATTTCATCGGGCAAAAACTCCATAGATTGTCATGATAAGTGTGTAAAATGCCGTTACAGCGATCAATGCTGACGCCGCAAAAGCAGTGTATTTCCATTTTTCCGATCGTGCCGCCTTGCGGAAAATATCCCGCAATGTGCAGGGTTTGGCAGAAACCCAGATCCCGGCGATCCCGGCAAGCAGAGCGATCACCGTTATCAGCGGTGCCGCCGGAGTGTGATTCTCAAAAACTCCGTGCACCGTGTCGTAAGCAAAAAGAATAAGGAAAAATGCCCATCCCCGGGATGCATAATAATCCAGATGGAAAAAGCATAATACCGGCAGAACTATCGCCAGCGGCCAGAGCCAGAGCAGCAGAAATCCGGGCGTAACCGGTATTGCCAATGGCACACAAAGCAGTGCCGTGGGCAGAGCAAAAGCTATTCCGGCGATCCGGTTGCGGCAGAGCTTCTCTCTTGTTTCGATATTCTCCGGAGAGCTTTTCAGCAAAAGCCAGCTCAATATCCCCATCACCGCCGCCGCAGCGATCAATTCGACAATAAAGATCATCTTTTATTCTCCGATCCGATAAAATTTTTTCCCGTTCGCAGTGAAAAGTTCCACCGCTTTTTCCGGGGTCATATTCCGGGAACTTCCCAAAGCCCGTGCCACCAATGCCACCATGCCGGGAGTATTGCTCCTGCCCCGGTAGGGAACCGGTGCAAGGTACGGCGAATCTGTCTCAATAAGCAGTCTCTCATCCGGAACAACGGAAATCGCTTCCCGGATATTGTGTGCCGCCTTGAAAGTAAACATGCCGGTAACCCCGAAAAAACAACCCAGTTCCAGAAACTTCTCCGCATAAGCAGCATTTCCGGCGTAACAATGGATCACGCTCCTGCCGCCGGCGGCACTGAAATTTGCCAGCATCGCCAGAGCATCATCATAAGCTCCAAAAACACCATCCTTGTCCCGTAAGTGAAGCATCGCAGGCAGATCCCACTCCAATGCCAGAGCCAGAAATTCCTCCAAAACTGCAAGCTGACTTGCCCGGCTGGAAAAATCATAAAAGTAATCCAAGCCGATCTCCCCGGCGGCAAGTAATTTTTTCTCCCCCCGGAAAATGGAAAAATCCCGCTTGTCTGCCAGATATTCCTCCGCCGAATGCGGATGAACTCCGCAGGAGAAGTACGCCCCAGGCACCGCCGCCGCAAAATCCCTTGCCCGCAAAGAGCCTTCAAAACTGCCTCCGGCACACAGCATCAAAAGTTTATCCGGTTTAATGCGGAAATCCTGCGTCGCCAAGGTCAGATCATCCTGACAACGCTCCAGAAATTCAGCTGTCGTTTCTTCACCGTCAAAGTGAAAATGGGTATCAAAAATTTCCATAAGCTCCACTACACCCGGTCATGCACTATTTTGATCCCGCCGGCAACAATAAATGCCACTGTCGGTGCCAGACCGCAGAATAACGGATCCAATATGCCGCTTTTCCCCAGAATCAGGAAGATCTGGGCAATAACTATATAGATCACGATCAGGGCAATGGCGGAGATGATCGCCAGCATACTGCCGGTACGCTCGTTGCGGGTCGCCAGAGGGATCCCCAGAAAAACCGCCAGAAAGCATGACCATGGAAATGCCAGACGGTAATACAGCACTGTTTCATAGATACAACGGACATTATCCGGAATATTTTTATTGTTTTCCAGTATATTCATGATCACCGGCGTGGAAAGGTTGTCCTTTTCCTCCACCGCATGCAGAATATCATCCGGCTTCTCCGGTATTTCCGCTGCCGGGAAACGCAGATCCGTGAAGCTTATCCCCTGATGCAGCAGCATTGTTCCGCGGGAACCGGCAAAAAGTGTCTCCTCCGCCCGGTCATAACTGACAAAATTACCCGATTCAAAAACCCACTGCCCATTAAGCTTGTCATAATAAGATTTCTCAATGGTAAAATCGATCTTTCTGCCGTTGAGCAGCCGGTGGATCTCCTGTTTTCTCTTTTCTTTCTCACTGACCGGAGGCAGCTGCTCATAACGGATGCCGAGGATGGATTTCAGGGTATTTTCATACTTTTCACTGCCCTCATCACCCAGCAATTTGCCGATCAAAGTCGGGTCCCACTGGGTTTTCAAGGTCACATTCTCCTGCTTTTCCCCGGAAACGAAAAGCTGGAACAACCATCTCCTTTTGCCGTCATCACTCTTGTAGGCAAGCAGACTTTTGGCATGGCTGTTGCTGTTGGTCAGACGGTCAAAAAGCTGTTCCGACATTACCGAAGTGCGGGGGACAAGCGACTCATTGAAGTAAATATTCAACGCCGTTACCGCCAAACCCATCGCCATGATCGCTCCACCGCAACGCACCAGCGAAACCCCGGATGCCCGCATGGCAGTAACTTCCAGATTCTTGCCGAATGCCGCCATCGTCCACATGCAACCCAGAAGCATGGATATCGGCAGAACAAAACGTACATTGCCGGGCAGACGGAGCAGAAGATAGAGAAATACCCCCTTCCAGGATGCCCCCTCCTCCAGAAAATCCGGTACATCCCGGTACACGTCGCTCAAAATAAAAAGCGTTACAAAAATCAGCATCAATATCATATATTTGATGAGAAACTCTTTCAGTATGTAACCGTCAAGTGTCCACATGGGAAACCAACGGCGTTTCAAGAGTTTCAAATCCTGATATCTTTCAGCAAATTCGATTTGGATTTTCGGATATTCTGCCATCGCTCAGCCTCAAATTTCAGGGATTGAGATCAACTTCGGAACCACGCACTTTCGCCCAGGCAAAAAGCAGTACCGACAGGAATCCGGCAATCAGATAAGCATCGTAAAGATCCAATCCCAAGCCCACCGGACCACCATGCTCCGGACTGATCCAGAGAATGTAAGTGGCTACCACAAAAGTAATAAACATACCCGGCAATACCGTTATGAATGCCGGACGTTTCAACGAAAACAGATAGATCGACCCGGCAAGCAGGGCAAACACCGCAATCACCTGATTGCTCCAGGCAAAATATGTCCACAATTTACCGAAACTGCCGCTGTCACTGTTGCTCCAGATAAGCAATACTGCCGTGACCGCAATCAATGGCAGCATCACCAGCAGCCGCGGAAGTATCGGTTTCTGATTGAGATGAAACATCTCCGCTATCGAGAGACGCAAACTCCGCATCGCCGTGTCTCCGCTGGTGATCGCCAGTACGATAACGCTGATAACCACCACCATTGACAAGCCGCTGTGCAGGAAATGTCCGGTAATCCGGAGCAGAACCCCATTGGCATCTGTGCCGATCAATTCCGGGAAACAGTTGTAGATCGCCAAAGCTCCTGCCGCCCAGACCATGGCAATGAAGCCTTCCACGATCATCATCCCGTAAAATACCCCGAATGCCTGCTTCTCGCTCTTTATCGTCCGGGCAACGATCGGTGCCTGCGTCGAATGAAAACCGGAAAGAATTCCGCAGGCAATGGTTACAAACAGCATCGGCAGTATCGGTTTGTTGTTCGCCGCAGTGAATACTTTACTTTTGAAAATCGCCCCCTCCTGCAGTAATGAGGGATCTTTGAATGAAAAAATAAGCAGAGAGATCAGCAACGCCGCCGTACCCAGCAGCAATACTCCGCCAAAGACCGGATAAATCCTCCCGATGATCTTGTCCACCGGAAAAAGCGTCGCACAAATGTAATACAGAAATATTCCCGCCACACTCCAGAAAAATACCCCGTTCCCGGAAATAAGTCCGGCTACCAGTTTCGCCGGAACATTGATGAATACCGCCACAACCAGCAGCAGTGCCAGAACCAGAAACGCCGAGAAAATATAATACATCGGCTTATTCGTCGTTATCCTGACCAGTTCCGTCAGATTCGCCCCCTTGTGCCGCATGGACATCATACCGGCAACAAAATCATGCACCGCCCCCATAAGCACACATCCGACCGGAATTATGATAAAAACGATATCCCCGAAAAGTATGCCGCCGATAACTCCGATGACCGGACCGATACCGGCAATATTCAACAGCTGGATAAGCATGTTTTTCCAATTCGGCAGCACCAGAAAATCCACGCCGTCATTATCGGTGACCGCCGGAGTTTCCCGGTCATCCGGCTTGAGGATCTTTTTGACGATGCTTCCGTAAACAAAATAACCCGCAACAAGAATCAGCAATCCGGTAAAAAAGAGCTTCATAGCTTTACCTCCCCAAAATTTTTATCTCTCAAAACTTCAGCAATGCCTGATCGATCCGGCGCAAAGACTCCTCTTTGCCGAGGATCTCCATGATCTCCCCCGGACCTCCGGGAGTTACCGCACAACCGGATACTGCGATCCGCACCTGCCACATCGGACGACCGGCTTTGATCTCCTTTTCAGCTGCGAAACTGCTCAAAACCGCTGAAATATTTTCCGGGGTCCATTCGGCAACTCCGGCAAGTCTCGCCCGCAATTCCGGCAGATCGCTTTTGGTATTTTCCGGATCGCTCTTGCTCTTTTTGTGGTTGAATAATTCTACCGTGTACTCCGGCTGCTCGACCAGAAAGGCGATCTTTTCCGGAATTTCCGAAAGAACTTCCGTCCTGCCGTGCAGCAAGGCGGCGATCTTTTCCCACTTGTCCGCCAGAACTGTACCGGACAATTTGGCAAAGCTCTCCGCACAGGCGGCAAATTTCTCCAGCGGCATGGCTTTGATGTATTCGGAATTCATCCACCGCAGTTTGTCATAGTCGAAAACCGCCGGAGATTTATTCAAACCGCTGATCTTGAATACTTCAGACAATTCCGGCAGCGTGAAAATCTCCCGGTCGCTCTTGGGAGACCAACCCAAAAGAGCTATGTAATTCACGATCGCTTCGGGCAGATAACCCTCGGCAACCAGGTTTTCAAAACTTACCGATCCGTGACGCTTGCTCAATTTGGAAACATTCCCCTCCGCATCACGCCCCATGATCAAGGGCAGATGCACATAAGTCGGGATCTCCCAGTTGAATGCTTCATACAGCAAGTTGTATTTGGGCGTGCTGGAAAGATATTCCGATCCACGCACCACATGAGTGATATTCATCAGGTGGTCGTCAACCACATTCGCGAAATTGTAGGTGGGCATGTTGTCCCTTTTGAGCAGGATCTGATCGTCCAATACCTTGTTTTCGATCTGGATCTCGCCGAAAACCGCATCCGTAAAGGTGCTGACTTTGCTCCGGTCGATCCGCTGACGGATCACATGCGGCAAGCCGGAAGCAACTTTTTCCGCCGCAACCGCCGCATCCAGCGAAGCACAGGGGCAGAGAGCTGAAGCTTCATGGATCTCATCTTCACTCTCATCTTCGCATTTGTCGCAGAAACAATAATACGCATGACCGGAAGCAACCAGCTTTTCAGCATATTCCCGGTACAAACCTTTGCGTTCACTCTGGATGTACGGACCGAAACCGCCATCTTTGTCCGGACCCTCATCATGATCCAATCCGGCACTTTTCAGCGTGGCATAGATAACATCCACCGCATTGGCGACATAACGAGCCTGATCGGTATCCTCAATGCGGAGAATGAATTTGCCCCCCGATGAACGGGCAAGCAGCCAGGCATAAAGTGCGGTTCTCAAATTTCCTACATGCATGAATCCCGTCGGACTCGGAGCAAAACGGGTGCGGACTTCTGACATTTTCAATATTCCTTACTTGATTCAAAAAGGTGATACAATATTATATATTTCCCATAATATAACCTTTATTTTGAATATTTTCAACTTTTATTCGTCAGCTTACTTGACAATCCGGCCACTTTGAGTTATATTTTGTATGTGTTTACGGCATGTCTCCATCGTCTAGAGGCCTAGGACACCGGGTTCTCATCCCGGCAACATGGGTTCGAATCCCATTGGAGATGCCATTTTCTTTTTTA
Organism: Lentisphaerota bacterium; assembly: GCA_015061685.1. GTDB lineage: Bacteria > Verrucomicrobiota > Lentisphaeria > Victivallales > Victivallaceae > UBA1784. The sequence continues at coordinate 14,868 of SUWD01000035.1, read as the reverse complement.
AACCGTGAGTAATCCCTGCAAAAAGCAAGCAACAGCTTTAGAAAACAAGTTTTCCCGCTGTTGCTTTTTCTTTTTGCTTTGGTAATTTTTGCGTTTTGCAAAAATTGGGATTACTCACTTTCCCGAGGGTTGCCTTCGCTTCGCTCCGGCACGTCGGGCTGTGCCCTCCGTCGAATCCCATTGGAGATGCCATTTTTTTTGCCTTTTTTTTCAACATCCCACCGAAAAAGAGTAATCCCTGTAAAAAGCAAGCAATGGCTTTGGAAAATTTATTTTCCCCGCCATTGCTTTTTCTTTTTACGGTTTATTTTTTACGGTCGTAAAAAATGGAATTACTCTTTTTGTCCCATTGCCTTGCGTTACTCGCCCCTTTAGGGGCTGCGTTACTCAGGCACTTCGTCGCTCCGCTTCTCGTGGAGATGCCATTTTCTTTTTTAAACCGTGAGTAATCCCTGCAAAAAGCAATCAATGGCTTTGGAAAATAAATTTTCCCCGCCATTGCTTTTTCTTTTTGCTTTGGTAATTTTTGCACTGCAAAAAATGAGATTATGATCTGCTGTCAGTGTGATTGCAACCAGTGACGCATTGTGGAAACAGACTGTCTCAGCGTCATTAATGGATCGTGACACATCGCAAACTCGGCAATGATGCATCCATTATATCCTTTATCCAGCAATGCTTTAAAAATTTCCCGGGTCGGCAGTATTCCATCGCCGATAGCGGCGTAAGCTGTTTTTACACCGGCGGCAGTTGCTCCAAAAAACTTTGCATAAGTTTCGTCAAGACGGCGATCTTTGAAATGGCAGTGAATGATACGGTCTGCAAACCGCGGAAATACCTGAAATGCATCTTCGCCATTGTAATAGAAATTTCCGGTATCAAAACAGCATTTAAGTCCGGGAATTGCATCCAGATATGCCAATACTCCATCAGATGATGCAAATGTCTTATCCGGACCGTCGTATTCCTCCATGACCATCTGAATATTTTTTTGTTCCAGATCCTTTTGGAGCTGAATCAATACGGGGAGTATTTTCTGCTGCAGAGCGGGTGTATTATCCTTTTCCGGAATCGGCATTACGAATTTCGGTGCTGCTTTGCAAACCATTTCCAATAAAGCGCAGATGCGTTCTTTTACATCATGTTCAAAATTCAGAAAACAGTAAATATTGGAAATTTGCAGCCCGTTATCCCGATAAACTTTGATCTTTTCTGCGGTAAGGGCATCAAAACCGCATTCGACCCAGCGGCATCCGCATGCCGCGACCATTTTACATGCATCCGCCAGCGAACAATTCTCTTTTTGAACGATATGAGCGATATGAAAGTCAAATACCCCGAATTCCACTGTTTTTTTCATTTTTCACTTTTCCTTGAAGCGAAGTTTCCAATTCAGTCTGGTATTCTGCCCGGCGTACAGTTTTAAATAAATAAGATTTCCATTGACAGTCACATCCTCCTGAGACCCGATCGCACTCCAATTATCCGGCACATAAAATGTCAGCGTCACCGGATCATCTCCGCAAACGAGGGTTTCTCCGCTCAATTCAGCTTTATCATCATCCCAGTGGATATTGCTGAATTCCACTGCCCCCTGAAGCAGATGGCGGGTACTGCCGATCAATACCGGATGATCTCCGACCGGAGTCAGGCGCACCACCGCAGATCCGCCGGATTTCAAAGACAATTCAAATCCCTTTTCTGATATGCCGATAAAATGCTGTTCCCAGAATTCAAATGCTGCATATTTTCCTTTCGGCAGAGCAAGTTTTGAATAACTGAGCTTGATTTTTCTGCTGCGTTTATCAAAATTGAAATTACCGGAAACGTACCATGAACCGAATGGACGTGCAATCGCAGTTATTGTCTGAATTGTTTTTTCTGCCGATACTTTTTGAATCATCTCCACCGGACGGATTTCAGCGACCGGCATTGCCCGTTTCAATGCATCAATGCGCAGCTCATCCAGTGCTTTCAATTGATCTCCGACAGTCAACTGCAACCCTGTCAATGCGAGAAATGCCACCCGGGTCCTTGCCTGAAAATCATCGCTGTATTCACTGCGCAGTACCAGTGTGTCCGGATCAAGATAAAGCTGTGTGTTATGCAGCGGATAGAAGTAAAAAGTATTTTTTACTCCATTGTCAAGAAAATCCTGCCAACTGAAAACATCTCCACCGATCCGGAATCCGTCGTAGAGATCTCCGGTCGCCAATGAGGTTCGGCTGTCGATGGTACATCCTAAAAGATAACATTGCCCCCCGATTACTTCGCGGGCAGCGGAAACCAGCTCCCGCTGGCATGATTCAATGGATTTTTCCGGATCGTAACAGCGATCATGAAATTCATCATGCACCCGTACCGAATTAAGCCAGCAATCCCATTTGAATACCTCATATCCCCATTTTAACAATTGTTTGAATACTTCCGGGATATACTCCCGGGCGACAAGAGGATTGGTCATGTCAAACCAGAGATGTCCCGGCCACAAAGCGAAATCTGCCAGCAGAGTTTCCGGATGCTTTTTCATAAATTTATTGACCCGCACCTCAACCGTTGCACCGCACCAGATGGCCGGTATTTCGCCCAATTCCCGGATCGCATCAGACACATATTTCAATCCATTGGGATAAGCATCTTTCCGGGGATGGAAAATATCGAATCCGTCGCTGCTGTATCCGCTGAAATCGGCATGGCACCACTCCCAGTCAACCCAAATACAGATTTTTTCGGCGAAGTTTTGGAATAAATCATGCATTTTTTGAGCATTTTCCAAAACCGCCGCTTCGCAGGTATCAAACCGGAGCGAGTACCAGGTCATCCATCCGACAGGTGGAGTGGCAAACTGATGAGCTTTGGACAAAGGTGTCCATGCCGGCAGCTGAAATAAATTCTGACAAATTTTTTCAGCTCTGCCGAAAGAGATCGTTTCTCCGTCAGGAACTGTGAAATCACAGCAATATTCACCTTTTTCCCAATCAAATGTCAGCGCCATCGTGCCGCCGGAACATTTCAATGCGGAATCATCTTTACGATTGTAAAGCATCGTTGATCGGTAATTGGCTGCCGGTCCGGATGCACAATAGAGAATATCATCTGCTGCAATATCAGAAACCGCCAAAAGCTCATGTTCAGCATCATCACCGCAGCATATCATTCCGTGCCATCGTACTGCAGCTCCGGAAGCAGAAATCTCTATACGGTCCGCATAAAGACGAAATTCCAGTGTCACATCCGGCAACTTTTTCCCCGGTGCGGAAAAACGGAATGTCAGATCCCAGTGTCCGACGTCCGGCATTGTTGGAAATTTTACCGAAGGGGTTTGGATTTCGTCGCATACCGTATATCCGGCGAGTGCCGTTTCTCTGCGGGATGCTGTGATGACACGGCATTGCAGATCTTTCAATGATGCCGCAATTTTTCCCGATTTCCCAAAAAAAAGACAACATATTTTTCCGGTTTGCGGATCAACATTTATTGCGTGATTTCGGTATTCCAAATAAGACATTTTCGTGGTTCCGTTATAAATTACCATCCCAGACGTTTGACCGCCTCAAGATAAATCAGCAGCGTCGGAGTATAGTTGACTCCTTTCCCGATCGGAGCGCCGGTAAATGGATGGATCTCCTGCTGAAAAGTTGTTTCCGGATGATCCAGAAATGCTTTCAGATAATTTGCCAGCAGTGCGGTCAGGTCATTGCCGCGCCCGTAGTGATCCATCCACAGGATCGCCCGGAGTGCAGTCAGCGCCTGCGTGTTGCATGCCCAGGAATTTTTCGGGAATGTATGATCGAAATGAGGATCATCAATCGCCACTGCCGGGATCGGATAAGGCGCACAGAAACCTTTGCCAGGCACGGTGAAATAGCGATTGTAAATGGAATCAAATTCTTTCTGTGTCAGCACCCGGTTCAGAAAAAGCCGGGTGATATGTTCTGTCCGGTACTTGCGGAATCCGTTTTTATTACGGTCATAATAAAAGTCATCTTCCGGATCATACAGCAGTTCTTTGATCTTCAGTCTGGTTTCTTGGGCTTTTTGTTTCCACATGGCAGCATCTGCTGTTTTGCCCAGAATTTCGGCAATTTCCGCCAGAGCGGTCCTGCCGCCGTAAAGTGCTGCGGAGAGATCCACCGAAATAATCGGAAGTTCGGGGATATCCGGTATATTTTTGGCATCCAATTCCGGACAGGTGCTGGGAATACCCCCGTCTTTGACTCTCGGAGATTTGTCATGTCCGGTGTCAAACTCACAGAACATCTCCACAAGTCCGGTTTTCAGTGTATTGCGGTATTGCATCAACCAGTTGTCGTATGCTGAACCGGTTTGGTAGATCTGTTGTAAATCTTCCACCGGACGTTTGATTTTTTTTGCAATTTCAAACGCACAGCGTGCAAACGGATAGACCGTTTGCACATGCCAGTATCCGACGTAATTGTGATCCGGAAAACCGATACATTCATCCAGCGGTTTTACCGCAGACATAAAAGGCAGCAGTCCATCTTCCCGCTGAAAATGCATGAACATCTCCTGTGAGCGCCATGCGATTTCAGGATCGATGTCGGCAAAAAACAGATTATCCTGGTTATGTTCCAGCCAGATGCCGGGATAACCGTCCCCGACTTTCAGTACCGGTCCTGCCGGGAAGGATTCAAAAGTATGGCAATTTTTCTTAAGAGCTTCACGGATTTCCGGGATACGGGCAATGATATCCTTTTTTTCTGTTTCGCTGAAAACAACCTGGCTGATAAGATGCATGATCGACCTTGCCTTTTATTCCATTTTTACTTTTTGATCGGTACCAGAGCGATTTGTGCCAGACGGATATCGCCCGGCTGTTTGGAATCTTTCACATAACCGGGACCCTGAAATTTAAGCAGGCCGTAAATCTTGTACTCCTGATCAGGAACCGCCGCATCGTAATATTTACCCAATTCGACAGAAAGTCCCCAATTCTGGTGCATCCAGAGCACCAGCTGCGGATAAAGAACCGTATTTCCCATATAATACCAGTGGTACTTTTCATCCTGCGGAAGTCGGTTTTTAAGCACATAACCTACCTGCAGCATTTTTTTCCAGGTTTTTTCATAAATCCCAAACGTGAATGTACGTTTGTGCAAATCAACCCGCTGGGCTTCAGTTTTTTTCTCGGCATGAGAAATCGCAGTTCCTTCCGGAGCATCCGCATCCTTTATCCGTACACCGCCGCCGCGGATATCATCTATATTGAAAAGGCGGATACCGGGAGCCGCCTGATCGAATTTTGCCGCTGGCGAAGTGGAAAGCTGAGTTTTGGCGATTTTAAAATTCGGCATTTTACCTTTGCCATTTTCAGGTGCAGCTGCAGATAATGCATTTATTCCGAAAATTGTTGCACAAATTGTGATAAAAACCCTACGTACCATTTTATTTCTCCTTCTTTCTTTATTATTTATTCTCATCTTTCAACGGGACAAGTACTGCCCGTGCCAAGCAAACATCACTGGGTTTTCCGGAGCCTTTTACATAACCCGGACCTTGAAATTTCAAATACACATAAATTTTATAACGTTGTTCGGGGATTGCGGAGTTGAAGTTTTTTCCCAGATCCCAGGATAACCGCCAGCTTTGATGCATCCAGAGCACCAATCCGGAATAAAGCCGGCTGGTACCGATACAGTACCAGTGGTATTTTTCATCCTGCGGTATATCGGCGGCATTGATGCTGCCAAACAGCAGATATTTCTGAAAGTGCTTTTCATAAAGACCGAAACGGAAAGCCTTTTTATGCATATCTTCAGCCTTGGTACCGGCAATATTTGCTGACGTTGAAATGGTTTTTCCGCAAGGAGCCGCCGCATCGATTATATGGGTACCGCCGCCTTTGATATCCTTGGTTTCACAAATAATGGCGCCTTTTTGTGCCGGGTCGAAATTATCCAAAGGAATCCAGGCATCGGGCTTTTGGGCAGACACAATTTCAATTTTTTCTGCATAATACGCGATCAAATCGGATATTTTATGTTTTTTCAGCTTTTCAGGTGAAAAATAATGTTTCATCACCTCCGGCAAAACAGTTTCTATATCTTTCTGAAGTGCGGCTTTATCCAATTTCAGGGAATTGCGGTGCATATTCCAGGTTTTCAAATATGATGCGGTCAGGATCATCATTTCCGCATTGACCCGGATGAGAGATTTTTTATCGGCGGCAACAGCTTTGCGTGCATCATTCAATAATGCAAATCCCTGCCGGTAAAATTCCGGATCTTTCAGATATTTACGTTCCCAGAATGGCGTCTGCTCCATCGGTTTGGGGTCCCGTTTCATGCCTTCATGGATCAATGTCAGATATTTCCGCATGGCTCCGTCTGCCGCGCCGTAATATGTTTTCATAAAATCCCGGATCAATTTTTCGGCATCCCGATCCGGATCATCGAGGAGGCGCGCTCCGAGAAAAGTGCTGAGATCACAGAAACTGACCAGACTTTTGGGGTCATTTTCAAATTCGATGAAAAGCAGATGCAGCCCCATGTCACGGTATTTGCGGACAAATTCCTGTAAATTCAACGCATTGGTCGCCGGCGGCAGAAAACTGGAATAATATCTCCAGTAATCCCAGATCGCCAATCTGCCTTTTGCACACTTTTCCCAATCATTCAAAAGTTTCAGATACTCTCTGTTGGCAGGATCATTGATCCCCCGGAGGTGATCGTGGAAACTTTTTGTGTAGCTGGCGATCTGAATAAGGACATGATCATCCGGCTCGATTCCGCCTGTGGGGACCTGCAAGGAATCAAAATAAGCAAATGTGACCAGATATACATCCGGATATTCCGGTTTGATCTCCCAGAACAGCCGGTTGACAAAGTCGATCACGAGACCGGATACACCATGTTTTGCTGCAAATGCCTGACACTCCGGACAGAAACATGCTGCGTCACAATCGTTTTGAGAAATGTGATAAAAACGCGGCGCAGAAATGCCTGCGGCTTTTGCCTTTGCCCGGTCATTGGCGATCTCTTTTTTGAGTTTTCCGGCAAAACGTTTGAGGACTTCCGGATGACTGAAACAAATCGAACCGAACAAATTGGAATTATTCACAATACGCTTGCCGTTGCTCGCCATCCATGAGATATTTTCCGGGAAATCGGCGGCATATTTGCAGAATGTATGACAGTGATCCCCGTAGCCGAACCGCTCGGATGACCCCAACTCCGGTCCGCTGCCCCAGCCGGTGATCCGCAATTTTCTGGCGTCGGCATCTTTGAGCTGACGTGATCCACCATAAATGTAACGGTAACGGAAAGTCGGCTTGTGAAAAATATCCGTATCATCCGGCACCGTGATGCTTTTTGCCTGAGGAATACGTTCGCACTCCGGGGAGAAAAATCTTATTCCGGCAAAGCGTTCCAGAAATTCGTAGGTTCCGAAAAGTATTCCTCTTTCCACACTGCCGGCAATGACCGCATCTTTACCGATAACTTTGATTTTGTACTCTTCGGTATTGAATTTATCCATTCCGGCTTGAGCTGCACGGCGGGTCGCACCGATGTAAATAGCTCCACCGGAAATATCTCCGCTTTCCGAAACGATATTGAATTTCTTTCCGCACACTTTGCCCAGGTAATCAGCCATCTGACCGGCAGAATAATTCTCCTGCGGCGAGGCTTTTTCCGGGATCACGATCAAATTGGAGGGATCAAACGATGCTCCGGATAAGTTTATTGCCGATGCTAAAAGCAATAACGCTAAAATCTTATTTCTCATAACTTTTTCCATTTATTTCTGAGACGGGAAGTAACCCTGCAAATATTCCATCTCGGTTTCATATTCAAGCATATTTTTCTTGACAAGAACATTTTTATACTCTTCTTTGGATGTTTTCTGCATGATCGACCCCGCCAGGTTGACGATATTGCAGACTCGATTATGTCTGCCGTAAGCAATGCCGTATGTGGCATCTGCCGGATCCAGTGCGCGCCAGATGGAAATCGAACCCATTTGCAGGGAGTTTCCCAGAGAATCCATCACATAAGCGGTTTTTGAAGGAGCCGTCAATTTTGACATTTTTGGTACACTCTTTTTGCCGCTCGCTACTGCCGCTTTATCTTCAAAAGATATTCCGAGTGACAATCCGTATATCCGGTTATAAATCAATTTTTGGTATGCGCTGTATCCGGAATACTGATCAGACGGACAGATAAAGACAGATGAATCGGCGGTTGAACTCCATTTCAGATAATTCAAGTGATTCAGTATGGAGTGGTATTTGTGTTCATGACCATTTGAACCGCTGATCAAATTATACGAAGAAAAGTGATATGTCAGATCATAAGGAAGCATATAGTCGTCATAATCCTGCGCATAGTTGATAAGTGAGAACCCGATCTGTTTCAAATTATTGATACAGGCAGCACTTCTGCCGCGCTCACGGGCACTGTTCAGCGCCGGCAGCAAAATCGCCGCCAGAATGGCGATGATGGCAATGACCACCAGCAATTCTATTAAAGTGAATGTGTATGTGGGTGACAGGGAAAACTTTCTTTTCACGGGAAAAGAAGGTTTTCCCTTTCCCCCACCCCCCCTTTCTCTTTCAAAGAAAAGCGGGGTACTTTGTTGTTTTGTTTGTTGTCCGAGCCCCAGCGAAGCGAAGGGCGAGTTTTTACGCAACCCGCCGAGCGGGCGGGAAAAGAAGGTTTTTCCTTTCCCCCCCACCCCCCTTTCTCTTTCAAAGAAAAGCGGGGTACTTTGTTGTTTTGTTTGTTGTTCGAGCCCCAGCGAAGCGAAGGGCGAGTTTTTACGCAACCCGCCGAGCGGGCGGGAAAAGAGGTTTTTCACCTCTCCACCAAACCCCTCACCCTTTTTCAAGAAAAGCGGAGTACTTTGTTGTCCGAGCCCCAGCGAAGCGAAGGGCGAGTTTTTACGCAACCCGCCGAGCGGGCGGGAAAAGAAGGTTTTCCCTTTCCCCCACCCCCCCCTTTCTCTTTCAAAGAAAAGCGGGGTACTTCGTTTTTTGCCAAAAATATGCAATGATGAGGTAACAGAACTTACGAGCAGCTTTACCTGCCTGCAGGCAGGTGAAAAATACATTTTTTTTGCTTTATTTCTTTTTAACATGTTTAGTATCCGATCACTGCAGAAATGCGAAGCAATCATTAAAAGTTCAATGAGGACAAAAAACGTGGATGCACTTCTGGTAGTAAACTCTTTTTTTTCTTCTTTCTCTTTCATACGATTCTCCTGTCTTTTGTGTTTTTAGGTAGTTGCTACGTGTCAATATTTGCACCAAAAAAAGATAACTGCTACTGTTAAAAGTAGATTATTTTTTTCTTTCAGGGTGTAATATATGCTGATAAAAATGAAAAGTCAAGCAAAAAAATAAAAATAACGATATTTTTTAGACTCGTGTCAAAGACTTGTGACATTTTTGATCTTCTCTTGCAGCGTTCCGGATTTTTGCAGATATTGTATCGCATTTCAACTGTAGAAACAGCCATATTCAGCTCCCATATTTCCGATATTTTCAAGCCAGCTTTGAATATCCCAGATGCTCAAAAATTTTAATCATTGATTCTGCAGCATTTGCTACGTTATCACGCATGAATGCTTCCGATTCAATGCTGTTGAAATCTCCGGCAGAAATCGCTTCAGCCCTTTTGAACAGTTCAAAAGCGGCATATCGTCCGGCATCGCGAGCGATTTTGGTCCATACATTGAACCGCATAACTCCATCACTTCCAAGCTGAGCCAACTGTTCCGGCGGAAGAGAAGATCCTCCATGCATAGTCAGCATCGGTTTGCCAACTGCCCCGGTGATAGCTCTTGCACGTTCGCCAAGATAGTGGCAGTTGGAAGTGCCTCCCGCCTGCTGTTCGGTGCCCAGATCAGCAACCAAGAAGTCTATTCCGGTATTTTTTACATATTCCGCAGCACGTTCCGGATAATCTTCATCAGAGATTTTCTGAACTTCTTTGGCATGCATCGCTTCCACTGGAAGTTCATCCATAATACCTTCAATGAGAATATCTTTTCCGTAAGCTTTGACATATTCTGCCGTTAAACGCTGATTTTCCTCCGCCGTAAAGCGCTGGGCGTCAAACATTGCCGATGCCAGATACTCAGTTCCGTAAGTCAGCGCCCAGTGATCGCGTTCCGGATCTGCATGATCCAGATGCGGCAGAACTGTGATATCCCGGTAAGGGGACTCCGGTGAATCAATCAGTGTGCGTATCTGAGTCATAATACTGCGAAAACCAAGTTCTGCTACAGAACATGCGGTTATCCGTTTGGCTTGAGGCATACACGGATAAGTATAAGTCATACTGATTGTGACTGGTATTTCTGCTATCTGGTATTTTTCTTTGACAGCTTTGGCTGCAATCAGGATCGCTTCGATGTTCCAGAAACTGCCTGTTCCGAAAATCGGTACCGGAACTTCCCGTTCCTGAGCTTTTTCCAACACTTTCAATGCGGCATTGCGGCCATGGATCACCGGCATGATGCACCCCCTTTCACCTCGTCAAATTCCACTGCGTTCATATATCTAACTGCATCTTTAAAGACGGGGGTCAGGCTGTCATAAATACAACTGACATGGTGGATGTAAGGTCCGTAGATGAATTTTTCCTCCCAGTCGGACCAGTTATCCATCTTGGCATAAACAAAAGTTCCCTGATTGAAAGGTCCGACGGTGGTCTCACATTCTCCGCTGAACAGACTGTATTTGCCATGCACTCCGTCAAACCGGTTTATGGTCAGATGTCCCTGTTTCAGCTGCCAACTGCAAATGCCATCCGGATTACCGGGAAGCACAAAGTGTTTACCAAGTTTGCATTTCCCTTCCGCAAGGGAAGATGGAAAGGCTCCGCAATGCCAGAGTAATTCGGAATTGTCATCTCCGGGATGACGGATCGTCAGATCTGCAAGAAATACCGGCTTGGAAAAATCGGTAGCCGCTTGCTGCAAAAGCATAGAAATAGCACCATGGATATCGGTTTCACATGCTACAGGAAAGCCGCACTCGATCAGAACAGAGTTTACAAAACAGGGGCAGATCCCCAATTCCAGCTGCAGTTGATCCCAACACTGAAATGCCGCCGCATTGAGTTGCTCATCCGATTTCCATTTGAGCAAAGCAGCTTTCAAAGCAGCCATTTTTAACGGGGCGTCGGCTGTCATTTCTGAAAAATCAACTTTCGTTTTAAAATATTCTGCCGTTTCCCGGATCTCAGCGGAGGGGTTGTTCATCATCGCTTTGACCGAGGCGGTCAGTTTGCCAAGATCAAAAGGAACTGTCTGGATACCGAAACGCTCCAATAATTCACCTTCATTGACAATCACGGAATAAAAATCTTTCGGTCTGGTGGATATCTGGCCAATGCGGGCATCCTTGAAGTTTTTGACCACGTTGATAACGGCGATGAATCTCCTGAATCCATTGATAAATACGTTATCGGTTATCTGACTGTTGACAATATAGCTGAAATTTACGCCGAAACGCTGAAGCACCTTACTTGTTGCGAATAAACCGCATTGGGAATCACGCAACCGTTCCCCGTTTGCCAAAGGAGATTCATCCCTGGGACCCCAGAGTAAAAGAGGCTTGCCAACAGATTTCGCAGTAATACAAACTGCTTCTTCGCATCCGAAATTACAATGCGGAGCAAACAACCCATCAACTTCTGCGGTAATAAAACGCCGTGCCGCTGCACGGGCATCATCAGGAGAAGCCAGAAGACCGGTGTCATTGATTCCTTCCAAATCAACGATTTCAACTTCAGGGGCGATCACTTGAAGCTGTTTGCGAATAAGTTCTTTGTACTTGAAAGCATCATCTCCTGAAAAGAATCTGCGTTTCGTTGGCATGTAACCGAGTTTTACTTTTGCCATATTCCGTCCTTTCAATTTTTATAGACACGTGTCAATATCTTTGTTAAAAAAATATTGTTTTGCAACAATCATTATTTGTGATCATGAAAGTTGGCGTACTGACTGTGCCAATTTTTTCCGGTCTTTAATTTTAAAATAGCACATTATTTACTCGTGTCAAGTTTTTTTCTTGCCATTTTATTATTTTTTATTATTGTCTCATTTTTTGTGAAAAATCTTTCCTGCGGTGGTGCATTGCGGGCAATCTCTTGGCAAATCAGCGGACGTTTTCGCAGTCATGTACGTTTAGTACACTCCTGCTCATCCGCCTTGATTTGTCTGCGACCTTGCCTCACACTGCATCCACCGGTTAGATCGAACCCGTGCTTGCCGGTTTGACAAATCACAACTTATGTGATATGTTTTATACGTTAACAAAAATGTTTGTTTATAAGCTTCTGTTACGGGTTTCACAAAATTCGGGACATTATCTATTTTTTTATTTGGGGCTGTTTTCTGCTGCAATCGCAGATAAAGAGATTTCCGTCAATAGGGCAGGGGCAAAATGACAATACGCTACCATAAAAAAGCTGCAGTTGTCAGTAATTCGACAGAATAAATTTTTGATATGTCTTTTTAATTCAGGAGATAATCCAGATCTTGATGAACCTGGTTAAACACCGTCGTTTTCAAATGCTTTGGGGATACACATTTCCGGATAGGGCTTTTTGGAACTGCCCGCACACCAGCGGACCGCATTGCCGATGATCTTCAAAACATTTTCATCCAGCAGCGACGGACAGCTTTCGTGTCCGGGCTGGAAGTAAAATATCCTGCCGTTTTCCCGCTGCAGTGCCACTCCGGAGCGGAAGGTTTCGCCTCCCTTGAACCAGCTTTGAAACACGGTATGTCCATCCGGGGCGATCATAAACGGTTCACCGTAAGTCTCTTCATGCTTCAGGGTGAATGTTTCCGGCAAACCTTCTGCCACCGGATGAGTCGGATCGATACACCAGATGCGCTCTTTCTCATTTGCCTCCCGCCAGTGCAGACGGCAGCTTGTCCCATTGAGCAGCTGAAATATTTTGGAATAGTGCCCGGAGTGTAGCACGACCAGCCCCATTCCGTTCCACACCCGGTCACGGATGCGGTATACCAATTCATCCGGCACTTCGTGATGTGCGATATGTCCCCACCAGACCAGCACATCGGTCTGATTGAGCAGATCCTGCGGCAGACCGCACTCTGCATCATCCAGCAGAGCTGCGGTCAAGTGCAGATCTGCTGCGGCAATCCCGTCGATCACCGCCTGATGGATACCCTGCGGATAAAATCCCGTTACAGCGGGATTGTCCAATTGTCTGCGGCATTCGTTCCAAACAGTTACATTTATCATTTGTCCAATTCTCCTGCAAGTTTTATAACAGTGTTGATTGATCAGATATGTGCAAAATCATTTTGAAATATTCAGTCTCGTTTTATTTTCGCTCCGGCAAAGGTTGATGCCCGAACAATCAACTCTGAATTAAAAACACTTTTTTCACTCGGAAGTTTGGGGTTTTTTATCCTCTTGATGGCAATATCAACAGCTGCTTCTGCCATCAATTTTTTGGGTTGTGCCATTGAACTTAAAGGTGGATTGGTATATTCAGTAAAAAGCAGATTATCGTGACCTCCGACCAATGTATCCACTCCCGGGATAAATCCGGCATCACGCAAAGCTCGCATAGCTCCGAGTGCAACCGTATCTGTAACGCAGAATAATGCTTTCGGTGGACGTTGACAGCTTTTCAGATAAGCGGAGAAGTTTTCATAACCGAAGCGTTCATTATCCTGTTTTTCAAGGCTTTTATCATTCGGGATGAAAAATGCTTTTTGTCCATGCACTGCTACAGAGTTCAAATATCCCTGCCTTCGATCTACGGCAGTTTGGTTGTCATCCCCGTAAAAACTGTCTATAAATGCAACTTCGTCTGTTTGTTCAAAAAGGTGATCGGTCATGATCCTGCCACTGGTCAGATTGTCGTTGAGAACCGAACTGTTCTCATCTGAAATAGTTCGATCTATGTAGACCACCGGAAAATTAGACGCAGCGAGGCGATGCAGCTGCAAATTTGGATTTTTTACCACCGGAACAGCCAGTAGTGCTGCAACTTTCAAACCGATGAACGAACGGATCGCTTTAGCTTCGGTTTCATGATCATTATAAGAAGACAGGTAGGTCATGCTGTACCCGCGCGAAGCTGCGTACTGTTCAGCAAGTTGGATCAGCTCAGAATAAAAACCATCCGTGATATATGGTACCATCATCGCGATTACGTTGCTGTGTCCGGATACAAGAGTTACAGCACTGAAATTAGGTACAAAACCATACTGTTCACACAACTGCATAACTTTGTCGCGATTTGCTTTTCTGACCGTAGTATTTCCGTTCAATATTTTTGAAACAGTGTAACGTGAAAGTCCGGCCTTTGCCGCGATTTCTTCCATTGTGATCATAAATTTTTTCCTGATTTTGTATTCGGATATATAACCGTGTCAGCAATATGCTTGCAGAGAATTCGTACTGTGAACCATTTTCAGAGCAAACCATTGACTCGTGCCTAACCTACACCCAAAAAATTTTTTTTCAAGAAAAAAACAATAAAAAATCACAGATATCCCATAAAAATTTTCTGACTTGACAAAAAAAAGGATTCATGCTACCTTTTTCTTTCCGACAATCAAAAGGAGAAAAACATGAACCCTCACAAAGATAATATGGCAGTACTTGGTCAACTTGTAAAGTTAATTCCCCGGAAAATCATTGAAACTTTACGGAAAAAGCACAAAATTCAGACAAGATCCTTTTCGGCGACGACAACGGAGGAGTTGAGAAGTATTGCAGATTGCGGGAAAGCTGCACCGTGGATTTATCCCGGTGCGAGGGGGAGTCCGGGGGAAACTTCCCCCGGATGGCACTTCGCATTCACAATCCAAGATCTCTCCTGTCGCCATAAAAGGCGGCAGAGAGTCTGATTG
>SUWD01000034.1 GCA_015061685.1 Lentisphaerota bacterium | reverse complement strand
AACAGGATGTTACTCCCAAAGGAGTTAAAAAATTCTTCTCTTCTCAGTTTTACAAAGACTATGAAAAAGCAATGGAGAAGCGTAAATATTGGGCAGAACGCAGGAAACAGGAAACTGTTTAAGCAAATATTTATCCGTACACTAGCTATCATCAACACACTTTCGTTTGAAAAAATGCATTCAGAAGTCTTTATTTCATTTGAAAAAATGTAAAGAGGTGCTATATTTAAAATGAAAACAGGAGATTTATAAATATGAAACGAACCGCAACAGCTCAACTTACCACGTGGAAAAATTCTCAAAACCGTAAACCTCTGGTGATAAGAGGAGCCCGTCAGGTCGGCAAAACCTGGTTGATGAAAGAATTCGGTAAACAGGAGTTCAAAAACTTTGTCTATATCAACTTTGACAGCAATCCGGATATGGCGAACCTCTTTGAAGGAAGTCTGCAAATTCCCCGTTTGATTGCAGGATTACAGATTTACAGCGGTCAGAAGATTTCAACTGATACGCTCTTGATCTTTGATGAGATTCAGGAAGTGCCGCGTGCCTTGAGCAGTTTGAAATATTTCTGTGAAGAAGCTCCTGAATATGCAATCATCGCCGCCGGAAGTTTGCTCGGTGTTGCCATGCACAAAGGAACCAGTTTTCCGGTCGGGAAAGTTGACTTTCTGGATCTGTATCCCTTGAGTTTTACCGAATTTCTTAATGCCACCGGCAATGAAAATCTGGCGGATTTGTTGAAAAGCGGTGATTGGCAGCTGATTACCACATTCAAAAATAAATATATTGAACTTCTGCGGTATTACTACTTTATCGGTGGTATGCCGGAGGCGGTTCAAACCTTTATTGATGAAAACGATTTCAATGCTGTCCGCAAGGTTCAGCAGAATATTTTGACCGCTTACGAACAGGATTTCTCCAAGCACGCTCCAGTGGAAACGGTGCCTCGCATCCGTATGGTCTGGCAGTCGATTCCATCCCAACTGGCAAAAGAGAACCGTCGTTTTGTTTACGGAGCTTTGCGAAAGGGAGCAAGAGCCAAAGATTTTGAATTGGCGATCCAATGGCTGAAAGATTGCGGCTTGATTCAGCAGGTCATCCGGCTTTCCAAACCGGCATTGCCGCTTCCGGTGTATGCGGATGAAGGATTCAAAATGTTCCTCTCTGATGTGGGTTTGCTGGGGGCGATGAGTGGACTTGATGTCACGACATTGTTGCATGGTAACGCTTTCTTTAATGAATTCAAAGGAGCTTTGACCGAACAGTATGTCGCTCAGGAATTGCGGTGCTGTTTGAGTCAGACACCCTGTTATTGGAGTGCTGAACGCGCAACTGCAGAGGTCGATTTTGTATTCCAGTTCCAATCCGGGATCTATCCGTTGGAAGTCAAGGCTGAAGAAAATTTGAAAGCCAAAAGTCTGAAAGTATATTCCGAGAAATACACTCCTGCGATTGCCATCCGCAGTTCCATGTCAGACTATCGGCACGATGATTGGCTGTTGAATCTGCCACTGTATGGAATCAGTCAAATCCTGACTGAATGCGAAAAGTTTATTTAACGCAACATTTTAAGCAGTTCCCGGACTTTTTCTATGGAAAGGGTACTGATCAGGCGATGCAATTCTTCGCGGTCTGCGGACTCATCATCCTTTGTTTCCAAGCTAGTAAATCCACTTAATAGCGGAAAAATATAAAAAAGACAAAAAGTTGCTTGATTTTTTATCAAATAAGGACTATATTTAATAGTAACCGAACCCATCACGCGATCATTCAGTTGAGCGGACCACGATGGGTCATTTTTTTATACTGGGTGTGATGAACAAGATGGATAGTTTTTCAAAAAAGCCGACAACAGCCGAAGAGCAGGTTGGTATTCTGCAGCAACGCGGAATGCTTGTTGCTGATTCTGCTCATGCAATGGAGTTTTTGAATTATTGTTCTTACTACCGTTTTTGCGGATATGCCTTGCATTTTGAGCGATTGACTAATATCGGAGAAAGAACTCACTCCTATAACCCCGGAACTACATTCGAAGCTGTTGAACGAATATATCATTTTGATGCAGCATTACGCCGTCTGATGTTTCATTATACTACTCTCATTGAAGTTAATTTCCGGGCATCATTCAGTAATATTTCTGCTCAATTTTACAATAACGCACATTGGTTTATGGATCCGGTTCGCTTTCTGGATCCAGATAAGCATACTGAATTTTTACAACTTTGCCAACAAGAAGTTAAACGCAGTCGGGAAATTTTTATCACCAGTTATAAAAACAAATATACTACACCTGCCCTGCCGCCGATATGGATGTTGACAGAATTGATGTCTTTTTCCGTATGGTCCAAACTGTACCAGAATTTGGCTGATAAAAGTTTGAAGCATCAAATCGCAAACGCCCAGAATGTTCCGGAGAAGTATCTGATTTCCTGGTTACAGGCATTGACCGTGTTACGTAATTTATGTGCCCATCACAGCAGAATATGGAATCGTAACTTTACGCAAGCTCCGCTGTTGTCAAACAGTATGAAAAAGAAAGTCATTCCGACACAGCATAAAAAAATATTTGCATTGCTGCTGGTGATTTATGATTTACTTAAAACAATCAAGCGGGAAAAAGATTTCTATTCTGATTTGACAGATCTCTTCAGTCAATATCCTGAAATTGATTTGAGAAACCTCGGATTTGCGGCATCTTCAAGCATTATTGTACGTTGAACATATTCACTGCTCAACGTAATTCTTCAAGCAATTCACGGACTTTTTCTATGGGAAGGGTACTGATCAGGCGATGCAATTCTTCGCGGTCTGCGGACTCATCATCCCTTGTTTCCAAGTCGGTTAACATCATAAATTCCGGTAACTGGCGCATCTGCTCACGTTTGGCACTTAACCTGCTGTTTTTTGTCTCACGGGGAGACGGGGAGTTTGTGACAAAAGGATTGCTTACAGCTTTGTTATTTTTCAAACTTATCCGGTTCAATAGCGGAAGAAACAACCAGCCGCAAGTAAGATTGGGGAGTACAGGGACATGACTGTTATTACCCTATAAGCAATAGGTGAAGCAGTCCCCTGATTCACCTTCGAAGCAGGGGGATTATCCCAAAGGGTGCTGATTTTTTACCCCCTCTTACCGGACTTACTTTCAGAAGCGGGTAATCGGCTTGAATTTACAGTCATGCATAATTCAGAAAAGTGTGACTGGTCCGTATAAGCCGGATTCTAAAGAATCTGATTCAAACGCCCGATAGATCGGCTCATAAATCTGAAGCGGAGACCATTTTTTCTGCCAATCTTCCAGCACATGTTCCGGTTCAATCGCGTTGGAAAGTGTATTGGAAACAATGATTTCCAGATGATTTGCTCCCGTTTTCAGCGCATCTTTCACATCAAAACGGAATGGCCCCCACAGTAATTTGCCGAGTTTCTGACCATTCAGGATAACTTGAGCAGAATAGTTGACTTTCCCCAGATCAATACCGTGCCATTTTTGGGGATCTTTACATTCAAAATCGATGGCATAAACCGCATCTCCGCTGTATTCCCTGCTGAGAACCTGCCGCCAATCACCGAGTGCAACCGGCTGAAATTTCTGCGGCAAGGGGGTGACCGCATAACTGTTATCTTCCACACTGTGGCGGCAAAGCGGGGAAATCTGCCACGTTCCGGAAATTTCCCGCTGTAGTTTGCTCTCTTTGCGGTACGGAGCATCGTGTTCGCCAATAAGAAACAATTCTGAACTTCCGGGGGAAAAGTGCCACTTCCAACTGCCGTTGCAGCTGCGGATTTTTTCGATTTTCCCGCTTGCCGCATCGCAGCGGATGACTGGAAGTTTTTCCGGGATGGTCAGAGTGACATCCAAATCACTCATTGATTCATTGACGGCAAAGTAGAGATAACCGTTTTTTAACTTGCGTTTCTGAATACGCAGCATTTCTGTTTCCGGGAAGCACTGCATCATCTGCGGCAGAGTATATATTTCTTCTTCAGAAATGATGTTGACTCCGGATTTTTTGAGAAGTTCCAGTTTTTGCCGGGATTCTTCCGGAAGCATTGCCATCATCGGTATGATAACGGTATGGTATCGCATTGCGCCATACTGCAAAGATTTTCCGTTCACTTTGCCGTCTTGAATAATATCATCATCAACAAAATCGAAATCGATCCGGCGTTCCATCAATTTACGGCAAAGTGTCTCCTGAATACCCACCGCATTGATAGCAGTTTTCTGATTCATCCATATTGACCGGACATCAAAATAAACGGCGGTCGATATTACCGGTTTCCCCAGAGAAAGCATCCATGCCGTCCGGGCGGTGTAACGATGGAAGTGTTCCATATATTTCCACAAAGGATTATGGCATCCGAAACAACGGTCGGTAATCTTTTTGCCTTGCGGATTGTTTTTGAAAGAACTGACCACAAGCAAATTTACTCCGCGTACCAGCAGATAGTCCGCTATCCAGCGAATGACTGCCGGAGTAAGCCCGCTGCCGTAAATGGCAAAAATTTCACCCAGAGCATATTTTGAACCGTTCTGATGAGCGGCACTGGAAGCGAATTTGGGGAACACCCTGCTTCTGACACCGGGATAGAGTTGTCGCCATATAACATCCACCCCCGGCAGATCCAGCGCCCGGAGTGAACGCAAAATATGACCGTATCCCTGAAAAAGAGTCCGTTCCGGCTCATCTTCTCCTCCGAAGTGACCGCCTGATTTCAATTTGTGCCGGTGGCACCATTCGCGTATCGGCAGCAGAAAGCGTTCAACAAAAAGTTGGGAAACAACATCATAATAGTCGATTTGATAATATCCGGTTTTGGAGGGAAATGCTGCGAGTTTTTTATTGACGATATCTCCGAGATGCGGCACGATATCGTATCCCTTGCGTTTTTTGAATTCTTCCGGCAGGTCATCGACCCACGGCAATTTATCTCCGCCGCTGGTAAATGCCGGTTCATCAGTAAAGGTAAATTTACAGGATTTGCCGAAGTGTCTGGAGATATGGCGGGCGTAACCTTCGTGAGTGAGTTCGAGGAATTTTTTGGTGACATCAGGATGCAGTACATTGGGGGATGGCGCAGTTATTGCCAGATCGTATTCAACATTTTTTATAACATATCCGCCATTGCCGTCAGGAGCAACATATTTACGCGCGAACCGTTCTGGATCGCTCGCCCAGACCCGTCCGCAGGCACTGCCGGATGGCCAGCCGCCTTCATCATACAAATAACAGTTCATCCCCAGTTTTTTTGCAGTCTCATACATTTTGGCTGCGGCACGGAAATAATCTTCAGAAAGGTATTCCGGAGTAAGAGCACTGGGAGTGGTTCGAGGACGGAACTCCGGCGGCATCGGATGCGGGCAAGCATTTTTTGCTCCTGCATCATTCATCATGGTCATCGGTTCAACGATACTTTTATCATCAAGTTTCTCATCCAGCATCCAGAAATAACCGGGATGAACAAGCGCAGGTGGAGTCTTGAATAAAATCGGATCAATAATATACTTTTTCATTTTTCAACACTTTGATATGGGAACAAAAACGCTTTCAGGACAATAACAATAATTAAAGCGATACGGGTAAAATAAGAAATTAAAAAAATGTTTCAGAGCGTATATCAGCAGCAGACAACTCTGCAATCCTTGCACAGTTGTTCAAAATCCTCTGCAGGAAGTCCTTTGTCCGTGTATAATGTTCCGGTTTCAGCAAAGGTCAGAAAGCGATAATCGGCTTTCTGGCGGAACTTGGTGTGGTCTGCCAGAACGATCCGCTGATCGGCACACTCCACCATATTGGCACTGATTTTTGCAGATTCCAACGAATCCGCAAAAAATCCACGCCCGGGCAAAATACTGTCACATCCGAGGAAAGCATAATCAGCGTGAAAATTTGAAAAGTCAGTCATGCTGCCGACAAAATCCAAATTTGCCAACCGGAAAATTCCACCGCAGACAATGATTTGTATATCCTTGACTTCGCCCAGAGCCTCAACTACTGCCAGCGCAGACGTAAGCACTTGAAGCGGTGCCCGGTCTGCCAGCAAAGATGCCAATTTCCGGCAGGTGGTTCCGCTGTCGATAACAACGGTCATTCCGGGTTTTACTAACTTTGCAGCAGCGGCAGCTATCGCCTGTTTTGCCGCACCTTGCAGCTGGTCGCGTTGTCCAAATGTCCGGGCGACCAAAGATTCTTCTGAAGCTATTTTGGCACCGCCATAGGTACGAAGGATTATTCCGGCTTTTTCCAGTTCCAGCAGATCGCGGCGGATGGTGGCGTCAGATGCTCCGGTGATTTTTGCAAGAGTTTCCACATCCGCTTCACCGTTTTGCGACAAAAATCCGGCAATTTGCTTGCGTCGTGCTGAAAAACTGTATTCTGCCATAAATCATCTATCCTTCTAAAAAATCAAATCTTTGTTCCGGCAAATCCAATTAAATTCAACTGTTTTCTGCAGAAACCGCTACTGCTTCTAATATACTTTTGCTACGACTGATTGTCAAATATCTTCAGTATATTTATTTGCAGAATGTCCGTCCTCCGTCAACATAAAGAGATTGAGCAGTGATATATGAAGCCGCATCTGAAAGCAGGAAAACTGCAGCTGCAGCAATATCTTCCGGCTTGCCCAGGCGGCGCAGCGGAATCTCACAGGCAATAGCAGACCGTTTTTCTGCATCAGGATAACGCTGTACCAGCAAATCGGTTTCGATCAGGGAGGGATGGACAATATTACACCGGATACCGGAAGGAGAATAACTTTTGGTAATGGCTTTACTCAAACCTTCCAAACCGGCTTTTGCCGAAACATAATCAACCCGTCCGCCACCTCCGGTAGCAATTGCCGCAGAACCGATAATAACAATGGATCCACCCCCATTACGAAGCATAAGCGGGATTGCTTTACTTACGGCAAGGAATGCTCCGTTTAAATTAATATCAACGACCCGCTTCCATTCCGTATAGGATATATCAGCAAAATCCACCGGAGAGGTGAATCCGGTATTATAGACCAGATTATCCAGATTATTCCAGCGTTTTTCAACTTCGGCGAAGAGCATTTCAGCGGCTTTTTCGTCGGTTGAATCCGACTCCATGGCAAATGCATCAACTCCCATTGCCCGGACTTCCCGGAGCAGTTGGGCGGAAGGGCCGTCTTCCGCGCCTAACGTCCGGCAACTCCAAGCGACATTACTGCCAGCGGCAGCACATTCCCGAATGATTTCCGCACCTATGCCGCGGGCACCACCGATAACCAGTGTGTTTTTTCCTGAAAAATCCAGTTTCATCCCAGAACCTCACGGCAGGCGGCTTCAAATTTCTGAAGAACTTCATCGCACTCGGCCTGATTGATGATCATCGGAGGTTTCACTTTGAGTACATTTTTACGGACACCGCCGGTTCCGAGAATCAAACCATGCTTGAATCCGGCAGTACGGATCGCGGCAGCTTCCTGATTCATCGGCTGAAGTTTTTCATCAGTAAATTCAACGCCGATGTGCATGCCAAGTTGGCGAATATCGCCGATCTGCGGGATCTTCTCCTGAATTTTCTTCAGACCGTCACCGAGATATTTACCCATGGTGCGACCGTTGGCAAGCACTCCGTTGTCAAACATCTCCAACTGCTTGGCGGCACACGCCATGGAAAGCGTCGGATTGGCGAAAGTGTGAAGTTCTTCGCTGTCGGGGGCAAAACCTTCGAGTTTGTCGGAAATAATGATCGCTGCCAGCGGGAATCCGGCACCGACCGATTTGCCGAGACAGATAATATCCGGAGTAACGCCGAAGTAATTAGCGGCAAAGGTTTCACCGATACGTCCGTACGTTTGAATTTCATCAAAAATCAGCAGCGTTTCAAATTCATCACAGATATTGCGGAGTTCCTGCAGATAACGTTTGGGCAGGATCAACTGTCCGGCACTCGCTTGGATAGGTTCGACAATAACACCGGCAGGTTTTCCGGCAACACCGCGCTGGAAAATTTCCCTGGTCATGGTCAGGCAGATATCAATGTATTCTTCAGTGCTGACACCCAGAGGGTTGCGGTACGTCACCGGGTTCGGTATCCGGACAAAGTGGCGGGTCAGAGGCAAAAAACGGCTGCCGCCAAAGAACTTACCAACCGATTTGGTACTGATCCATGATCCTCCCATGGAACCAAGAGTAGAGCCGTGGTAACTGTCGAACAAGGTTACAAAGTCCCGTGACGGCTGCACGTTTTTAAAAGCGATCTTCATAGCGGCTTCAATGGCAGGGCCGCCACCGACGGTAAACGATACCCGGTTCATTCCCGGAGGAGCATGGCGGGCAAGTTCACGGGCAAGATAAAAACGTATCTTGGTATCAAACCCCTGATGGATATGAGTCATTCTGGTAGAGTGTTCACGGATGACTTCCTGTATCTGTTCGTTGCAATAACCCAACAGTAATGCCCAACTCTGGCTGGTGCAATCGATATAATCTTTACCATTGCTGTCCCAAACCCGGACACCTTTACCGTGATCGAGTACCGGACCGCCACGGGTGCCTCCACCCAGAGAAAGGTGAGCTGCACATTCCTCCAGTTCCCGGTTGGTCATGCCATAGATTCTTTCCAACATCTTGTCCATGATATTCTCCTTATGCAACATGGTTTAATAAAAAACTATAGAATTATTAATATTATCCGGCGATTCTTTCTTGTATCAGCAGATTGCCCAGCACGCTTGCTTCACGGGATACCGGAATCAGCGGATAGGGCAGCAAGCATTGAAGTTCTTCCATAAGATTCGGATCGGCAGTGCCGCCTCCGGCAACCTTCAGGCAGCGGAAACGGCAATTGGACGCTTTTTCCAAAATGGCAAGTTGTCCGGCAATGCCTCGGGCAATCGAACGGCAGATCGCTTTGCCGAAATCGGCCATGCTCTCCGGAATTTCGCTGCAATGATCCGAAATCTCTTTCAACATATCACCGCCCGGCGGCGGACAATGTGTTGCTGAAACATCAAATGTTCCGGCGAAATCGGATTTTTTTACTGCGGCATCAAATTCTTCAAATCCCCGCCAGACACCTTGAGTTTTCCACTGGAGTATGCACTGTTGCAGCAATCTCATGCCGTGGCAATAGGAAATCCGGATGTACTGATCGGGAATGATTCCGATAACAGAAGTCCCGGCAACTTCGGCAAAATTATTTTCCGGAGTACCGAGCATCGCCCATGATCCCAGAGATAAAGCCGCTTCCCCAGGGAGAACTTCGCAACCATAAAATGCGGCGGCTGTATCATGTCCGATTCCGGAGATTACCGGTATTCCGGCAAGTTCAGGAGGTACTGCATCGCCAACAACTGTCTTGCCGATCACTCCCGGACCATTGCAAAATTCACCGGCGAGTTGCGGATCAAGGCCCAGTTTTTTCAAAAGTGTGCGATTACATTTACAACTACCTTTTTCCAGAAGCATTGCCGCTGATGCCAGAGAAAAATTTAATACTGCATTGCCGGATAATTTAAAGTTGACCAGATCTCCGACGGGCAGCAGACGTCCTGCTTTCTGCAGATTCCCGGGCTCGCAATTTGCCATGTATTTCCACTGTGCCAAAGTGGATATTTCACTGATGCGGCGTACTCCTGCAAGCTGCACCAGTTCGTCTGCTGGTATTAAAGATGCAATTTCGTCCGGAATGGCATCTGCTCTGCCGGAAAGATATGAAACCGGTTCATAAAATAATTCCCCGTTCTTATCCAGCAGACCGAAATCCTGCGCCCATGAGCTACAGCTGATGGAATCAACCCGATGCCCCGCCAGCATCGCAAGTCCGGTACGAATAAAAGCCAGCGTTTCGCCGAAATTCCAAGTATTGGGGAAACGGTATATCTCTTTGAATTCCCGGTAATTCCCATAAAAGAGCCGACCGCTCCCCGCACCGAGATCAATAGCAATCCGCAGTGATCCCATATAAATTCTCCGCATTTTTGAAGGCGATCAATTCAATTTCGGCATCGGAAAGTCTGGATTTCAGCAGCATACCGAAAATCGCATGCACGTTGAACCAGTAACTGTCAGACCCCAACAGTATGCGTTCGGCTCCGATGCCGGCAGTCAATGTTTCCAACATTCCGTCATGGAAATAGTCTCCGGAAAGATCCACCCACACATTAGAATACTTTTGACAGACTCGACATACTTCGTCCATGGTGGCGGGGCGGCCTCCGGCATGACCGAGGATAAATTTTGCACCGGGATGATTTTTCAGGTGTTTCTCAAAAAGGTGGGGCAGAGAAAGTTTCTGTACCGGATTATAGCTTGAATCCTCCCAACTGTGAGTCAGCACGACTTTCCCAGTGCGTTCTGCCTCGGCAAAGGCGATATCATAACGGTCATCATCTGCAGAAACTCTATGTAACGGCGGATGGATTTTTATACCGGCACATTCCGGCGTTTCCAACAGAAGCTCCATGATCCTTTTGTCAACTTCCATGTGTTCAGGATTAAATGAAACATAAAATCGCATACGCCCCAGAGATTCCCGGCACAGTTTTTGAATTTCTTTCAGAATTTCCGGGCGAAATGTTCCGGTATTTTCCAACAGATCGCCAGGAGTGGCAATGCCGATGGCTGTAAATGCTGATTCCATATACCCCCGCCATTCCGCCCACCGCCAGAACGATTGGGGTTGATGAACAACTGCTTTATGGAATTCAGGAGCAATTGAAAAGTGCATGTGGGTATCGATCAGTAAAGTTCCGGTCTGCAGTCTCTCCGGCTCCGGAACAATTATCTCCGGCAGGTTCATCAACCGACGCAGTGTGTTTCCTGCGATATCGCACTTGATACTCCAGGGGAGAGCACTGAAAATAATCGGCCCCAATGAAGCGTCTTCACTGAACAGCGGCAATCCGGAACCATAAATCAGTTTGCCGGCAACACCACAACCGTAGAATTCTTCCAACAGCAGCATGCAGGGAGTAAAATTAGCAGTGCATATATAAAAATTTTGAAATTCCGTTGCCATTTTCAACAGTCTCACACGGTCATAAATCAACTTGCGTTCACTTGTGACACAGATAAAATTCTGTTGCGGATATTGTTTGAGAAGTTCTTCTGCCCGGTCAAGAGTAATTGTTCCAGCTTGAAGCAGTACCGGCATATTATCTGATACCGGGATGTTGCATCTGTCAGCAAAAGGCAGTTCCACCGCAGGCAGAGATTGTCCGTGAGCAGCGGCAAAGGGTTTGGTACCGAGCCGGTTCCAGCAATCAAGAAACGGCAGAGCTTCTCGGCATGACAGATAATATTTTCTCAAATCGCCGATATTTATCATTTGATCCCTCCGAGATTTACAAATTCAACATTTTGCATTTGAGCCATCAAAGCCAGTTTTTCACGGCAGTCTCCGGTCAGGGCAATAAGATGGTGAGTACCTCCTGCAAGCGAATAACGATCCAGTAAATCGGCAGCATCATCGACTCGGAGGATCCAGTGGCCCCGATTGTAATTTTCCAGCGGCAGCATATCTTCAACTGCGCCGGCGAAAGCGATATAACGCAAATTTCCGGATCCATCATCAGTCAATGTGACAAGTGTGGCGATTCCGGGTTCAACGGTGAAATTCATTCCGTAATAGGTGAGGTTCTCATCCTGTGGAAGCGGCATCGGCTGAAGTTTTACAGGCAGATCTTTACGGGCACATGCCGGATTGCATTCCTGCATATGGGTCATCATCATCCGCTGATTTTCAAAATCAACGGTATATATTTCAGTAAAGTTCACCGGAGACGCTAATTTACTCATGGCAGCCATCAATGCCGCCCGTAAAGCATCACCTTCACCGGCATAACCGAAACCATCTGCCAACATCCGGTTGATACCATAAAACGGTACCATTTCCGTCTCCGGCAATCCGGGAAATGAGAGGAAGTTGAAGGTCAGCGCATCAAATCGGTATTTTTCCGCCAGTTTGTGCAATGCCAGATAACTGCGGACAAACTTCCGGTGTCTGCTCAACTCAACTCCGGGAAAGATCTGACAATTTCTGAAATCCGCCTCTGCCAGCGCTGCCGCTTCGGCATCATCAACACTTTGCCAGCATTTTACATATTCATCAAGGGGAAGTTCCTCAAAACTCCAGCCCAGTTTCTGTTTGACAAGCTGTGGATCGAAAAGAAAATCATCCATACCTTCAAATCTGCCGCCGAGAGAAAATGTGCGGATATTGCGGCTCGCACGAACGGCTTGGCAGACTTCAAGAACCCCCATAAGTTTCTGCAATTTTTCCGGGTCGGCATAATGACCTGTAACAATCTGGAAAGGACGTTTTCGCCGGAACAGCACGTTGGTTATATCCTGTGTCCCCTGAACGGTATGATTTTTCAGCAGATCATCCGGCCCATACTCCGGGGTTACAGTCAAATCGGTTTGAGTATTCCAGATACATATCGGAACATCATAGTCTTTCACGGCATCCCATACCGGTCGGCTGGCGGTATAGGACAAAGGGGAAATTACGAGAGCATCGATTTCATTTGCTGGAACAAGCTGCAGCAGACTCTGGATTTCTTCTGTTGTAAAGACCAATCCGTCAGCCCGGATATCTGCGATGGCAGAAAGTTTTTTCTTCCAGAGTTGATAAGATTTCTGGTAATATTCCAATCCGCAATTATATTGGCGGTAATATTCCAGAGAAATTCCGGCGAAGATGATTTTCGGTTTGTTTTTCATAAATTTCTCCTGTAGGTGTGACATAATATAGCAGGTGTTTTTGATAAAAGCAAACACATTTTTTGCAAAATGTGATTTTTTTAATCAAATATTTTTTTAAAAAACTCGTTTTTTTGCTTGCAAAGATCACAACCCAGTGCTATCTTATGAGTGTTGTGATCAAAAAAATAAACATGGATTTTAGACAATTTGGAGGAAATCACTATGAAAAATTATTGGATTTGGAAATTTGCCGGTTCGGTTTTATGTTCTGTAGTCGCAGCAGTGACACTTCATGCCGAAAGCAAGATGGTCTGGAAATTCGGCCCGGACAAAATCAACCTTTTCGGAAAAACTCAGATGAGCGGAACTGCGGTAATCAAATTCACCGCAGAAAAATCCTCTCCGCGTTTTGTAAGTAAAGATATTATAAAAGTGAATCCTGAAGCCGAGTATCATTTTACCATCCGTGCCCGCTCGACGGCTCCCGGATGCCGCATTGGATTTGCGATGCTGCCGATCAGCTCCAAAGGAATCTCTTTCGATCCGACCTCAGTAGCTGCGACTGATGACTACGGGGTGTTGGCAGAATCATACGACAGGGGAGCTAAGAGCATCAAAATCACCGGAGCTGAAAAATGGAAACTGGAAAAACGTCCTTCGACATTGGTATTCAATGTCAAAAAAGATGGTTCCGACCTGCCCAATATCAATCGTTCCGGTTCCATCAAATCCATTAATGCTGATGGAACGGTCATTCTCAATGCACCATTGCGCCGTAAATACAAGGCCGGGACCCCGGTTCGCCGCCATCAGGTGATCGCTCCTGAAGACACATTACTTTCTCTGGGACTGAATGCAAATGCGGTAACCAAAAGGAGATTTCGTAAAGGTGTTGCTGCCAAAGGCAAAGTGGATGGGAAGTTTATTTACGGAACCGACAGCTTCAAAATTGCGGTAGGCAGTAATGGTAAAGAATTTGAAATAGTCAGTATCACGGTGGTTGAAGTCACGCCGGAGCAAAAAAAAAATAAACCCGTAATTCCGGGAAAAGATGCCAAAACTGATCTGATCGCTCAAGCCCGGGACGGGAAAGTCAAAACCGCCCGGCTTTCCTGGTGGGGATATAAGGATGATGTAACCGATCTGCTTCAGGATGCGATCAACTCCAAAATCAGCAAACTTATTATCGACAATATCGGCAAGCCGTGGATCACGGAGCCGATTTTTCTGCGTTCCGACCTTGAGATCGTTTTTGAATCCGGTGCTGTACTTGAAGCGAAACGCGGCGCATACCATAACACCAAAAGTTCTGTACTTCGCGGCAATGGCGTCCGGAATGTGATCGTGCGCGGTGAAGGCAAGGGTGGAACCATCCGCATGTGGAAACGCGACTATCAGGATCCCAAAAAATATTCTAAAAGCGAACACCGGCACTGTCTTGCCTTCTACGGGGTAAAAAATATTCTGGTCGAAAATATGAATCTGAACAGTTCCGGCGGCGATGGTCTGATTGTATCTTCCATCCATAAAAATATCCCGGAATATGTCACCATTCGCAAGGTTTCCTGCGATGACAACCATCGCCAGGGGATCAGTATAATCAATGGCCGCAACATTCTGGTTGAAGATTGTGTATTGACAAACACCATCGGTACGCCGCCACAGGCGGGTATCGATATTGAAACCAATCACAACTTTGAACCAACTACCAATATCGTGGTACGCAATTGCAAAATGGTTAATAACAAAGGTTTTGCTGCAATGCTGTCTATCACCCGGATGGATACCACCATATCCGGTCCTGTCGATGTGTTGTTTGAAAATTGTGAAATGGTCGATAATTTTGCAGGAGATGTAACTCT
This sequence comes from Lentisphaerota bacterium, assembly GCA_015061685.1. Classification (GTDB taxonomy): domain Bacteria; phylum Verrucomicrobiota; class Lentisphaeria; order Victivallales; family Victivallaceae; genus UBA1784. Next base: position 7,880 of record SUWD01000034.1, on the reverse strand, counting down.
CGGCAGCCGTTCCCGTTGGCCTCGTAATGCCGAAGAGAGAATAGATGGCAAATTCATCTGCCGTAATCTTAAAATGGTAAATACCAAACACAATCACCGCCACCGCTATCCTATCGACGTGGAAATCGACAACTACAACACATTGAAAGTTCTTTTTGAAAACCTTGACATCACTCGCGGCCCGTCCAAAAATCCGGCGATCCGAATTGCAAACTGCGTGCCTGACGGCAATAAACCGGGAAGCAAAATTGTTTTCAAAAATATCAATTTACGCGATGTACCGCAAGATAATATCTGTACGATCCGGGATCACAGTTTCACCGGTGATGCCAGTTTTATAACAGGTATTCCTTATACTCCGGAAAAAATCAGACCAATTACTCCGTTTGCCGGAAAAGTCCCTGCACCGAAGAAGTTCACCGGATTGCGTAAATACAAAGATATTTATACCATATTCCGTCCGGATTTCTGGGCTTACGGTGAAGCGGGCAAATCAGGGGAAGTCACTTTTGAATTCAAAAGCATGGGCTACCGCAGCCGTACCTGCCGGGCTACAATAATTTCTCCGTCCGGTAAGCGGCAGGATCTTGGTCTTATAGAACCTGGAGATATCAGAACTTTAAAGATTGATTTCAAAGAAACCGGTTACCATAAAATCGAAATGCGTAATTTCTACGAATGCTTTGCTCTTAAAAGTTCAACTGTCCCGGCAGGCATTTACATTCCTGACAGCGGAGCACATTTCATCAGTTTCGGAACGATTTCTTTCATGGTGCCGGAGAACAGTTCGCAGTTTGGCATCCGGGCATGGGGCAGAAACAATATTCTCTGGTGCGGGGTGGAACTTTACACTCCGGACGGTAAAAAAATCTGGGATATCGTTACCAACCATGCTCAATTCAATCCCGATGCTGCTCAATTGAAACAAGCCGGAGTTTGGACAATGCGTTTGAAACATCCCAAACGCGCAGTCGGCAAATATCACATTGCTTTGCCGGGATTGCCGCCTTATGCCATGCCGGAAATAATCAAATAAGCAGAGGAATTGAATTATGAAAAAATATAGTTTTACCTTGATCGAACTTCTCGTAGATACTTTTATCTCATCAGTGCGTTTTTTCAAGCGCGGCGACAAACTGGAGGTGCAAAATACTCCGCTTTTTTTGAAAGAGAAAGGGGGCGCGGGGGAAAGAGGAAACTTTTTTTCCCGTGAAAAAAAGTTTCCTTTGTCCCCCGCACACGCCCATTTCACTTTAATAGAATTGCTGGTTGTAATAGCGATAATCGCCATCCTCGCTGCGATGCTTCTTCCCGCCTTGCAAAGTGCCCGGGAACGTGGTAAATCAGCCAACTGTTCAAGCAATTTGAAATCAGTCGGTCAGGCGGTACAGATGTATGGTGATGACAATGACGGCTGGTATTGTCATTCATACGGAGGTATGTGCGACCCCAATTACTATGCAAGAAGTTTGTATTCCAGAATAGCCCAGTATTGCGGAGGACCGACTTATTCTCAAATTGCTGCCGGATTGCGTATGGGAGCAGACCGGGCACCGCAGGTATTTTTCTGCCCAAGTCAGGAATTTGCGCTGGATCGCAGTCTGCCGCGTTCCACCAATTTTGCCTATGCACTCTCTTATGAAAACCCGGTGAGCGGTAAAGACGGTTATATGCCGATTTTCAAAAAAGGCGACAAATGGTTAAACACTCCATTGAGTAGACATGTGTTAGCGGCAGATTCTCACAGCGGAGCCAACGGCAATGACAATAATTCCCGACTGCGTACAATGCTTTATTATTCCGGTTCAGACACCACGAGAGGTTACATATATTTACGTCACAACCGTCAAGCGAACATACTGTTTTTTACCGGCAATGTCGGCAGCAGAGCACGCAATGAGATCTTACGCAGCCGTAATTGCAAATGTCTCCGGGATGAATCTTCGGATTTGTTTGAATCGCTGTATGATCACAATAAGACATTTGTCTATTAACTGCAGCCCCAATCGAATCTTGTGCGGGGAAATCTGCTGATACAGAAAAAGTCGGCTTTTAAAATTCATCAACTGTAAAGAGGAACGAAGTTTTCGCAAGCCCGGTAATCGGCACTTTCTTTATCCATGCCGAAAAGATATCAGCTGAAAAATTTTTGTAAAAGATACTTGTCGGGCTTGTGCATAAAAACGGGGGTTCTATTTACATGGTAAATAGAACTCCTGTCGTTAATTTGCAGTTACATTACGACGTAATGTAAAATCCTACAGGTAGTTTTTGCTTTTTTCAGCAAATCAGAGCCGTGTACCACCAAAGGGTGTTGATTTTTTTGACAGCCTTGCGTACCTATTATAAGCTTTCATCATTGCACATTCAAAAAAATAACAATGCAAACGGGCGGCATCGGTAAAACGGTGTCGCCTTTTTTATTTGCAATACAATAAAATCATCTTAAAAATCGTTATATTGTACAGAAACATTTATAAATCCGGGAGGAAATACCAGTGTTGAAATTTTGTCTTTTTCTGTTTGCCGTATCCACGATATTCAATGCCTTTGCTTCAGCTGAATGTGATGAAAGCGGTGTCTGTGCACTGCCGGGCTCATCGAGCGAAAAAGGATCAAGTGTGTTGTCTCCTGTTGGGAAAAACAGCATCAAGAATATAAAGCAGCCGCCGAGATTATCAACATTAAAGGGGAAAAAAATCGCTATTGTCGGTGGAAGTTTCATGGCGTCTGTCACCCATCCAGAACTGAAAAGATTGATTTTAAGAGATTATCCGGATGCAAAAATTTATGTATTGAGCGAAATCGGTTCTGCCGGTCCATGGCCCGGTCCAGGAGTTATACGGCAGCAGAAAGATGATTTTATCAATAATTTGAAACGCCTGAAAATTGATGCTGTCATTTCCGGTAACGGCGGTTGTGGATTGTGCACTCCGAAAGAAATGGGTTCTTGTATCGCCGCAGAGTATTGCGGTATTCCTTCGGTTATGATCGCGGCTCCGGGGTTTTCTGACCAAGCCAAACTTGCTGCTCGAACCGCAGGCGTGATGTTGCCGCGAATTGCCGTATATCCCGGAGCATTTTCAGCTCATACAAGAGATGAATTGTTGAAAAACACAAGAGAAATCTTGTATCCGCAGATCATAAAAGCATTGACTGAACCTTTTTCTGCCGAAGAAATACGCAATGCTGAAAAAAATGATACGGAGAGTAAAATTTCTTACAGCGGAAATTTGGATGAAATCAATCTGTATTTTACACAGAACGGCTGGACTGATGGCTTGCCGATCATTCCGCCGACTCCGGCGAGAGTTGCAGAATTTTTGAAGTATACCGATTATAAACCTGATGATGTTATTGCTGCAATTCCTCCAACTTACCGCAAAGCAACAGCAGAATTGGTCGCAGTAAATGGCGTTATGGCAGGATGTCCTCCGGAATATATGCCTATATTGATTGCATTCACAAAAGCCATGACCGATGGTGATTTCAGGAGAACTCTGGCAAGCACCCACGCATGGACTCCATACGTCATATTGAATGGTCCCCTTGCACGACAATTGGAGCTTGACTGCGGGCAAGGCGAAATTTCAAATATCCGTAACGCAAAAATCGGGCGCTTTATCAATCTTGCCATGCTGAATCTCGGCGGTTATCACATAAAAGAAAACCGTATGGGTACATTCGGCTATCTTATGCCGTGGTGTCTGGTGGAAGATGACATAATGGCGGTCAAATTGAATTGGCGTCCCTATCACATGCAGCAGGGATTTCAATTAAATGACAATGTACTTACGGCAGGTTCATCACTTAATTGGGGCAACAACCTTGCTCCTGCAACTGCAAAGCCGCAAAAAATCATGGAACTTATGGCACAGGATGCGGTTGAAAAACAGCAGTTTGCCATTGGCAGCGGAACACCGTTTGTATATCGGGCAATGTTCATTACCGGTAATGTTGCACGCGATCTGGCAAAAGGCTACAACAGTAAGAAAAATTTGGAACAGGCATTGATCGCAACCGCCCGGCAGCCGTTGGATGCCAGAGCTTATGCCAATTACTGGGCAAATCCCGGAAGTTCATTCAACGAAAATACCTACTCATTGCGCCGTCACGCTTACCGTATTGCCAACAAAGAAAATGCCAAACACACATCACCCCCGCCGTGGCTGGCATGGACAAAGGTAAAGATGATGGAAACAGTACCTGTCATGCAATTGGGTAAGACTGCAATTATCATCACTGGAGACGTAAACCGCAACAAGACTATGTGTGTTCCCGGAGGAGGTTTTACATCAGTAAAAATTGAACTTCCGGAAAATTGGGATGAACTTATGGAAAAAGCCGGATATAAACCATTGAAATCCTTTTATCTGAAATCCGATCTTACTCCATCAAGTAAGCCGCAGCAATTCAAAAATTACCGTCAACGCAGAAATAATAACAACTTCAAGCGTTTCAGATAAAAGTCCAATCATTTTTGGGGACCATAAAAGATGTAGTCATTGCCCGATTCATGCCCGTAAATCTTTCGGCAGAATAATTTTTGAAAAAATTAGCCAAGACTAACTTGAATTTTTATGATTCCGTGATATATTATGACAAAAGCAGAATGAGGGAGAAGTAAATTTCTTTCAGGTATTCTCCTGCATTTCTGTTCTTTTTTTGATTTAAAAGTTAGACGAGGCTAATTATTTATAACATATTAAATAACAAGGAGAAGCGTTATGAAGCAACAATGTTGTACCTGTGGTTGTGCAGATGCAAAAGGTTCTTTGGCTGAACTGCCGGTTGGCACAAAAGCAACAATCATTGGTATTTCGCCCCAGGCGCGCGGACGGAAAAAATTTGCGGATGTGGGGATCGTTCCCGGAACTGAATTGCTCATTGAGGCGCACGCACCATTCGGCGGATTGATCCGGGTAAAAGTCATGGAAACCAGTATGGCTCTGCACAAAGATGATGCCGCCTGTATCATGCTTGAAAAAACGGAGGATGCCGACAATGAGTAAAAAATTCCGCATTGTTCTTGCCGGTAATCCCAACTGCGGCAAAACCTGTATTTTTAATGCTCTGACCGGTGCAAGACAGCATGTCGGCAACTATCCCGGCGTAACTGTGGAAAGTAAATCCGGCTCATTCACCTTAAATGATATGGAAATAGAGTTGATCGACCTGCCCGGAGTCTATTCGCTTTCCAGTTCTTCTCCGGAAGAAGCGGTCGTTTTTGAGGAACTGACGAAAAAAGGTATTGACTTGATTGTAAATGTGGTTGACTCCACCATTCTGCAGCGCAGTCTTTATCTTACCACCCAGCTTGCAGAACTTCACATTCCCATGCTCCTGGCGTTCAATATGAGTGACGACGCCCGGAAAAAAGGATTGAAATTTGATATTCCCAAGCTGGAGAAATATTTTGGAGCCCCGATTGCCCAAACTGTCGGCAACACCTCTCGCGGAGTACAAGCGCTTAAAGAAAAAATGGTTGATACTCTGGCAAAATTGGATGACCATGGTATGCCGATGCTCTCTTACGGTGCAGATTTTGACGATGCGATCAATGCCGTTGCCGAAAAAATCGACGCTCTGAATATTGAAAAATACAGCCATATTCCCTCCCGCTTTTTTGCCATTAAATTACTGGAAAAAGATTCCAGTGCAATGAAAATTGAGGCGATGAAGTCCGTCTGGGAAGAGGTGGATGCTCAAATTCTGCACCTTAAAAACAAACACGCCATCGAGGCGGACACTTTTATGGCAGACCGCCGCTATGCGATGCTATCCGGAGCTTGCCATAATGCAATATCTTTCAGTCAGGAAAAACGCCGGGAAATCTCCGATAAAATTGACAAGGTTATCACCAATAAGTTTTTGGGATTTCCGCTGTTTCTGGCAATTATGTACGCCACGTTCTGGTTTACTTTCATTTGTGCAGATCCGCTGATGGGCTACATTGAAGATTTCTTCGGCTGGTTCGGCGGAGTTGTCGGTAATGTCTGGAATCCTGAAACGCTGCCTTTTATCCGCAGTATGGTCATTGATGGAATCATTGCCGGTGTTGGCGGAGTGATCGTGTTTCTGCCCAATATCCTCTTTCTCTTTTTTGCCATAGCCATTCTGGAAGAATCTGGCTATATGTCCCGCGCAGCCTTTGTTATGGATGGAGTTATGCGTAAATTCGGACTTCAGGGCAAATCCTTTGTTCCGCTGGTTCTCGGCTTTGGGTGTACTGTTCCGGCAATCATGGCAACCCGCACTATTGAATCAGAACGCGACCGCAAAATTACTATCATGGTTCTGCCTTTTATGAGCTGCGGAGCAAGATTGCCGATTTATGCCCTTATCATTCCTGCATTTTTCGCTAAACAGTATCAGGCATTTACCATGTGGATAATCTACCTTATCGGCGTTTTGGTGGCATTGATCGCAGCAAGAATTATGAAGTCCACGCTTTTCAAAGGTGATGGTGAAGTCTATCTGATGGAACTGCCGCCATATCGTATGCCCAGTTTCAAAAGTTTGATGCTCCACATGTGGGATCGTGGCAGAATGTATCTGCAGAAAGCAGGTACGATAATTTTGCTTACCAGTATCGTGCTTTACATTTGCAATACCTACCCGGAAAAGAAGGATTTTTCCGTTGATTACGATAAAAAAATCACGGAAGTGCAGAAAGCCGGTGACGACACATCTGCTCTTGAAAATGCTCAACTTTCTGAAAAACTGGAATATACTATTTCCGGCAGAGTCGGCAAAGCTCTGGAACCATTCTTTGCACCCATCGGCTTTGACTGGAAAATAACTACGGCATCTATCGGAGCGTTGGCGGCAAAAGAGGTTTTTGTGGCTCAAATGGGTATTCTTTATTCCGAAGGTGAAGCTGATGAAGAATCAGAAGGACTGCGGGCGCAATTGGTGAAACATTATACACCGCTGCAAGCATTCTGTATAATGCTCTTCTGTCTGCTCTCGATTCCGTGTCTGGCGACTCTGGCGATCATCAAGCGGGAGTTGAACTCGTGGAAGATGGCGTTTGTTGAAGCCGGAGCGTTGTTCGCTCTTGCCTATGCTGCCACGCTGATCGTCTATCAGCTGGGAACGGTATTGCAAATCGGAACAAAAATGCTTCAGTGAAATTGTCTCCTTAAACGGCGGCTTATAAGTATTTCAGCAGCCGCTTGTAAGCCGCCAATCTTTTATAACAAACAGATAAAAAGGATAAAATGAATACTATTACACAACACGAGGATGAGGAAGAAAAGGCAAAGGCAAGATTGCTGGCATCATTTGACTATCTTTTGAATCACAATGGTTCGGGACATTTGGAAGTCAATACCAAAATTCTGAAACGTGGTCAAAAGGAAGTCACGATCCAATGCAGCCGCAGTCACCGTTTTATTGTTGATATGAAAGAACAGGAAGGAGGAAACTGACCGACAAAATTTTTCTCTATCCGGGTGCGCCGGAAGATTTTTATATATTTCGCTCTTGGGGAGCATAAGCCCATTTTCAGGCTGTCAAACGAACAGCTCAAAGTATAAAACAGAAAGGGCATAAAATGCGTAAAAACATTTTCACTTTAATTGAACTTTTAGTTGTTATAGCTATCATAGCTATCCTCGCCGGAATGTTGATGCCGGCATTATCCTCAGCCCGTGAACGCGGACGCAGTGCAAGCTGCATAAATATTCTCAAACAATATGCGTTGGCGAATATTATGTATGCCGACAGCAACAAAGTTTTCTGTCCGGTTGCAAGCGGCAATATCTTTTTCTATGGAACCCGTGGCGGAGGTCATGGCAGCTTCACCTATGATTTGACCAAAGGCGGTTTTTTACACGAATATATGGGCAATAGTAAAGAAGCAATGCTTTGTCCTT
>SUWD01000033.1 GCA_015061685.1 Lentisphaerota bacterium | reverse complement strand
ACATTCCGCTTGATAAAAAGAGAAATTATGTCATCGACCGTATTCTGGCATTGAAAAAGGATCGAAAACTGTGAAATTCATTGATTTCCATGTCCATTTTGACGGTAATGATCCGGAAAAGATCCGTGAACTTGCTGAGCTGGGCAGACGTAACCGCTGTATGATGGCAATGATCGGCGGTATCAATTACGGCGGGTACGACTTCATTCCTAACGATGAAGTCCTCGCCTGGTGCCGCCTGTGCCGTGCAGGATATGTTCTTTTTTGAAACTCAAGGAGTTTTTAAATGTTTTTACGGCATCCCTGCTTCATGGAAAAATGCTGTTTTTACCAATATTTCTGCTCCCGGAAACATCAAGATTTCAGGAAGAATGGAATCCGGCATAACCAGGGAACTGTGTTTCACGTCTCCTAAAGACTGCCGCATCAGGATTTCAGTTCCAGACGGCAATACTTTTTTTGCCGGAGGGGAAACGGTCAAGACGCTTGAATTATCCGCTGGAATCACTTATTGTCTCACCCCTGGAGCATAAAAATCTTTATAATTAACTTTGATATTAAGATTTGGGATCATATTCAAACAGATGACATCAAAATATAAAATCGATAATCAAGTATATTGTTTTTTATCAAGCTGTGATGCAGGTGTAATATAGGAGACAAGGAGGGCTGAATATTATGCTTTTCAAAACGGAAATCAATCTGTCGCGTTTGGATACCGCCATCAATTTTAGATACGGCTATGCCGAAGAAGATGCTTTGACAGCATCAGGTTGCCTAAACAGGCAAATATCAGGAAAATTTTTCAACAGAGGATGATTATGGCAAAAAAAATTTACGAGTGCGGTACACTGCGTTATTCGCTGGGAGGATTACTGCTGTCCGTAGGATTAATCCTGTTTGCGTTTTTCAGCTTTACCCTGACCACCAACATTATCAATAATCTTATTCCGCTGCATTTAAAAGATGCTCTGGGTGCCGACAATAAGACAATAACACTCATCATCGGTACTATCGGAGGTATATTCAATATTACGATTTGTCCGATTGTAAGTTTTAAAAGTGACCGCTACCGCAGTCGCTGGGGCAGAAGGATTCCATTTATTTTGTGGACGCTTATACCGTATGTTCTGAGTATCACCGGATTTGCTTTTTCCTCTGAAATCGCCGTATTTTTTCAAAAACTTGCCGGATTGAGTAAATTTGCTCCGACGACCATTACAATTGTTACTATCGGCATTATTATGGCATTTTATCAATTTTTCTATATGTTTGTCGGTTCGGTGATCTATTACATTTATAATGATGTAATTCCTGTGGCATTTCAAGCCAGGGTGGTTGGAGCGGTACAGGTAGCGTGTACTGTAGCAACAACTGTTTTCAATTTGTTTTTGCTTAAATATTCTTTGAGCCATTTCAAACTGCTGATGCTGTTTGCCGCCATAATTTATACCGCTGGAGTGGGGGTGATGTGCTTTTTGCTCAAAGAACCAGATTATCCGCCAGTTCCTGAGAAAGATGCAGAAAAGAGTTCAGGCTCAAGAGGGGTACTAACCTTTGTTAAAGAAAGCTTTTCCCATCCGTTTTACTGGTATGCGTTTATATCCACCGGGTTGATGTCGGTCAGCACTATTGGCACATTTCTGATTTTTTTCAACCAGAATATGGGGTTGTCCCTGGATAGCATCGGCAAACTTTTCGGTATCCAGGGAGTTATTAATACTGCATTATCAATCGCTGGAGCAGCGGCAGGAACATTGTTGATTGACCGCTGGCATCCGGTACGGGTATATCTTTTCGGGCTTTTGTTGTCATTGCTTGAACCGCTGTTTTTCCTCAAATTTCTGTTCGCGACTCCTCCGGCGATGGTCTTCTGGTGGAGCAGTTTGATAATGATGATTTTTCTGCGTATAAGCGGAACTTTTTATAATTTAAGCAGTATGCCGATGCTGATGCGTACCTATCCCCAATCCCGTTTCGGTCAGTTTTGTTCTGCTTGTGCTATGTTGCGTTCAATATTGGTATTGGTTTTCGGATTGGTTCTGGGAGCTTGTATCGACCTGCTAAAGTACCAGGGAGGTTTGGGGGATTTTGCCTTCCGTTACATCTGGCTCTGGCGTTTACTGTGGATGCTACCGTCTGCGCTCTTTTTCATATTGCTTTACAGGCAGTGGTTGAGACTTGGCGGCGATAAATTCCGAGCACCGGCACCGTGGTCCGAAACTGGATATGAAGAAATGCCCGTCAGCAAGATCAGCCATCCTACAGAAAAATTGGTAAAAAGAGGCATTGTGGCAGTCGGCGGAGCAATAGTATTTCACATTGTGCTGCTGCTGATTCTGACTGTCACAGCATTGAGGAACGGTAACAGCAAATATTTTTTGTCAGCGGCATTTCCCCTTGCTATCGTGACGGCGGCGATTTTTGTGATGATCAGGCACAATGTGTTGCTTGATTTGCGGAGGATCAGAGAAAATCAGCAACCTTGCAATGGTATCCCACACCACGGATTTCTCTTTTTATGTGCAGTCACATCAATTGGACTGAGCGGTATTGGATTTTACCAGTCGTTTTCTGTTATCAGCAACGTATCAGCAGTGTGGTTCTGGTGTGCAGAATCGTTGATTTTGCTTGTAATATTGCTGATGATAATACTGCTGATTCGTATTGAGCGTGGATACAGTGAGATCGATAAGGCATAACTGGGATAGGAGATTCTATTATGAATGAAAGCAAGCTCCTCAGCTGAAGTTCTTACTTTTTTTTAAGCCAATTTGGGAGAAGATGCTTATTGGAAATTGCACGGAGAATGGAAAGCTGAATGTGCTTATTTGGAAGTGTACCTTGAACAATATCCTGAATTGATTTCACAACTGCCGATTTCTGAATTGTGGGCTCTTGATCCCTGGGAACGTTTGATGCTGCTCATCCGTTGTCCTGAAAACGCTGCTATTATTAAGCAGACTCTTGAAGGTAACGATATCTGGGCAACCACCTTGCCCAGCACCCGCAGGGCATCATTCAACGTCTTTTTCTCAATTCTCATTTTTACCTCCATGAGTTTATTAGAGTTACAAAACAGTTCAGCCCCACCGATCAAAAGACCGATGAGGCTGATTATCACAGAGGTAATATATAGGTAAAATTAGATGATCGATATTCAATAAGTCGTCCGGCAACCCCGAATAACTCACCGATTGTCAAGTTTCAATTCTGAAGTTCCTGAAAGGCAGCCAAACCTTTTACCGTCAGAAGGTACTTCTGCCGTGGGTGGCGTGGACTGTCAGGGTACAGCAAACGCACAAAGCCATCTTTGATCGCCGGATTGAGGTAGTTACTCAAAAAGTTTTTCCGGTCAGATAGCTTCAACTGCTCCATCATAGTCTTGACAGAACAGGAATCGTTGCCGATTGCCAAAATGAGTTTCTGATAAAAGGTATCTTCCGGAATCAACTTGTGGGGTGCTTGCCGCGTACTTGTGGGGTCAGCTTGCGGGGTGAACTCTTCCGGGGCTGAAATGACCAGATAGCGGTTCTTAAGTTCGTTGTTTTCGCCCAGCAGGAGATTGCGGAAGAACTTTTCCAAATGTTCAAATTCAGGCTCGATGTTGCGGGCATAGTTGCGATAGTTGGCACGGACAAGAGCATTGCGGAAGTACCAGGAATGTTCGGCAAAGAGGTCGTTGCTGACGGTGAATCCCATTGCCCGGAGATATTTGATCGCAAAGACCGCTGTGGTGCGGGTGTTGCCCTCCCGGAAGGGATGGATCTGCCAGATCCCGGAAATGAACTTGGCAAAGTGCCTGATCATTTCGGAGTGATCGAGATTTTTGTAGCTGAACTCTTTTTCCAAATCAAAGTCGTGCTGCAAAGCCCGTTTGATTTCAGAAAAACTTACATAGAGAACGGATTCACCACGCAGCACCCATTCTTTCTTGGAAATATTGCAGTCACGGAAGATACCGGCGAACTTGAAAACGCCTTCAAAAACACGCCCGTGGATCGCAGCCAAGCCGGAGGGGGAAAAAGAAAAGGTTTGTTCGTTGAGCAGTTTGGTGATGTTAGCTGAAACCTTGTCCGCCTCCTCGGTATTGGCATTATCGGAACGGTCGGCTTTGGTGTTGTAATAAGAATCCAGCAAGGAGCGGACTTCATCAATGGTGATATCGCCGTCGATGTGGCGTTTGGCTGTTTCCAGAAGATAGGCAGATGGGGACAGACCATCGACCTCCTGAAGTCCGATAGCCGTCTTCCAAGCCTGAGCCTTATCCCGCTTCCCGGGCTCGCCCTGCAGCAGATACTGATCAAATTCATCGTATTTATTCATAAGGTATCCTTAATTTTTGTCAGGCAGTCAATTTCAACTGGTTAGTGGCACTAACCAGTTGAGGATTTTCCTTTTTTTAACTTGTTTTTGAGGTACTTCCAGTAGTTGCGGTTCCTGGTATAATCAGATTGCTCATTCAGAACGGCAACAATATCGACGGCAGCAAAGAACCATTGGGAAGAGCTTTCATCCCAAACCGCCCGGACTTCCCGGTCATTGAAAAATCTGATGGATACTTTGGTCATAATTCCTCGCCCAGCAACAGATACGGATCAAGTTCCTCGTATTTTACAAAGTCTTGTTCTCAACAATCCAATCTATTTAGTTGATCTTTAATTTCGGCATGTTAATAATTTTTATCTTCATGTTCAAAATCATTTGAAAAGTCAAAAAGCAATGGTTGTTGGTCATTATCCTTTGTTACAGAAATTCTTCCTGGAGGCGCAATTATTTGATTGGCATTTTGTGAAGCGATCACCCATTTTGCCCAAATTCTCAACCCACCACCGATTCTCAATTTAGAGGTTGCGGACCATTTTCTACTATATTTTTGGGATACAATATCTCCGATTTCAGCTGCACTAATATGCGGAGATTCTTTTAAAGCATTTATTGAAATTCTTACAGAATCCTCATTAGTAGCACAATTAAGAATTTTTTCCAATATTTCAGCGGGTACCGAGGATTTAAAAACAGGTTCAAAATAATAAGAATTAGAAAGAGCCAGCATCCCAAAGCGCACCAATACAGAACATGCATTGCGGAAACCATTATTTTTCATCACAATGACAGGCTGGCTTCCATTTAATGCAATATAGGTAAACGCTTCTTGTACTTTTGCGGGGGCGGCATCTGCAATAAATACCAAACCACCCGGTTTTTGATGAGAAAAAGTTGGTTTATTAAGCAAATCAACATCTCCTCTATCTTCATAAAAAACTAGATCCCCCTCAACTCGTAAATACCCCAGACGAATTAACCATTGCCGCATTTTATTGGCGTAAATAGCCCACGTTTTATGATCGTGTTTAGCTGATGGCATAATTTGTTTCAAGATTGCAATGATTTCATCCTGTCTTAACGGAATCCCTGCATTTAATTTAGCCAATTCTATCGTTAATTGATGGCGCTTAAAAACACTCCTCAAAATCAAAAGAAAACTTCTTTCATCAACAGAGGTGATTGATTCCGCCAATAATATATCGCTTACTCCTGTTTCGCTTTTGATGACACCAAACTGAATCAAATCATGTATAATATTTCGTACTGTAGTGGTTTTAAATTCAGTTTCTTCAGCCAATACTTCAACAGTCTTTCCTTCTAAATTATCCAATTGCATACATACGCGCAATAAGCCATCAATAGATGTCGATTGCGGTATATAATTGAATGGAATATCTGGAATTGTATTTGACACAACATAATCCCTAAAAATATCCCAATACAAATTCAATTTATCTCCACGCCGAATTATCAAACGCTTGTTTTGCAATGATTGGATGATTTCATGCCCATATTCCTCTAAAGCTTCTACCCAATCCGCAGGTGCATTCTTTGCAATGTAGCGGACACAAGCGGTTTCCTTAAGAGAAAGATTATTGAGGTCCCTATCGAATAGAGAAGCAATATCCAACGAAGAGTTTTCCATTTCAACTTGAGAAATCCCATTGGACAATTGTTGTCCCAAATGGATACAGAGCTTTTTTAACAACCACGGATATCCCTGGCTATTAGTCAGTAAGTATTTTCGCAAATCTGGACGAATCTTTTCAGGGAGTTCTGATTCAAACATATTTAACGAAAGCTCTGCATCCTGATGAGAAAATGGCCTTAAATTTATTTCGTATCTCAAATCAGATAACTTGTGCCAAAGATAGTATGCTGGGTGATCCTGTGGGATGGAACAATCTGTTTTCCACGCAAAACCAATGATAAAATTAGAACTTGCTGAAATTACTGAATACATCAAACTGGATGCAGCTTCAAAAATGGGGAACAATTTAGTTTTTGAATACAATTCTTCAAATTGATCCAAGATCAAAACTACTGCTTGTTTTTTGCGTCCGCATTCTGCGATGAAACTTTTTATTGAATTACTTTCCAATAAGTTTGATTGATTGGATAATTCCAATAGTTGATTGTTGCCAAAACCATTTTTTTGAGCCTCACGAAGACATTGCAGTAGAGCGCATTCAATGTATGAGGTGTCATTTGCGGCTCGCATATCAACAGCATACACAAAAACATTATTGGGCTTATGAGAAACTTTTGCTTCTTCACGTATTTTGGCAACGAAAGAACTTTTCCCAATGCCGGAGTCGCCTTTTATTGCAAATACGCGTGTCTCCGTTTTTTTGTTTTTTACATCTGATATTAGTCCAAAGAGGTCTCTGATATCTTTTTTGCGACCAACAAAATGCTCTGGTCTTGCAGGACGATAATCGGACCAATTTTCTCCGATTTCCACTTCAACTACCGGAGATAGGGGATCTTGTACTTCGGATATGACAAAATCATTCCAATACCCTAAATGTTTCAAAGAAAATGAAGTTGCTTTTATCTTGACAATCAATTCATTATCTGTAATAAGGTGACCATCTTCTGCTGAAAACAGAACAAAACATTTCGGGATACCATTTTTTAGAACAGAGGTTGCCCAGTATTTTCCGTATTCACTTAGAATAAGTATCCATTCGCCAATGGAAAAATCTTTTCCTGTAGTGATGGGACAAATACATGAGGTTTGCGGGACAATGATATTTGCATTAATTATTCTATCGACAATGCGTTCTGGTGTAAAAATGGATAACTTTTCATGATTGGTTCTCTTTTCCCAATCATCCACAAATCCTTTGGCATCTTTTCCAAAGCCACCTGTTGAAATAAACCATCCCTCTTTGTATTCATGAAAATTAATAGTTCCGAGCATCTTCATGAGATCGTTTGCGGAAAGAGTCGTATCATTATAAGCCTTGCATTCAACGTATATTTGTTTGCCACTTACAGTGTCATTACACAGTAAATCCAACTCACTTGCAGTTTTTCTAACATTTTTAGTGACAGAATAGCCATAAATCCTCAACCATTCTGCTGCAAAATTTTCCAATACATCGCCCTGCTTCTTCTTTGGGCTATCGCTATTTGCAATCACTTCAATATGCATATTACTTTACTCCAGATGATATTCCATACAGCTGGTTCACGAGGTTGTCGATTTGCGTTTCGAGGGCAATTTGGTATTGTCTTGCTACTGGTTCTTCGCCAATAATCATCCGTAACTTTCCGCCTCTGGCAAAAAAGTTTTCAAACGCTGCATGCAGCAACGCCATACCGGGAATATCCCAATATCCTGTTGCAATACAAAGTTCTCGGCATCCCGGAGAAAGCAAATGGTATTTGATACAATCAGCCAGTGTTGTACCTGCTGAATTATCAATCAAAATATTGTTATCCCACATCTTCATTCTCCTGAATATTGCAACAAACACGAAATCCACGGTAATATACTACATAGAGCCGTGTTTTTCAAGTTAAAACTACGTTTTAATGCTTTTTCTGATGATTACCCAGGAAGGCAAAGATAATACATCACCAAAGTCATTTTTTGTTTATCTTCCTCAAATTGTCTCCCCGAGGAGACAAGGAATTGATTAATCCTGAATGGTGACAGATTTGTTATTTTTTAGACTCATCATACTTGACAATAACCCATATATTTTGAACATAATATAAATCTGACAGGCGTTTTTACGCTGAAAAATTTGTATTTTGGAGGTTTAATAATGGATAAAATTGATCGGATTATGGAGATTACAAATCGGTATTTGGAACGTTTTGGCAGGGCGTTGATCGGGATTTATTATTTACCACCGTTAGCTGAAAATTGGAAGTTTACCGTATTTATAAATTCTTTGCTGGTAACGTTACGGCGGATGGATCTGATGCCCGGATATACATGGTTCATGAATGCCAATGGAGGACATTATCTCATCCTCTGGCTCAATGGTTATTTCCGGAATGATCTATCTGATGTAACGCCGACTGTTTGCAGATTGTGGCAAATCCAAAGTTCATTGCCGCTGACCGTCATTGACAGTATACCGCTTTCTGCGGATAATCCGGAATACAGCAAGAGTCGGTTAAGGCAGTTTCTATGTTCCCCCGGATTGAACCGAACGGTTACAGCCAACTGGCATCAACGCACTTTCGGAATGTCACGGTTGCGGTAATTATTTTGCAAAGTAGCCGCCGTTTTTGGGAGCTCCACGGAATTCAACTAACTCCTTTTCCCGCAATTGCCGCAGATAACGTTCCACGGTAGGGCGGCTCTTTTGCATCTGCTTCATCAATTCCGGAACCCGCAAGCCGGGATTATTTTTCAGAATTTGCAGCAACTTTTCACAATCGGAGGTCAATGGCGTTTCGGCAGCCGCAGCAACATCGTCTCCCAGCAACCGGAGCAATTCCCACAGAGTGTCTATTTCCCGATCTACGATGAAATCAATAAATTTTTCCGGAGTCCGGTGAGCAATTTCCAAAAGTGTGATATATTCAGCACGCAAAATCGGCGGAATGATCGCCACCGGATAACCGTGCCGGATCAAAATCAAATTCATCAGCAATCGCGCAACTCTGCCGTTGCCGTCAATAAAAGGATGGATGAAAACAAAACGCTTATGCACTTCAGCGGCGAGTACTACCGGGTGCAGCTTGTTCTCATTTTCATTCAGCCATGCAATAAACTCATCCATTAATACAGCGATTTTTTCCGGGGCGGACAATGGATAGCGGCTGCCGCTGATAAAAACTTTTACGCTCCGGAACATTCCTGCTTGCTCCGGATTTATCCGTTTGTAAAAAAGTTCATGCAATTTGAGAATATCGTTGATTTCCAAATCTTTATCAACTGCCATTGAGTGAATATAATCGTATGCGTCGGCGTGTCCCAATGCTTCATATACATCGTGCAAAGGTTTGCCATGAACCGTAAGCCCATCTTCAATAATAACTTTGGTTTCGGACTCGGTCAGGCTGTTGCCCTCCAATGCGTTGCTCGACCAGGTCAAGCCCACCCGGTAATAGTTACGCAACGAAGCCAATGTTTCCGGCGGGAAAGGGCGGAAACGGTCAAGTTCGGCTTTCAAATTATCGCACAAAACAGTTTTACTCATAGAAAATACTCCATCATTACTCCATCACGAATTAATATAACCCATGATGGAGTATTTTTCAAATGCGATTTGACAAACTGGTGGGCAAACTGTATATTAAGGACAGGTTGTTTGAGAATTGAAGAGCTGAAATGGCAAGGATATGGTAATTCCATGAGACTTTGTGTCCGTACTTTGATGTGCCGGAAAAACGGCTTGCCATTTTTTACCATTTCGGGGGGTTCGGACTACCGTTTTTTACCATTTAAAGGTGGTTTTTATTAAACGGCAGATTGAGTCGCCAGAGTCATTTTTCAGCGTAAAATCAAGGTGTTAGAGCAAGTTTTAAGCGTAATTGAAAAATTCCGGGCTTGCCCTCATCGCCCACCATCCTTCGCTGAAGCTACGGATGGCAGGCCGTCAGGAATGCCATACGTAGATTTTTTTTGCAAAGCAAAAATGAGCGGAGTGTAACGGAGCGTGCGAAGGATGCCCTCCATAGCTCGGAGAGCGGCGGAGGGCTGTGCGGCTGCAAATTGCGACAACCGTTCAACAGGAGACAATAACAATGTTCTACACCTATATTCTTCGCAGCATTGAGCATCCTGATCAGCGTTATATCGGTCATACTGCTGATTTGCGGGAACGGTTAATAAAGCACAACAAAGGTGATGTTCCGCATACCGCAAAATTCCGTCCGTGGAAAGTTGAAACATACATTGCCTTTGAATCAGAAGAAAAATCTACTGCTTTTGAACACTATCTCAAATCCGGCAGCGGTCACGTCTTCGCCAAGCGGCATTTCTGACAAAAATCACATCCTGCCCGCAAGGTTTGATTTTCCCGTTCCAATTGATAAATTCTGTGAACAGATATTGTGCGTTCTTTAGTTCGTTTAACCGGCGAATACAATTTGATCCAGTTATAAGCGGTACTTTTGCATATATTGAATTGCTTGCATAGTTCTTTTACAGGAACTCCTGTGTGCCAGGCTTGAATGAACTTATTGTGAATATCTTCCATTTTGTTCTCCATTTTTTATCGAAAAATATCTCTGATTTTGCCTTTTTGCCAATAAATCAATGATTTTATGGAGAAGTTTTTGCAGAAAATGATCCAAGAATACCAGAATTGCCTCTGCATCCCAATTGCGATTGCAGTTTGATTGAAATAAAAATCAGAATGAGTTACGAAGCAATGCGGGAATATGAAAAACGCACCGGCGAACCGGCATATACGCAAGTATCCGGAGGGGGAATTTCAAGGACTATTTTGAAAACCACATGACCGCCCGGCAACAAAAAGACTGGCTCGGTCCCCAGCGGTACAAGTTGTATAAAGACTTCAAACTCCCTCTTGACCGCTTCATCCCGCCATATCCAAACAAACGGATGACCATTATTGAGTTAAAAGAACAGGATAAGGCAAGTTTCGCCGTTGCTCCGGCATCCGGCAAACCGAAGCCGACCAAAGCCGAATTACACCGGGAACATTTGATTTTTTGAATACCGCGGATATATTAAAAATAATCGGAGAATAAATATGACAATATCTGAAATAAAAAAAATGTTTTCAGCCTCTGGCTATTCTGACAAGTTGGCAGCCTTTGTGTGTGCCAAATGTCCGCCTTGGGAGATTGATACTGTTGTTAAATTGGCGGCTGAAAAAAAATCAGAAAAAGAATTGATCAAAAGTTGTTTTCTCCAATGGACAGAGGGCGTTTTTGATGATTCAGAGCATCTGGACGATTATCAGAAGAGTAATCAAGACGAAGCTGAACTCAAATACCTCTCTCATTGCAACCCGGACGGTTCTTTCCGGTTTGAAGATTTTGCAATATAGTTAAACACGACCCCCCGACACCGGTTATCCCGGTGCTTTTTTATTGCCGTTTTTCCGTGATGCGGGCATGAAAAAGCGGGGAATTTTACTCCCCGCCGTTTATCACCCGGTCAAGTTGTTTGACCTTTTCCGCCACCAGCAGCGGAACATTCCTTGCCCCGCTCCGGTACAGCCGGATCGTCTGGCTCGTCTTCCCGAGCAGCTCCGCCAGTTTCCCCGGCTTCAAACCGGTGCGGGATAATTTCTTTGCGGCAATTTTCAACAATCCGGATGCCTTTGATGCTCCGGTCGGCATTTCAGTTGATGAATTCAGAAAATATCTGGTCCAATCGACCGCCGCCGGGGTGGTGAAAGAGGATGTGATGAATCACTTCTGGGAGATCGACAATAAGCCGGTCGAGGATAAACTGTACTGGGAAGAGGTCAAAATCGATATGCGCAAGCACAAGTAAACCTTTTCACTCCCGGCAGATGGCGGATCGGGATCAGATATCAAGGAGTGCGGCATCCAATGGCGGCACATCCACGGGATTGCCGGATACCATAATCTGCTGTTTCTGCGGCAAATAATTGGCACAGAAAAGTTTTTTATGGCCTTTGCAGTCATCCCATAATGTGCAGAGGACGGTCGGTACTTCGATGCTTCCTCCCTTGCTCAAATGCAATGTGCGATGCGGTGTTTCCAGATCCGGCAGCGGCAGCATCCGTCCGTCAAGCAAAAATTCCGGATAACGGCGACGCAGCTCATTCAGATTTCTGACCAGGGTCAGCATTTCCTGCTGCGGCGGCGCCGGAAGTGTCCATGGTGCCCCGGCGCCCCAATCAACTTCGCCGTTTTTGCGGATCGGAATGGTGAGCAAGGCCCCGGATGCAAATCCCAAAGCGGTACGGTAAAGCAGGTTTTCCGGACTTTTTTCCGCATCAAAAACGGCATAATTACACTGGTTCCCGGAATAATTTGCCGTGATCTCATGAAAGAGGTAACTGTAAAACGGCACTCCGCAGACGGCATCGGTACGCAGATCGTTGACCGGAAGTGTGGCGATAAATGGTTCAGCAGCGCCGTGTTCAGTGCCGATCACTGCCGGAGAACCGCTCCGCCGCATCCCGGCAATGACTTCCTGCTGCAGAAGTTTGCCCGCTTGGGTTTCATGGGGGCCCGGGGCATCCGGGTGGCCGTGATCCGCACTGAAACAGGGGGCGACTTCACCACCGAGGTCCTGATCAAAAAGCTGGTAAAAGTCGATCCCGGAGGCGGCAATTTTACAGCACTCCTCCACAATATGATCCCGCACAGCTTTCTGCATCAGGCACAGCGGGGTCGAGTGGCGGAAAGGCTTGAAGTCTCTCGTATGGATCGTGCCGTCCGGATCAGTGCATCCCCAGTTCGCCGGGGCTGCCGGATAATCTTTACCGGTCGGATAAACATAGGTAGTCCACGATGTCCCGGAGCCGTACAAACCGGCATAATGTCCCATTTGGTGCATCTCCCGGACAAATTGATTCCACGATTCAGCACCGCCGACCGGCGGCCACTGGGCGACCGGTGTCCACGGCCCGCGATGCTCCCAGCGCATCGGCATTGCCATGACCCGGCTTTGCGTTGCTTCGGCAATGGCACTCATCCACGGCAGAGCATTGGTATAAGGAACAAAGCAATTAGGTTCTGCCGAGAGCTTCCCCTCGCCGCAGACTACATAGGTCAGAAATACCGGAGATTCTTTCACCCACTCCGGGCGCTTCGGGGCATCCGGCAGAATACCGGAAGCAAAGATCCAATCCCGGTATGGCCGTGCCGCCTCCATCCAATCGCCGTCAAAAGCGGAAAATTCCAAATCAAAATCACCGTGATAAACTGCTTTGGCACCGTCTTTTATTTCTATATGGAGTCCGCCGCTCTGCTTGCCCCAGAACATGATCCGTTTGGGACGGCAAAGCGGGTCGCGGGCAAAGAATCTGATCCCGCCGGTCTGATTGAATGCCGCCAGGAATTGTGCCTGACAAACTCCGGGATAGCGCCCCCAATGATCGTCAATATCATAATTGTACGATGAATCAAACCGTTTGTCCGGCGGAATGATTTTTCCCTCGGAGATCGGATCAAGGATATCGTAATCATCGGGGATCGTCAACAACGCCAATTCATAGGAGAGCAGATCATCTTTTTCCGGCAGGACCGCTTCGGCAAGCCGGATGCGGAATGCACCGTTTTCAGCGGCCAAGAGCCGGATTTTCACCGACATTTCCGGCATCGTGCTGCAATTGCTGAAAGAGACGGTCTCTCCATCATCAATGACCGTGGAAAAATCAGTTCCGGTAATCTTTTTCCCTGAACGCAGATTCAACAGAAAAAGAGTTTCGCCTGCCTGTAAAATTTCCCGGTCGTCATGGCGGAGCGAGCGAATAGCTCCGCTTGCCGGATCCAGCAGCAGATGATCATTGCCGGATACTCGTTTCCAAATCATCATTTCTCCTTGACTAACAGCATTTTCCAGCCGTATTTCGGCAAATCGGCGGTGAATTCTTTTCCTTCGGCGAAATTTTCTCCGCTCAAAGCTTCCGTTACTTTTCCGGGTACCGGCAGGGTGATTGTGATCTTTTCCGCTTCGCCCCGGTTGCCGATGAGCAGCAAAATCGTACCATCCTGCCGTTTGACCGTGGTGCAGCGGGTATTGACTGCGGCGATTTTGACCGGATTATTCTCATCCCATCCCGGCCAGACGGCAGTGGTATCTTCGCCGTATCCGAAATTGCGGATGAAATTCTGCACCTTTTTCCAGCTGTCGGTCTTGGTCAATCCGGCACCGGTCTGGCAGAAAAGATCATATCCGAAAGTCAGCGGCAGCAAAGTATCAGTCGCATAAGCTCCGTTTGATCCTGCCGTATTGGTCAATACCCACGGAATACAGCCGGTCTGCCTGCCGATTGTATGGCTCAAAATATAAGCATCACTGAAGCGGGTCGGATAGGGAGTATCTCCATAACCCATTTCCCAGTCGAGCGTGATTCCGGCGAAAGAATTCCACGGCACCACATTGCAGTCAGTCATGTGGATCATCACCGCCGGCAATCCGAAAAAGGTCAGATTGCGCTCATAGCAGAGCGTTGCCGCCCGTTTGACCAGATTACGCATCCCCCAGATCGGGTAATAGGGTGTTTTACGGGCTCCGGAAGTGTGGATATCCGCCCACGGGTCGAGCATTTTCAAATCATAGAGATTGTCGAAATAAAGACCGCTGACTCCGCGATCGAGATAGGGCAGAGAATGATGCAGAGTAAAATCAATGTAATCATCGTCGGGGTGGCAGCAGTATTCATCGTTGAAGTTTCTTTCCGCATGACCGGAATCAAGGAACCACTGGCTGGCATACATCTCAAATTCCGCCCATGCCGGACAGAGTGCCCGCGGATTGAAATACTGGAAATGATATTTCGCATAACGATGGAAACGTGCCCCCTGCCACATCCGCAGAACCAGATCTTCGTCCGTCTTTTTCCACTTTGACCAATTCTGATTGTTCAACTTGTGTTTTTTGAGGAATGCCGCAGCGGTACGCTCAACTTCGGCACGGTCTTTCCAATTTTTTTTGAAAACAAAGTCTATATAGCTCCAATCGTTATTCACCGGAACATTGGGTCCATCGGTAACTCTTATACCGAACTTGTTACCGGTGGAAACAAAAGTCAGAGTTTCGCTGTTGTCTGGAATCCAGCTGCCGAAAAAGTCTCCGGTAAGTTTCCGGTAATTCTGCGTTACTTTTTTGACCGGGGTCGGCTGGACACCCATGACGATCGAAAAGGGTTGATTTTTCACCCGGGCACGAGTAAACAGATGGACGGTGAATAAAGCGGTTTCTCCGCTGCGGACCAGAGAAAGTGCATTGTCTCCGGCACTGCGTCCCCAATTCTCATCCGACTCGGCGAACCAGCACAGACCACGGCTGGTTCCGCCGAACCAGATATAGGGGCGGAATCCGGCAAGTTCACCGCGGAGAGCGGGTTTGTCGGCTCTCCAGAGCGTGCCGTCAGCATCCGGCAGCCAGCCGGACTTGTTGCGCCGCATTCCGTCGCCGAGCGAATGAAAGAGTTTCAACTCCCCGGCATTGAGCGGGAATTCCAGATCCATTGACTCGATTCTGATTTTACCCTGCGGGATGAAGTTGAAAATAAGTTTGCACATACCGTCATAATCATACTCCTGACGCAGGACAAGATCTAAATTGGCGGCGGCAAGGTCGTTTTCAATAATGATCCGGTCATCGGCAGTTTCGATGATGCGGTGGGCTTTCAATTTGAATTCTTCACCGTTGACGGTCAAACGCACCGGGTGCTGCAAAAGATTGATACCGTCAGCGTCGATCTTCTGCCACAGGATGCCGCCATTTTCATAACCGGTACAGAGTGCCCGGATTTTGCCGTCTTTGCAGGTCAGCGGCTTAAAGGGCGGCACGATCAGCCGGGACTGACCGTACTTTTTATCCTGCCACGGAAATCTGGCGATGGCAAAGGTGTCAACGGCATCAAGTCTTTTCCCGTTTTCCACGGCGTAAACGGTATATTTGCTCTCCGGGAGTACCGGCAGGGTGATTTCGGCGAAATAACTTCCGTTTGTCCGGATCGCCGGAGCGGAAAAGGCAGTTTCACCTGCTTCATTGACGATGTGGAAAAAGAGCGTACCAAGTTTGCTGATCTTTGCGGCATTGGGGCAGCTCAACTTCACATTGAGCTGTTTTTTGCGGGGGTAGAATGCCGCCTTTAATTTCAGCGGCGGATCAGGATCGACATACATCGGTCCGGCAGGAGCGCCATTCTTATACCGCACCCATTTGAATTCTCTTTTGCCCAGGACACGCCCGGTATCAGGATCGCTCCACTGCATTTTCAAGGTTCTTTCAGTATTGTTAGCCATGATCGTGCGGAGCATACCGCTGCTGCCATTGATAACATTATTGAAACTGCGGGGGTTTTCAATCGAAACGATTTCGGCATCGACTTTGACTTTTCCGGGGGAGGACCAGGTTATTTCATAACCGGTTTGAGTCCAGCGCGGCCCGAAGCCGTCAAAGGTGAAGTTAGTTCCCTTCTCCCTGAAAATGACGGCGGCGGCACGGGGATAGCTCCACACGGCTTTTTCCGTCTGATTGCAAAATTCACGGGTGATCTGTATTTGCCAGGTTTTACCGTATTCAGGCGAAGCAGTTCCCAATTCTTTCCAACTGATTTTTTTCGTCCACTGCCACTTGTGGTTTGCCATTCGGCCGCAGGGATCTGCACTGGTGATCCGGAAAGTGCGTTTCTGTTCCCCGGGCGGAATTATTTCAATGACGGCACAATCTCCGGGAGTGATCTTCATCGGCGGCGGAGGCAGCGGAGAAGTCTGGGTGAAAGTTATTCCGGAATCATCGAAACTTACTGCATTGGCAACTTCACGCAGTGAGAGCAGACCATTGGAAGTCGAAACGGCACCATACTGAAAGGTGCCGTTGCCGCCCTTGACGATCTCCAATTCCATGGCTGATACGGAAAAGATCATCAGCAGCCACAAACAGGAAAAAAGGAGATGTCTCATAATACAGATGCCCCCAGACTATCAAGGTGATAACCGGTAAACAGGCAAGGTGAAAATGAGGTGGTGGATTCGGCGAATTTAGCCGGTGTACCGCTGGGCAGCGGCATGGTCTTGAATTCGGTAAAGGATTTGCAGGCGGCGTGGCCGTCCATCATGACCGCAGTTGAACGGGCCTGCACATTGCCGGGAGTGGAACTGCTGTCGAGCGCTCTGCCCTCTATTCCGCCGTGCCGGAAAGCCATCGAGTTGATATTGCTGAAACAGTAACTGTTTGTCATATTGCTTTCCGCGGCAAACATCGCATCGGAGGGCGTGGATAATGCACTGATCTTGCGGTACTTTTTAATTTTGCTGTAACAGCCGGTCAGATAGCCGTTGAGCGCATAATGGGTATAATTCATTCCCTGGCGCGATTCGGCGGGGCAGAAGAATGAACCCTGATTTTTTATTCCGTTGTATTCGGCACCGTAACCGGCACCGATCCTGTCCGAACCGCCGTAACTGTTTCCGGAAAGTACGCAGAACCAGATCAACTCCTGATTCTCCGCACTCGGTCCGGCATAACCATTGACGATGAATCCGTCATTGGTATCGCTGTATGAGGCACTGGCAATGCCGATCTGTTTCATATTATTCAGACAGGAGATTTCACGCGCCCTGCCGCGGGCGCTGTTGAGCGACGGCAGCAGAATGGCAGCGAGAATGGCAATAATGGCGATCACCACCAGCAGTTCAATCAGCGTGAACGCTGATTGAGTGAAGATGTGAAGGTGTGAAGAGTTTGCCTGTGGCAAACGTGAAGTGCGTCCTGACGGACGTAAGGATGTGTTGTTTTTATAGATTTTTTTGAGGTAATGCAACGGTAAAACACCTGTTTGACAAGTAGCACTTACGAGCAATTCGATAAGGGTGAATCGTTTTGACAACGCTGAAAATGTGAGATGATTTTTCATAATAAGATCAATCCATGGCTTCGACGGTTAATGATTTGAACCAGATCTCCCCGTTGGGGATGCTGAGCAGGAATTTTCCTTCGACGGCATTGACCGGGATGGTGGCATTATAGGAGAACAAAGTCCACTGATCGCAGTCGCCGGACAGAGGGCGGTTTCCGGGATACAGAGTTTTGCCGTCGCTGCATTTGATAAAGAGCGTACCGCGCATACCGCTGCCGCCGGGCTTTTTGGCATCGGGGATAATCCCTTTGAATTTGGCAACATAGGAAACTTTGACTTTGCGGCCCGCCCATTCGGTAAGGTCCACGGGGAGATGGAAGCCGCCGGATTTCAAATGCAGGCATTTGGCACCGTCGATTTCAACGATCGAAGCCGTCCGGAAACGGTCGATTTTGCGGACAGCTTCCTCCTCCATCGGCTGCTGAAACAGCACTTCTGCTGCCGACAGCATGGTAAATGATCCGCAAATTCCGATCAACACACAAAGGAACTTTTTCATAACACTATCCTTTCTCTTTGGGGTTTGTAAGGTTTATTTTAATGCAAGGCGACCGATTTTTGCCGCATAATCGTAAAGCATATCCAGCCTCTCATCGCGGCTTTTGTCCCGGTATGAATCCAGCTTGTCCGAGAGCGACAGCGAAGCAAGGATTCTGCCATTGGGAGCGATTACCGGAACAGCAAGGGACCAGATACCGCGAACGGACTCTTCCTTGATTTCAGCGAATCCGGCTTCGGCGATGGCTGCGCAGCGGGTTTCCAGAAGTTCCGGATCGGTGATGGTCATCTCCGTCATCCGGCGGCGGCAAATGCGTTTCAGCATTTTCTGCCTTTCCGCAACCGAAAGCAGGGCCATCAGCATTTGTCCGCAGGCCGTCGAATGCAGCTGCTCCGTCCAGAACTGCGGCGGAAAGGTGAAAAATTTATCCTTATTGCGCAGTAGGGAAAGACAGAAAAGTTTATCATTTTCAATCGCCCCGAGGAAAACCGTATTTCCGCTTTTATTCCGCAATTCACTTATCAGCGGACGACTGGATTCACGCAGTGCCCGCCAGTTATCGGCAAAAAATCCGAGATAAAAACAATGAGGTCCGAGGCGGTAACGGCGGTCGGCATCCTGCGATACCATACCCCGGTGATAGAGGGTGCGGAGCAGATTGCCCACGCACTGTTGGGAAATTCCAAGTTTTCCGGCAATATCCGCTGCCCGCACCGGCTCTGATTCCGCCGCCAGCAGATCTAACAGATTAATTGCTCTTTCCAGGACCTGAATCAATGGTTTAGGTTCAATTTCAGACATAAACAACTCCTTTTGACAGCAAGCTTAATATACAACACAATGTTGTATTTGTCAAGCAAAATACAATATTATTTTGTTTGAAACTTGAAAAAATCATCTGGTAATGCTATATTAACAAACAAAATACGGAGAAAAATCAGATGAATAATGCTTATTTGTTTCTGGTATCCCTCGGAGTCCTCTGGACTCTGGTTGCCATAGTCCTCAGCGAAGCCAGACAGCGTGGAGCTTCAGTCAATCACTTTTACTGTTTCGGTTCAACGACCGCAGTCGTGCTGTTGTTTCTTGCCGGTCATTCCGTCGGCGGATTGAATAATGTTTTCGCTCCGGCATACCGCCCGGCGCTGATCTGTTTCGCGCTGGCGGCACTGCTCAACGGTTCGGGTCAGGCTCTTTGCATGTCCAATCTCAAGCAGGGCGGCAGAGCGCTTGCCTATTCGATCCCCCAGCTCTCCTTTCTGCTGCCTTACGGCTGCAGTCTGCTCTTTTGGAAAGAACCTCTCTCATGGACCGGCATTGCCGGAGTGATGCTGATTGCGGCGGCGCTCTCTTATCTGGCGACCCGCCGGGGAGCAGAAAATAATGAATCCTCCCGCTCGTCGGCGCTGGAACCCAAACGGATATTGATCGCCTTTGTCTCCATGATCCTGATCGGCAGCGGTCAGATACTGATGTCATCGCCGAGCCGTTTTGCCGCCGAAGCCCAGCTTTCTCCGTGGAGCGGAGCGTGTATCCTGCAAGCATCCAATGCACTCTTTTTTCTCGGACGCTCGCTCCGGAGCAGAGATGCGACATCCAAACAGATACTTTGTTCGCTCCGGGCGGGACTTTTGTGGGGATTATGTGCGGCGGCGGCTTATGCGGTACTGCTGCAGACTTTGCGGCTGCTCGGTGAAATCAGACAAGCCGGGTTGCTGTTTCCGGTCGGCAACAGTATGACGATCCTGCTTTTTACCGGCTTTGCAGCGATCCGCTTCCGGGAAAAACTTTCCATGTCGCAGTGGGCGGCATTTGTGGCGGTGGTGGCCGGAATCTTTCTGGTCAAGCTGTAACTGCCGGACAGCAGGGTATTGCAACAACAATTCACTATAATATTTAAGGAAAATGCTCATGGATCAGGAAATTTTTGCAATATACTTTCCCAGCTGGCATCCGGATCGCCACTATGAAAAGTGGTACGGCAAAGGCTTCAGCGAATGGGAATTGGTAAAAAGCACCAAACCGTTATTTGAGGGTCATTACCAGCCGCGCCGTCCGCTCTGGGGTTATTTTGATGAATCCGATCCGGAAATGATGGCCCGGCAGATCGATGCGGCAGCTGACAGCGGAATCACCGGTTTTCTTTTTGACTGGTACTGGTACAGCGATGAACAGTTTCTGGAAAAACCGCTGGATGAAGCTTTTTTGAATGCCCCCAATCGCAACCGCCTGAAATTTGCTCTGATGTGGGCAAATCACAACTGGGGTATGTGGCCGGCGCTGGATGATGACGAACATCAGGCGATGAATGGCAATGTCAATCAATCCAGCAATCTCTATCTGAAAATAACTCACTCGGAAGAAGATTTACGCAATGTGATCGATTTTTGCTCTGAAAAGTATTTTTCCTGCGATAATTACTGGAAAATCGACGGCAAACCGGTCTTTTCATTTTTCTCCAGCACTAAAATTTTTGAAAACCTCGCTCCCGCAGATGTCGTAAGAATAATGAATGAGCAGGCGCGCAAAAACGGTTTCCCCGGTATCTATCTGCTGATGAATATCGGCTGCAACAATGACAATAAATATTTTTGCGGCTGGGGGCGGGTCCCCCGACTCCGGGAAGCGGGATTTGATGCGGTTTTTGCCTACAATATCGTTGCTCCCGCCAATTATTATGAACTTCCGCAGGAGCGTCCGGTCTTTGATTATTCCGGGCTGATGGAGTCGCAGGAGTATTGCTGGAGCAAGATCGAAGAGGGCGGTTTGCCCCACTTCCCGAGTGTAACTCTCGGTTTGGATGTCACCCCCAGATGGAGTAGAAATGTTAAATTCCCGATGGATTATGTTGCTTTGGGCTATTGTCCCATCTGCACGGATATCACACCGGAAAAATTCGGTACGGTACTGGAAAAAGCTCTGGCAAAAAAAGCTCCGGCGGTGATCATCAACGCTTGGAATGAGTGGACCGAGGGAATGGCTTTGATTCCGGATGAGAAATATGGCTCCGGCTATCTGGATACGATCAGAGAAATCACCGGAAAAATTCTGCCGCCTGATGCTCCCCGGGGATGATCAATCTCCGGCGGCGCCTTGCTCCTCATACTTCCGTCTGACAGCCGGAAAAATCGGTATAGTGCGGTTCATCGACAAGTATTCTGGGGATGAACCGCTGAAAATGTTTCACTTTGCGGTTGCTTAAAGATTTCAGCCACGCCCCGACTTCCCGGCGGTATGCCTGATAATCGTGGCAGATGCTCCGGATGCCGGAAACATCCTGCCATCCCGGTGAAACTTCCAGAGTCAGCAGATGAAAATCTTTTCCGCATTGCAGATTGCGGGCCGAAGCTAACTTTCGTTACGTTTACATTCTCGTTGATGAAGCAACCGGAAACCATTTCTACATCGGCTGTACCGAAGACTTGAAAGCCAGCCTTGAAAAACATACTTCAAAATTCCGTCCGTGGAAAGTTGAAACATACATTGCCTTTGAATCAGAAGAAAAATCTACTGCTTTTGAACACTATCTCAAATCCGGCAGTGGTCACGCTTTCGCCAAGCGGCATTTCTGACAAAAATCACATCCTGCCCGCAAGGTTTGATTTTCCCGTTCCGATTGATAAATTCTGTGAACAGATATTGTGCGTTCTTTAGTCCGTTTAACCAGCGAATACTTTTTGAGCCAGTTATAAGCGGTACTTTTGCATATATTGAATTGCTTGCATAGTTCTTTTACAGGAACTCCTGTGTGCCAGGCTTGAATGAACTTATTGTGAATATCTTCCATTTTGTTCTCCTTTTTTTCTCGAAAAATATCTCTGATTTTGCCTTTTTACCAATAAATCAATGATTTTATGGAGAAGTTTTTGCAGAAAATGATCCAAGAATACCAGAATTGCCTCTGCATCCCAATTGCGATTGCAGTTTGATTGAAATAAATCAGAATGAGTATTTACAACTTAAAGAATTTGAGTTTGGTAATATGAGTCATGAACGCTGGCATGAACAAACTGAAGAAAAAAAACATTTATGGTGTAATAGTTTCAGAAATCGATTCGGAAAAGCCATAGATAAGTACGCAAGGCAATATAACATCCCCAAAGAGTTGCTTGCCGGAATTATTGCAAACGAAATGCTGGATTGGAAATTTCCCGATGGAACATGGCTTGATGGGATTGGTGGAGGTGGAATTGGATATGCACAAATTGCCTTGAAAACTGCAAGAA
>SUWD01000007.1 GCA_015061685.1 Lentisphaerota bacterium | reverse complement strand
CAGAGAGTCTGATTGTGAATGTATGAGTCAAACCACCGCCACAGACAGCAGACCGCAAAAAACGATCAAGGCTCGACAACGGAGAGCCGCGACTTCCCGTTTTTCTTTGTTCCACTTTCTTTTTCCGTAAAAAGAAAGTGGACGCAGGGGTACAGGGGACGGCGTAAGTCCCCTGCAAAAAAGAGGTTTTGCAACAGCCCCTGTTTTTTTTATCAAGCGGTTGATTTATTTGGCAGCTTGAGCAGCCATTGCCCGCAGATCATTGCGTTTGATTTTGCCGCTGGTGGTTTTGGGGAGAGATTCAACGAATTCGATCCGCCGGGGATATTTATACGGGGCGGTATGAGTTTTGACATACTCCTGGATCTCTTTTTTCATCTCCTCGGTACCGACAGTACCACGGGTCAGGACGATATATGCTTCGACGACCTGACCGCGAATTTCGTCGGGGGCACCGACGACGGCACACTCCAGAACGTAAGGCATTTCCATAATAACGCTCTCGATTTCAAACGGTCCGATCCGGTATCCGGAAGACTTGATCACATCATCGGTTCTGCCGACATACCAGTAGTAACCGTCCTCATCACGCCAGGCGGTATCTCCGGTGTGATACATGCCGTCATACCATGATTCAGCGGTTTTATCTTCCGCCCGGAAGTATCCGCGGAAAAGACCGCATATCTGATCCGGTTCGGTTTTGACAACGATCTCACCGACTTCACCGTCTTTGACCGGATTGCCGTCCGGATCGACCAATTCGATTGGGAATGCCGGGGTGGGTTTGCCCATTGAACCGGGTTTCGGATTCATGCCGAAAAGGTTGCCCAGCATGATGGGGCTTTCGGACTGACCGAATCCCTCCATAACTTTCAAGCCGGTCGCTTTGTAGAACTGCTGGAAAACTTCCGGGTTGAGAGCTTCACCGGCGATACAGGCGTGTTCAATACTGGAAAGATCATATTTGGAGAGATCTTCCCGGATGAAAAAGCGGTACATGGTCGGCGGTGCACAGAACGTGGTGATGTTGTGTTCCTTGAAAAGTCCCATGATATCAGCCGCATCAAAGCGGTCGAAGTCATAGACGAAAACAGCACTTTCATTGAGCCACTGTCCGTAAATTTTACCCCAGCTTGCCTTTGCCCAGCCGGTATCACTGATGGTGAAGTGCAAACCGTTGGGATTGGTACACTGCCACCAGCGGGCGGTCATGATGTGACCAAGCGGATAGGAGAAGCTGTGTTCCACGATTTTGGGATATCCGGTAGTACCGCTGGAGAAAAACATCAGCATCGGGTCTGTGGCGAGCAATTCGGTCGGACGGGGGAAACTGTCTCCGTACCGGTCATACTCGGCATTGAAGTCATGCCATGATTCACGCTGACCGTTGATGATGATTTTGGTCTCCAATTCCGGACATTGTGCAGCAGCTTCATCGACAAATCTGGTAACATCTCCATCGGCAGTTGCGACGATCGCTTTGACTCCGGCTGACTGGAAGCGGTAAACGAAGTCTTTCACCAGCAGCTGATTGCTGGCGGGGATGGCGATCGCACCGATACGGTGCAGGGCATTTATTACGAACCAGTACTGGTAGTGCCGTTTCATAACGAGCATGACCCGGTCACCTTTTTTGATTCCCAGATGACGGAAGTAATTTGCTGTGCGGCTGGATTCCAGAGCGATATCAAAGAAGGTAAAATCCTTGCGGACATGATCTTTGCCGACCCATGCCAAAGCAAGTTTGTCCGGATATTTGACTGCCAGAGCATCGACGACGTCGTATGCGAAGTTGAAGTTTTCCGGATATTCAAAACGGCAGGAAACCAGTTGACCGTTTTCATCGACGGTCTCTTTCATAAAGTTCTGACAGATCCGTTTTTCATTGGGATTGGCGATGACGGTAGTGCTTTTTACCGGGGTGGGAGGCTCGGCTTTTTTGGCTTCTCCCTGAATGGGGATAGCGAGAAATTCGCACTCATCGCACTCGACAGCGACCATGCCGTGAGGGATGTTGCTGTCATAATAGAGGCTGTCTCCGGGGGCGAGGATCTCGGTTTTATCGCCGATACGGACTTTGAGTTTGCCTTTGAGGACGTAATCAAATTCCTGACCGGGGTGGGTTGACAGCGGTATCGGCAATCCGGGACGCTGCGGTTTGGCAACGACGAAAAGCGGTTCGGTCATACGGGATTTGAAACCGGTTGCCAACTGATGATATTTGAATTCATGACTGCGTTCGATGGCAACTCCGTGACCGGCACGGTTGAGGGTGTAATTGGAGAGTTTCGGTGTCTGTCCGGTAACGATGGAGTTGAGGTCGACTCCGAAACGTTTGGCACAATCGTAAAGGAAAGAAAAGTGACTGTCCACTTCGCCGCGTTCGTGAGCGAGATACTGTTCCTCGGTCATGCCGGTCAATTCTGCCATTTCGGCAGCGGGGATTTCCAGAATCGTCCGGATTTCATGGAGCCGCTTGCCGATAGATTTGGTTTGTTCATCCATAAGATATTCAGCTTTCGTTAAATGATAAAAATGCAATCTCTATAATATAATCCGTTTTTTCGCTTAAAGCAAGTTTTATTTACTTCTCTGTGCGACGTTTACGGAAAAAATCCCGGATTATTGTCAGAGATTCATCGGCCATGACCCCCGAAACGACTTCGCAATGCCAGAGAAGACCGGGGATTTTGTTGAGATCAAAAGCTCCTCCCAAAGCTCCGGCGGCCGGATCGGAAACGCCGAAAACGACCTTTTTGACCCTTGAATTTATCAACATCCCGGCACACATGGGGCATGGTTCTTTGGTGACGTAAAAGGTGTAATCGCTCATCCGCCAGTCACCGGAAAGAGCTTCAATTTTATGAAGCAGTTGGAATTCGGCATGAGCGGAAACGGTATGGAGTTCTTCGACTTGATTTCTTGCTCTGGCAACGATGATACCATCCTTGACAGCGACGGCACCGATGGGGACTTCACCTGCGGCAGCGGCGGCTTCGGCTTCTTTCAAAGCTTCCGCCATAAAGTCGGCATCATTCATTTTCTTTGATCTCGACCCTGGTCACGAACATCCGGCAGGTGAAAAAGCGGATGCGGATGAAATCATTCCCGTAACGGTAGGTGAATGTGAAAACCGGTTCTTCGGTATCCAGACCGTCTGCTTGAGCATCCCGGTAATAAAAGAGCTTGTCGATCGTGGCGGTTTCTCTGGTGAAAGTCAGATCGACTTTTTTGACAAGCTCTCTGGCAGCATCATATTTTGCTTTTGAATCTGCCGGGATGGACGGATTGCGGAGGATGCTGATGATATCCTGATGTTCGGTAAATACTTCAATATCTTCCGACGGGAGGCGGTTGTCGCCGGTAATGCAACCGGTAAAGACTGGCAATGAGAGAAGCAAGAAAACAACCGGTGTGAGAAATTTTTTCATTGTTATCCTCCGGGAAAATAAAAATGGAGCGGGTGACCGGAGTCGAACCGGCGTCGCCAGCTTGGGAAGCTGGAGCATAACCGTTTTGCTACACCCGCAACATGACATCAACTGTATTTACTTAATATAACTCCAGCTTGGCACTTGTCAAGCGTTATTTGATAAAAGTTCGGGAAAAAGCTGCATATACTTGCATGATGACGAAAAATATATTGATTTCATTTGACAATGCTTGATTTTTCTCCGGAATGAAATTATATTATGAGCATTGTAACACAGGGGTGCTGTTGTCACGGTGGCAGCGGCTGAGATCAAACCCTTTGAACCTGAAACGGGTAATGCCGGCGTAGGAAAGAATAATGAAATATATTTCAGTTACACTTTTTCAAGGTGCGTTCCGCACCGACATACCCAGAAAAGGGGCAGGAAAATGCTCCAGAAAGGATTTCCGGTATGTCAGCGGAAAACATCATCTCCACAGCAATCATCAATAAATTCAGCGAAAAGCTCATCGACGGTTTGAAACTCGATGTCGCTCTCGTCGGCGGCGGTCCGTCTGCTCTGGTCGCCGCCCGCTACCTCGCTGAAGCAGGATTGAAAACTGCCGTTTTTGAACGCAAGCTTGCTCCCGGCGGCGGTACTTGGGGAGGCGGTATGCTTTTTAATGAAGTCGTCGTTCAGGATGAAGCTCTTGACATTCTCGACGATTTTAATATCACTCACAAAAAACTGGAGAATGCTGCCGGGTACCACACACTTGATTCCGTGGAAATGGCAAGCGGACTTATTTTCGGAGCATTGAAAGCCGGAGCGAAAATTTTCAACTCTGTCAGCGTCGAAGATCTCGTTTTCAAAAACGGCAAAGTCAACGGTCTGGTCATCAACTGGACTTGCGTGGAGCGTCTCGGTCTGCATGTTGACCCCCTGACTGTTATTGCGGAAAATGTGGTTGACGGTACCGGGCATCCCAGTGAAATTCTCAACCTCGCTGTCAAAAAAGCCAAAATCCAGCTCGATACTCCCACCGGTGATATCATCGGCGAAAAACCAATGTGGGTGGAAAACGGCGAAGCTTCCACCGTGGAAAACACCCGTTGTTATTTCCCCGGCTTGTATGCCTGCGGTATGAGTGCCAACAATGTCATGGGCGGTTACCGGATGGGACCGATTTTCGGCGGTATGCTGATGTCCGGACGCAAAGTTGCCAAACTTATCATCGAAAAAGGTCGCTGAAAATGCGTACGCTGTCAGAACGCATTGAATTATTCAAAAGCTCTGATCTCTATCCGGTGGTAAGTTCCGAATTCTGTAACGGCCGTGATGTTTGTGACATTGTTGCAAACATCGCCACCGGAGGGGCGAAACTGGTACAGATCAGGGAAAAGCACCTTTCTGATGCTGCCATGTTTGAGTTGGTTTGCAAATGCAAACTTATCACCGACCGTTATCAGATGCTTCTGATCGTCGATGACCGGCTTGATATCGCTATGGCGGCAAAGGCTGACGGGGTTCACCTGGGACAGGATGATTTCCCTTTGAAAGAGGCGAAAAAGCTTGCTCCGGAAATGCTTTTTGGGGTTTCCACTCATAATGCACAGGAAATCCGCACCGCTCTTGCTGATAACTGTTCATATTTGAATATCGGACCGGTCTTTCCGACCCGTACCAAAAGTGTTGCCTGCGGAGATCTGGGGCTGGAGAAAGCCGAAGAATTGAAAACGCTGGTTTCGTGTCCTTTTTCGGTAATGGGCGGTATAAAGGAACATCATTTGAGTATGTTGTGTTCCAAAGGATTCCGTCATATTGCCATGGTTACGGAAATCACGCAGGCCGCCGATGTCGAAGCAAAAGTGAAACAGCTCCGGCGGATAATGAAAGGCTGCAGTTATGAGTGAGGTCAAGCCCACAGTTCTGACTGTTGCCGGGAGCGATTCCGGGGGAGGGGCGGGGATACAGGCGGATTTGCGTACATTCACTGCGTTTGAGGTTTACGGCTGTTCAGTGATTACTGCTGTGACTTCCCAGAATCCGTATGAGGTACGCCGGGTCGATATTCTGCCGGAGGAGGCGGTCAAAACCCAATTCGAAAGCGTTCTTGCCGCTTTCCCGGTGCGTTTTGTCAAAACCGGGATGCTTGCCAACAGCAGGATCGTTGAATGTGTGGCGGAAATAGTTGAAAAGAGTGCTTTGCAGTTGATCGTTGATCCGGTAATGGTTTCCACATCCGGAACAAAATTGCTGGCTGATTCAGCAGTTGATTCCATGATGGAATCGCTTTTTCCGCTCGCGAAATGGATAACCCCGAATATCCCGGAGGCTGAACTTATCTGCCGCCGGACATTGAGGACTCCGGATGACCTTGCCGGTGCGGCATTGCAGTTGTATGAAAAATACAAATGCGGCTGTCTGTTGAAAAGCGGGCATAATATTTCCTCGGATAAGGTAACAGATATCGTTTGTTATCAGGGGGAACTTTTTGCATTGACTTCACCGGCAGCAGAGATAGACAGCAAAACTGCCCATGGAACCGGCTGTACTTTGAGTGCGGCATTGGCGGCAAATTTTGCTTCGGGAAAAAGCTGGCAGGAAGCTTTGATGCAGGCAAAGGCTTTTGTTTACGGTTCGTTGTGTGAAAATGCAAAATTAAGCGGAGAACTCTCTCAAATGTACCCGCCCGGAGAAAATTATTTTAATCAAGTGAGTTTGAGGAAATTATGACACAGATGGAATATGCCTTGCGGGGGTTGATCACTCCGCAGATGGAACATGTCGCGGAAGTGGAACAGCGTCCTGTCCGTTTTATTGCTGACCGAGTTGCCGCCGGAAGTGTGGTCATCCCGGCAAATATCAATCACAAAAATCTTGTACCCTGCGGTATCGGCAGGGAACTGAAAACCAAAATCAATGCCAATCTGGGAAATTCAACTCTTTCCAGCTGCCCGGGAGCGGAGAAAAGTAAGCTTGCCATCGCTCTGCATTACGGAGCGGATACGGTCATGGATCTGAGTACCGGAGGTGAGATTTCTGCCATCCGGCGTGCGATGCTGGAGCAAAGTCCGGCTCCTCTGGGAACTGTGCCGGTTTACGAAATCGTTGCCCGTTACGGTAACCGGGATTTTGCGAAAGACAAAATACTTGCCGTTATAAAAGAGCAGGCAGAGCAGGGGGTGGATTATATGACGATCCATGCCGGATTGCTGCGTAAATATGTGCCGCTTGCTTTGAAACGCAAACTTGGTATCGTCAGCCGCGGCGGAGCATTGCTGGCGGCATGGATGCAGGAAAACCGGAAAGAAAACCCTTTTTATGAGGCGTTTGACGAGATTCTGGAGATCTGCCGGAAATATGACGTTACTCTCTCGCTGGGCGATGGTTTACGTCCGGGGTGTCTGGCGGATGCTTCTGATGCGGCACAATTTGCTGAACTTGATACGCTTGGCGAATTGGTTTTCCGCTGCCGCAAGGCTGGCGTGCAGGCGATGGTTGAGGGCCCCGGACATGTGCCTCTGGATCAAATTCAGGAGAATATGGAGCGTGAAAGACGGATTTGCGGAGATGCACCGTTTTATATTCTTGGTCCGGTCGTTGTTGATTGTGCCCCCGGTTATGACCACTTTGTTGCCGGGATGGGGGGCATGATGGGGGCATATTATGGAGCGGCAATGCTTTGTTATGTTACTCCGAAAGAACATCTGGGATTGCCCAATGCCGATGATGTCCGCCGGGGAGTGGTTGCATTCAAAATAGCGGCTCATGCGGCGGATGTGGCATTGCACAAACCCGGCTGCCGTGAGCGTGATGATGCGATTTCCGATGCCCGGGCGGAATTTGACTGGGAGAAGCAGTTTTCTTTGGCACTTGATCCCCAATGGGCGAGAGAGTTACGCGATCAGGCATTGCAGGAAAGTTCAGCTCCGAATCAGCATGGTTCGGAATATTGTACGATGTGCGGACCGGATTTCTGTTCTGTCCGTTTGAGTGCCAGATTGAAAAAAGATGTTTCACATTAATTGTAATCCATACAATTCGCGTACTTGTATTGATTTTGTGCAGGGGTTATATTAAACGCATCAACCAATACAGGAGGAATTTATGAGAAACGAACAGTATGAGTTGAATTGCAATCTTGCCCAGATGCTTAAAGGCGGCGTGATCATGGACGTGACCACTCCGGAACAGGCGAAGATCGCCGAAGATGCCGGAGCTTGTGCCGTTATGGCTCTGGAACGTATTCCGGCAGATATCCGTGCCGCAGGCGGAGTTTCCCGTATGAGCGATCCGGGGATGATCAGAGGTATTCAGGAGGCGGTCTCCATTCCCGTTATGGCAAAGTGCCGTATCGGTCATATCGCCGAAGCCCGGATTCTTGAAGCTATTGAAATCGATTACATCGATGAGAGTGAAGTTTTGAGTCCGGCTGATGATATCTATCATGTGGACAAACGGGCATTCAAAGTTCCTTTTGTCTGTGGAGCCAGAGATTTGGGCGAAGCACTCCGGCGGATCAATGAGGGAGCGGCGATGATCCGTACCAAGGGGGAACCGGGTACCGGAGATGTGGTACAGGCAGTCCGTCACATGCGTAAAATGACCCAGGAGATCCGCCGGGTCGCCAATATGGCGGAGGATGAACTTTATGAAGCAGCCAAACAGCTGCAGGTTCCCTTTGATCTGCTGCAGTATGTGCATGAAAACGGCAAACTTCCGGTGGTGAATTTTGCTGCCGGCGGCGTGGCGACTCCGGCAGATGCGGCATTGATGATGCTGTTGGGTGCTGAAGGTGTCTTTGTCGGTTCGGGTATTTTCAAATCCGGAGATCCGGCAAAACGTGCCGCTGCGATCGTCAAAGCTGTCACCAACTATCAGGATTACGGTATGCTTGCTGAATTATCCTGTGGTCTTGGCGAAGCAATGGTCGGTATCAATCCGGCTGAAATCAAAATCATCATGGAAGAACGGGGGATCTGATGCGGATCGCAGTTCTTGCCCTGCAGGGGGATTTTGCGGAACACGAAGCGGTTTTTCACCGCTTGGGTATTCCCACCTGCCAATTGCGGCAGAAAAGTGATCTGGAACTGGATTTCGATGCACTTGTTCTGCCCGGAGGGGAAAGTACCGTGCAGGGTAAATTGCTCCGGGAACTGGAGATGTTTGAGCGTGTCCGTTCCCTGATAAAAGAAGGCTTGCCGGTCATGGCAACCTGTGCCGGTTCTATTCTTCTTGCTGAACAGCTTCTGGATGATCCGACAGTCCATCTCGGCACGATGGGAATAACGGTACGGCGTAATGCTTACGGCAGACAGTTGAGCAGTTTTCACACCGTGGGGGATTTTGCCGGGATAAAGGATGTACCGATGAGTTTCATCCGGGCCCCGCAGATAGAATCCTGTACTTCAGACGTGGAGATCCTTGCCGGATATAACGGTCAGATCACAGCCGCCAGGCAGGAAAATCAACTGGCGATGACTTTTCATCCGGAATTGGGAACAGATTGCCGGATAGCAGAATATTTCCTGTCAGAGATGCTGTAACAAAAAGCAAAGCGAAAAGATATCATGGGAGACCGGCAGGTTTTCTCATGATATCTTTTTTTGCCTTAATATTCCGTGATTTTGCTTTTCAGGCAGCCATTCACATTTGAAAGATGTTGTGAAATATGCTATATTACAAAGCAATTCAAGACAGAGATCAGTGAATGATCCTGTCCTTCAGGTTGCAGTAATATCATCCAAAATAAAAAAATCAGGAGAAAAAATCCCCGATGAATGATCCGAGTTATTTATTGGCACAAGCTGAATTGTCCCGTTATGGTCTGGAGGCAGATTTGCTCAAAGATCCCTCTCTGCCTGCGTTTGAATTGCGGCGGGTCGATAAAAGAACGGTCATTGCTGCTCCGGATCCATTGGAATTACTCTATGGGGTGTATGACTATGCTGAACGCTTCTGCGGCTGGTCGTTTTTTGAGCCTGGCAGAGATAAATATGATGCGGCCGGAAAAAAAGAATTGCCGGATAACGGGATCATTTATCCGGCAGTCAAACCGCTTTTGAAGCGGCGGGGGTTGATCCAGGAGTTCCCTTTTGATGATGAAACACCGGCTCTGCTGGACTGGATGGCAAAAAATAAACTCAATTACCTGCTGGTCTGGATGAAATATTACGATGCCCTTGCTCCTGAATTGAAAACGTTTGCCGCCGAAAGAGGTATCGTCATCGAAAGCGGTCATCATAATTTCAACTACTGGATACCGGGTAAAAAATACCATCATGACCATCCGGAATATTTCGCCGAAATAGACGGTAAACGCATCGATGCATCTCAAGAGAAAGGAGAACTGCTTCTCAGCGAACAGCTCTGTACCACCAATCCGGATTTACGGCAGGAAATCGTCCGCAATATGCTGCAGTATTGTGAGAAAAATCCTGAAATCACCACCATATCCCTCAATCCGAATGACGGATTCGGCTGGTGTGAGTGTGAGAAGTGTTCTGCATTTTACGACAAGGATAAGAAGGGGGATTTTTACAGCCTTTCCGAGCATGTGTACAAAGCTGACCGGATATATCACGATCTTTTGAGTGATGTTGCAGCTCAATTATATGCAGTCAGACCGGATCTGCAGTTGACATTTTTTGCTTATGTCAATTATTGTTCACCTGCATCAGGATTCAAGCTTGACCCCAATCTGGCTGTACATTTTGCTCCCTACTGGAGATGTATAAATCATACCATAAACGATCCGGCATGTCCGGTAAACCGTCATTATGCACAGGATATTCTCAACTGGGTCAATGCGAAAAACGGCGGCGAAGTCAACATATATGAATATTTTATGGGTGTGAATTTTTACCTTTCTCTGCCAATGCTCCATTTGTCAGAGATGTTCAAAGAACTGCAGTGGTATGCTGAAAATAATGTTGATGGCATCCTGACCCAGTTTCATATCAGCCATTGGAGCGTTTATGGGGTGAACTATGCTGCAATGGCCCGTGCCGGACGTTGTGAGAGTGAGAAAGAGGCTTTGGAAATGATCTATTCGGCATGCTTCGGAGATAATGCCGCTGCCGGGAAAGAATTTTTCGGATATATCAAAAAGATGCTGTCGGATATGGGCAGGTGTCACATACCGTATCCTTACTCTCTTTTCAGCCGTACCGGGAAAGAAAATTTCACAGAAATATTGCATCTCGCTCAAAAGCTGCATGAATCTGTTCCCGAATCCCGTTTCTGTAAAGAATTGCTCATCTGGGCTGAGTACATGCTGCGTTTCAAAGAGCTTTTCGACAATTACCAAAGAGGGGAATTTACCGAAAAAGATTTGGATATTTTCCTTGACTGGATCGCCTCGCATAAGGATACGAGGATTTTTGTACACAGTAAATTCAAACTTTATTTCCAAGCTCTCCGGGATGCTCTGCGTACCGGTAAAAGATGGCTGCACTTCAATCTTGACTGGGAAGATGAATATATTCTCAAGCAGGAGAAAACCATCTATTGACCGTTTTGAGATTCCTTCCGGTTGTGCAGCAGCATTGACCGATACTCCCGGGGGGAGTGTCCGGTTATCTTTTTGAATCTTTTACTGAAAGTAAAAACATCTGAAAAACCGCATTTTTCTGCAATTTCACTGATTGGATTGCTGGTATTTTCCAGCAATTCCACAGCGTCCTGCATCTGCAGGCGGATAATCAATTTTCCCGGAGTCAGACCGGGAAAGTTGCGTTGAAAAATTTTCCGGATATTTTCCGGGGAATAGCCGAAGTGTGCCGCCAAAGACTTCAGGGAGAGCTTCTTGTTGAAGTTTTTCCGGATGAAATCATAGATGCGGTAATGAATATTGTCTCCGGATTCAGGCGGCACATTGTCCACCATTCCGGAATATTTTTCCACCAGATCAAGCAAAATACCGGACAGTTTCAACAATGCCCGGGAATGAGATATCTCATTATTGCCGTAAAATGCTCCGGCAATATCTTTCAGTTCCGATAAATTATCCGGTGAAAGTTTCAGTAAACGGTTTTTCAACGGCAGCAATGAGAGTATGTTATTGTCGGGAATTGTGAAAGATATCGCAATAAATGAGTGCTTCGGATAATTTTCCGCATCCACGGAAGAGTGGAATTGAAAAGGGAAAAAGAGTACGCTGTCTCCGGTTTCCATCGGAAAACTCAAACCGTCAATGATGGCATTCAGCTTGCCGGAGAGGATCGTTTTGAGGATCATCCGGTGGTGGATATAGGTTTCTTTGGGGATGATCGGATCGTTGGAGTCAACTCTGACGATCACATTCTGCGGAATCAGCGGGCATAATGACTCCATACCGCCGGATACCAGAGATTCCGGACGTTTACCATGGTATTGCTGTAAATCTGTCACCCATTGAGGCGGTTGCGATATTGACATAAAAAACCTCTTTTTTGCCATATTTATATGTCGATAGTCAATATATATTAAAACATAAGACAAGTCAAGTTGAAAAAAATATTTTCCGGGGAAAAATAACATCATGAGCATATATGATGAACTTGGGATCCCGAAACTGATCAATGCGGTCGGTACTTATACTGTGGTTGGAGGTTCACGCATGTCGGAGGAGACTTTGCGTGATCTCAATGATGCCGCACGCAGTTTTGTGGAGGTTGAAAAACTTCAGGATATTTTGAATCGCAAAGTTGCTGAAATAACCTGCAATGAAGCAGCATTGCTCTGTAATTCCTGCAGCAGTGCGATCTATCTTGCCACAGCGGCCTGTGTGGAAAAACATTACGGTAAAAATTTCAATAATCTCTCTGCCGAAGAAATTTCCCGGTGCGAGGTCGTTGCTCTCTGGGGACAGCATATTCCCTACGATCATGCTATGGAGCAGCTCGGTGTTAAGATCCGCTTTGTCGGTTATCCCAATATGCAAACTGAATTATCTGCCGGAGTGGTGAGAGATGCGATCAACAGCAATACGGTAATGTGTTACTTCGCTCCCCGTACTCCGGATGGTTATTACGGGGAAGGGTGTATGAATTTGTCTGATTTCATTGCTATTGCTCACAGCTGCAAT
Organism: Lentisphaerota bacterium; assembly: GCA_015061685.1. Classification (GTDB taxonomy): domain Bacteria; phylum Verrucomicrobiota; class Lentisphaeria; order Victivallales; family Victivallaceae; genus UBA1784. Next base: position 96,669 of record SUWD01000007.1, on the reverse strand, counting down.
ATCCCGGTGCTTGCCGATGGAGCAGCTCAGTTGCCGCCCAAGCACAATTTATGGCGTTATACCCGGGATCTCGGAGCTGATATGGCATGTTTCTCCGGCGGCAAAGACCTTGCCGGTCCGCAGGCAAGCGGTCTTTTGGTGGGATCTTCTGAATTATTGAATATTGCCACTGCTTTGAGTTTTCCCCGTTACGGATGCGGCAGGATCATGAAGATCGGCAGGGAGGAGATGGTCGCTCTTTATTCTGCAATACGGCAATATGTCAATGCCGATGAAAATGCCAGACTGCAATGGTGCGAAAATGAGGTGAATAAACTTGTTTCTGCTTTGGAAAGCTGTAAAAATTTTTCCGCTGAACGCTCCTGGCCGAATCAGGCGGGACAACCTTTGCCCCGGGCATTTGTTAATTTGCAGAGTGATTCAATCACTCCGGCAAAACTGCGGGAGATGCTCCTCAAAGGTACGCCGGGAATAATCTGTTATTCTGAAAACCGTCCCGGAGTATATATCAATCCCATGTGTCTGACAGATGGTGAGATGGACAAAATCATTGTCCGTTTTAAAGAAATAGACCGGCAACTTCAATGAATATAAGGAACTTTTAACATGAATGTAGAAAAAAAACTCCAGTCTCTCGGCATTGAACTTCAGGTGCTTCCTCCGTGCGATCATCCGATCGAGAGATCAAAACGCAGCGGTAATCTGCTCTTTGTTTCCGGCCACGGATCCAAAAAAACTCTGGGCAAAGTAGGAGATACTTTGAGTGTGGAGCAGGGATATGAAGCCGCCCGGGAAGCATGTATTCACTGCTTGGAATCCATCCGCATGGCATGCGGTGATCTGGATAATGTTGCCAATTTCGTAAAAGTTCTCGGCATGGTCAATGCCGCACCGGATTTTACCAAACACCCGGTGGTGATCAATGGGGTTTCTGATTTGCTTATCGAGGCTTTCGGACAGGAGATCGGCAGTCATGCACGTTCTGCTGTCGGCATGTCTTCTCTGCCCGGCGGGATCGCTGTTGAGGTTGAAATGATCGTTGAACTTAAAAATTAAGTTGACCGGACAGGGGAATTTATCTATGGAAATCAAAGGAATATGTCCCATCGCTCCGGCAGTTTTTCATGATGACGGTTCGGTGGATTTTGCCGGATATGAGAAATGCTGTGCCGGATTGATCGCTCTCGGAGCCCAAGCCCTGACGCTTTTCGGGATCGCCGGAGAGTATTACAAGCTGGATATTGATGAAGAAAAAAAGTTGATTGCCTCTTCGGTGAAAGTTTGTCATGAAAACAACGCCCCGGTGATCATATCCAATACCAAACACTCCACCATCTCTGCGATCCGCCGGGCAAAGGAGATCGAAGATGCCGGAGCGGACTGTATGATGGTTCTGCCGCCGTTTTTCCTCAAGCCGGCAGGAGCGGAATTATTCGATCACCTTGATGCTTTGTGTGATTCCGTAAAACTGCCTCTGATGATCCAATATGCTCCGGATCAGACCGGAGTGGCGATCCCGGTAGATACACTGGCAAAACTGGCTGCCCGTCACCGGAATCTGCTTTACTTTAAAATCGAGTGCAGACCTCCGGGGGCATATATCAGTGCATTGAGTGAAAAATTGCCAGCAGACCGAAAAATTTTTGTCGGCAATGCCGGATTCCAGATGATCGAAGGATTTTCCAGAGGTGCATTCGGCGTGATGCCCGGACCGTCCATGCCGGATATTTACCGGAAAATATGGGATGATCTTAATGCCGGTAATTTTGCCGAAGCACAAAAATTGCACGATAAACTTAATGCTTTGCTCAACCATATCCGTCAGAATGTAGAAATGATCATCCATTTTGAGAAGATCATTCTGAAACGCAGAGGATTGATCGCCAGTTCCTGCTGCCGGGCCCCCGGATTCCGGAGTGACCGGGTTTACGATTCACTTTTTGAGGATCTTTATCAGATGATCTCCAAAGAATTTAAAACTCTGTAATGAGGGTTGTTATGAGTTGTTATGAAGATTTGAAAGATAAAAAAGTTCTGGTGACCGGAGCATCCCGGGGTATCGGTGCCGGAGTTGTCCGGGCGTTTTCCGAAGCCGGAGCGAAAGTTTTTCTGCACTACCGCTCTGACCGTGCTTTGGCTGAAAAAATTGCTTCGGAACTTCCCGGAGAAGTCCACCTTTTTCGGGCCGATCTGGGCAAAGCTGAAGAATTGGAAGCTCTTTTTGAGGCAATCAAAGAAAAATTCGGTACACTGGATGCCGCAGTCAACAATGCCGGAGTTGTACTTCCGGCACTTGCTCCGGAGGAGATCACCGATGAATATTATCATCAGCTTGCCGATGTGAACATCCGGGGTACTCTTTTTTGCTGTCTGCGGGAAATTGCCCTGATGAGAGGAAAAGGCGGCAGTATCATCAATATCGGTTCTGTCCATCAGGATACGACAGTTCCCGGCTGGACTCTCTATGCTATGAGCAAAGGAGCGATCCACGGAATGACCGGTCAGCTTGCGATCCAGGAGGGGAAAAACGGGATACGGGTGAATAATATTCTTCCCGGTTATATTGATGTGGACAAAGACCCTGTGGATGAGGCGGTGAATATGAGTATTCCGGTTCGCAGGGTCGGAATGCCGGCAGATATTGCCGGGTGTGCTTTGTTTCTGGCATCGGAAAAATCCGGTTTTATCAACGGAGCGGATATTACAGTTGATGGCGGTGTCAGCCGCAAACTGGCACGCACAGTCAATGTTTTTTGAGGTGGTTTCAAGGATTTTGAATTATGATCGAGCAAAAATATCACTCTATCGGGATCATCGGTTTCGGAGCAAGAGGACAGCTTTTGGCGGAAACCATCGGAGCGGAGATCCCGGAATACGGCAGAGTGGCGGCGATTGCCGACATCCGGGAAAATCTGCTTTTCCGTCAGGGTGTGGGAATATACTGTCACAACTTCAAAATTTATCATGATTACCGGGAGCTTCTGGAAGATAAAGAGATCGACACTGTGATTGTAGAAACTTATCCGGAATCCCATTTGGAGATTTCCGCTGCCGCCATAAAAGCTGGGAAAGCGGTTTTGTGCGACAAACCGGCAGTTGCTTCTCTGGCTGACGCCGAAGAACTTTACAAAGTTGTAACATCCGCACCGTGTGCATTTCAAATGGGATTGAATCTGCCGTGCCGTCCGGCACTGATAAAAACCAAAGAATTGCTTGATTCCGGAGCGATCGGCAAAGTTTTCAGTGTGAGAGGCTGCTGTGACGTGGGATACGCATTTGCTCACGATGTTATTCTGCGTAAGTTTGCCGGAGATCCGGCAGGCTTGATTTTGGGCAAGCTGACACATGACACTGATTTTATGCAGTATTGTCTCAATACTTATGCGGAAGTGGTCTGCGGTTTTACTGCTAATTTCCAGCACCGCCGTCATGGTACGGGGGAAACCAGTGATGATACGGCTGTTATCAGCGGAGTGATGAATAATGGAGTTCTTTTTTCGCAGGAACTTACCTCTTGCGGCAGTGCTTATTCCAGAAAGTTTACTTTCTTCGGAGAAAAAGGGGAGTTGCGGGTTGACAGCAAAGAGAGCTTTGTCGAAATCATTACTCCGGACAATAAGTGCAAACGTTTTGACGTTACCGTCAGCAATGGTGGACATGGTGGTGCGGATAAGACATTGCTCACCTCATTTCTTGACTATGTGGATGCCGGTACCGGCAAAGCCAGATGGCCGGAAAGAATCTGTTCAAGCATCATGATTCCGTTGGCGGCGATGAAAAATGATATTGTCAAAACCGGAGAATGGTATCGTTCGATTGTAAAAAACTGAAAAAGTCAGGGAAAAAATGGCTTCCGGCAAAAATATCCAATCAGTTTTCGACCTTGAAATGGTGAAAAATTGTACGGAACAACTCTACTCATACGAAAAGAGCTGTTCTCATACTGATTTTGTTTCTGCGGCAGAGTATTGCTGCAGGGCGTTGGACAATGCCGGTTTTGAAAATATTGAATTGTTAAAACATGATGCTGACGGCAGAACTTCTGCTTTTGACTGTACCATGCCGCCGGCGTGGGATCTTGTCGGCAGATCGTATTTGAGCATTGCCGGAGAAAATATTATTCTTGCAGACAGTGATCAAACTCCGTTTGCCGTTGCACCGTGGAGTGCTTCTACGCCTCCGGGGGGTATTACCGGGGAGCTGGTCGCTCTCGCTCCGGGGGAGATGGGAGATGTCCGGAATAAGTGGGTTTTGCTCACGATTGACGATGGCAGGAATCCGCATGGGGAATATCTGGAGAAACTCTGTGAAAACGGGGCGATCGGAGTTGTTGCCGCAGATTTTCTTGCCGGAAAGGATTATCCGGAATCAGTCCGCTGGTTCAATGGTACCGGCAGATTCGGTTGGTATCCGCAGGCAGAGGATCGGCGTTTGCCGCTGTTCGGTATTACGGCAGAAAAAGGCAGGATGCTTCTTGATCGGCTTGCTGCCGGTAAAGTTTTGCTCCATGGAGTGGCGAATACCCGGAGCTATGCCGGAAAAATTTTCACAGTCACCGCAGTTATTCCCGGAATTTCCCGTGAGGAATACGCTTTGTTTTCCCACATTTACGAACCTTTTGCCGCAGATAATGCTTTCGGATTCGGGGCGATTTGTGCCATTGGTAAAGCGATCAAAGAGGTGTACGGAAAGCCGGAAAAAACTTTGCGGGTGGTTTTTTCCATGGAGTTGTATGGTTTTGCCGCATTTCTGGCTGATCCGGCAAGATCGGCGTTGATTTCCGGGGCATTGAATATGGATGCGGTCAATCACCGCAAGCAGAGATTGCTGGCATTTATGTATTCTCCGGTCTGCAATCCGTGGTTCGGGGATTGGGTTATTTCCGGAGTTTTACAGGAGCAGATTGCCGATACATCATTTGTTCAGTTGCCGGGCATCCTGTCGGATGATACTTTCGCCGGAGATCCGTTATGCGGCGGTATTCCGGTAAACTGGTGTAAGAATCCTTCCGGCACTGCACATCATTGCGGTTGTGATGATTTTGAAGTTGATTGGCAGTGGGCGGCTGAAGAATTACCGGCATTTGCGGCAGCGATTGCTGCTATGCTGCAAATTTCTGCTGATGAAGCTGCTGAATTCCCGGCACTGGCTGCCGCTGAATTTAAAGAGCAAAGTTCTTTGATTCTTTCATCGGCGAAAACTTCTGCTGAAAAATCACTGCTTTTAAAAGAGCTTTACAAATACCTCAAAGGCAAATTATCTTCCGCAGAAAAATATTGCAATACCACTCTTGATAAAACAGGGTTGGATGAATTGCTGAATAAAAGTATTGCCGGTGTTTCCGGTGAATTACACTGTCCCGATGTGGAAATTACTGCCGGCAGGATCATCCCGGTAAGGAAAAAATCAACCCCGTTTTCGTTGGCAGATATTCCTTATTGTGAAAGAAAAAGTTTCCGGGTCTCCCGATTGTTATATTCTCTGTTTGATGGTACAAGAAGTTTACTGGACGCATTCCGGCTGGCTGACTGGGTGTTGAATACTTCAAGCAGTCATGCTGATATTGAAAATGAAATCCGTCGATTGAAGTATCTGGAAAAATATGGCTACGTTAAGATAATCCAAAGCAATTTACTAAAATGAAAGGACGCAAAATGAATTATCAAAACGGTTTCTGCAAGTTGGTAAAAAAGTTCGGAACTGAAAAATTTACTCTGATCGGATTGTTGGCTGTTGCCGTTCATTTCTGTGGTAATTGGACGGGAAATATTCTGAAATCCCAAAAGACAAAGAAAGAGTTTTTTTCACCTGCCTGCAGGCAGGTGAAGCTGTCAAGCTTCACCTTGATAGAGCTTCTCGTAGTTATTGCGATAATCGCAATTCTTGCTGCCATACTCCTGCCGGCACTTAATTCTGCCAGAGAGCGGGGCAGAAGTGCCGGGTGTGTGAGCAATCTTAATCAGATCAATAAAATGTCCGTATCTTATGCCAATGACAATACAGAATATTTATTGCCCGCTCATTGCAACAATTACTGGTGGGTCAGATTGATCGTTGATTACAATATGCCGGTAAATGTCTTTGCCTGTTCCAGCAACTCTGAGAACAATTATTTTGATAGTGAACGGGAAAAAAGCGGATATTATATTAACAAGACCAATGCCGAAATAAAGGCCAATGATCTGTATAACCGTATTCTGCCTTACGGCAGGACTTACCAATACTCCTCTTATGCCGGATATGATACCAATGGCAATCCGGTCGAAGATAAAAAATTACGTAAAAATCTCCGTTATCCCTCCAAACTGGTGACCGTGTGGTGTACTGTCAACCGTACTCCGTCTCGGGATTTCAACAATGGTTGTTTTTCTCCCAAAGGCATGATAAATCACAGTGACAAACTTTATGCTGTGCCGACTCACGGTCAGAATTATCAGATCGGTTTTGCCGATGGACATGTCGAATCTATGACCCGTGAGGCATGGAACAGCGATTGGGATAATTTGCAGCTTGCCAATCAGGTGAAACCGGAAGATGATTGATAAAATTACTGAACAGGTGCAGAATGATGAAAAAATTTATTCTGACCGGCTTCTTATGTGCCGGAATAGTTTGGGCGGCGGAACCGCTTGTCCCTGCCGGGGATAAGCCGCTTAATGCCGCATATATCCCCAAAAAAGTTGCCGGACGCTACGGATGGCTCAATGGTTTGGAATATAATAATTCTCTTACCATTATGGATATGTTTGATGAGATCGAAAATCTGGCGATATCCGGAGTCGATCCCGATCCGTTGAAATCCCGCCGGGGCAAATTGATGGAAAGCGAGATACCGCTGCTGGAAAAACGCATGGAACTTTTCCGTCAGCATAAATTGCCGCTGGTTGGCGGTTTGTATGACCGCAGTTTCAATCAACGTCCTTTGCCGACAGATAAAGAATTGGCGGAGTTGGCAGAAAATCCCTGTTTTCTCGGATTCCGTGGTTTCAACGAGTGGGGAACAAATCTGGATCGTTTTCTGATGATCCGGTTTCATCCGGATGAAATCAAGGAAGTTGCCACCAAAAGGCGTATCCCGGTATTCAAGGATTTTTTCCCGGCGGATATGAAAGAACCATCCACCAGGGAAGCTTACGCCGAGGCGGCACGCTATGCGTTCCAGAAAATGAATGCCCCTTTTCGTGGTCAGGTACACGCTCTTTCCGGTTCTCAATGCTGGGCATTGAGCTGGTCCGGCGGTTGGGAACCGATCCGGGCGATCATCAATGAAAACCGTACACCATACCGCAACAATATCATTTTTAATGCTCTGACCCGGGGAGCTGCCAGAATGTGGCAGATCCCTTACGGATATCTGATGGCGTTTGACTGGAATTGCCGTATCAGTCATCCGGCATTGTCCCACATCCAGAAACCTTCTCCGGGATATTATAAGCAGCAGGGGGTTCTGAATATCACGCCGTCATTATACCGGCGGCTGTGGTATTATATGGCATTGAGCAATGCGGCAGTATTGTTGGACGAGAGTGATCACATGCGTTATGCCGACTGGAGCGGCAGCGGTCAATTCCGGTTGAGCTGGTATGGTGAATTGTGTTCGGAGATCATGGAATTTCAGCGTCTGAATCCGGATACCGGAATAAATTACAATCCGGTGGGGCTGCTGCTGTCATGGCACAACGGCTGGGCGTACCGGGGAAGCAAGGCTTTTAACCGCTTTGAGTACAATGATGGCGAACACATGACCAGAGAGCTTATCAATACTTTGCTTTTCAACTACTCTGAAAAACGGGAATTATCAAGTTATTTCGGAGCGACTCCCTATGGAGATCTTTATGATATTCTCCGTCTGGACACTCCGGGCGGACCGCTTGCTCTGGAACTTTTGAGCAACTATAAAGTATTGTTTCTGGTCGGCGAACACCGTTTGGACAAATCCGCAGTTTCCAGATTGCAGGAGTATGTAAACAATGGCGGTACTCTGATCGTCAATGCCGCTCAGATGCAGGAGCTTGATGTGAAATTTACCGGGGTGAGCAAAGGGAAAACTGAAATTTTTACCGGTATGACCGGGGTGGATGGGAAAAATTTTATTTCCGCTCCATTTACTGCATCGGTTTTGGATTTACAGGGAGCTTCTCCGCTTTATATGGCGGATAAATTCTGTGTCGGAGCAGTCAATAACTTCGGCAGCGGCAAAGTCATCACCATCGGGATCCACTGGATGCTGGAAAACGGACAAGTCAATGAGGGCAGCGATGTCCGGAAAAAACTGCATCCCGTTGCCGCAGATCTTATGGATAAACTTCTGCTGTCTCTTACACCTTTTTCTTTGGAAGGCGAGGGGGTGAAAGAGCAGCTTGCCTGGCAGGTCAATCGTAAAGCAGACAGTTGGGTACTGGCGATTTACAATAATGGCGGAATATATGAAACTTCTCCCCGGCATCCTTATTATAATGGACCGGAGGAGTTTGACTTGAGAAAAACGGTCAACTGCCGGATCCAAGTTCGTAAAGAGCTTGTCAATGCGGTAAATTTGCTTTCCGGAGAAAAATGTTATCTTACCGATGGTAAAGACGGGAATTTTCTGGATGTGGAGATCACACCGGGGAATCTGGTCATACTGGAGTTTTCCGATAAAGATATTCCCGGTCGTGTATTGGAAAGAAAAGTCAATCTCGCTTTGAAAAAGAGTGTTTCTGCATCGGGTTTTTTCAAAAACTTTGAACCGGAAAAGGCTGTAGATGGCGATACGTCATTTCTTTCTGCATGGTACAGTTTGCATGCAGCTCCCCAGACATTGACTGTCGATCTTGGAAAAGTGCAGAATATTTCCGCTCTCCGGGTGATCCCGGCATGGAGCGTGGACAACCGTTATTTCCCCCGGATCACTCAATTTACGGTCAAGGCAAGTGTTGACGGCAGGGATTACCGGCTGATAATGGATGAAAGCGGCAATATCATGCCGGATACTCCGCATGGAGTATTCCGGAAATTTGCTCCGGTACAAGCCCGTTTTCTGCAAGTCAATGTGCTTTTCAATTCTTCCCGGCAGGGAGGACAGATCGTTGAGATCCAGGCTTTCGGAGATGAGACTGAAAACGTTGTACTGCCGTGGAAACGCAATCTGTCGCAGGAAAGATTCCCGGCAAAAATATTGGATATGACCACCATTAAATCCCTGACTGAATTAACTCCGGTCTCTGTCCGTCAGGATGAAAAACCTCTGACTGTGGATCATGAGTGTCTTTCCGGTTCACCGCTGACCGTCAGGAAGCAGAAGTATTTCCGCGGATTCGGCTGTCATGCCAACAGTGAAATAATTTTCAAACTTCCGGAAAAAGATAACTGGAAAATGTTCACAGTCCGCTGTGCTGTTGATGATCAGGGCAGTGCTGCCGGATCTGTGTCGTTTCAAGTATATACTGATGGCAAACTTGCTGCAGATTCCGGCAAGGTGACCATTTTGGATCAAACGGTTCCGCTGTGGGCGGATCTGACCGGAGTAAAGGAGCTGAAACTGGTTGTAACTGATTGCGGTGACGGTATTGCCGGAGATATCGCAGACTGGCTGGAACCGGTTTTGCGGAAATAAAAACAGGAGGAAAACAAGATGAAAAAGTTAAGTATTATTTTGTCTGTGATGTTTGGGTGCAATATTTTTGCCGCCGAAGTAGATGTGGATGGTGATTTCAATAATTTCAAACGCAGTTGGGCTTTATCCACTCAAAGAATTGGTACTGCCGAATTGATTCGGGAAAACGGAGTCAATTTTGTGCAGCTTGCTTCGGAAAACAATAAAAAAGGGCAGATCGGGATCTATACAGCCAGAGGGATAGCCGCTGAAAAAGGAGACCGTATTTCCATATCCGCAGATATCAAAGGAGGTCCGGTAACTATCTCGATTATCGAGTACGGGAACAAAAAATTTCTTACCAATCAGGTGAAAAAATTCCCGCAATCTGATACCCGGCAAAATTGCAGTGTTGCTTTTACCGTGGAAAATCCCAAGACGGATTTGATCAGGGTATCATTCAAGGTTCTTAAAGGAGCTGTTGCGACAGTTTCCAATGTAAAAGCGGATATGAGTGTTTCCGGAGAAGAAGGTAAATGAAAAGCTCCCGGAGCAAATCCGTTTTCTGTATTGTCAGTTTGTTTTTCTGCTTTACTCTTTTTTCCCGGGAAGCCAATCTGATCAATAACAGCACTTTTGCTTACGGTATGAAGTGCTGGAAGTACATCGGCAGCACCCCGGTGGAAAAACTTGCCAGGGGCATCAGGATCTCCGGTGGGACTTTGATGCACTATATCGATCTTGGCAATCTTGAACATGCACAACCGGATTGTGCCGCTCCGGCCGGACGGCAATTCCGTTTCCGCATCCGGGCAAAAGGCAAAGGGAAATTCCGCCTGGGGGTTCGCTCCCGTTTGATGTATGGCGGCAATGCTTTGGAATTTGCTGAAACAGAAAGCGGCTTTTTTGAGCTTGAAAAGGATTTGCAAAATTTTGATTTTGAAAGCGTATCTGCTGATCCGGATACCGTGTTTCACGATAAACTTACCGTTCATCTTGCTGAAGGAACTGAAATGGAGATCGTTTCCTCAAGTTTCTTCTATCTTGATGTCAAAGGGCCGGAACTTGTTTTTGAACCGTCCGCAGCGGCGGTCCGTCCCGGAGATACGGTAAAAGTTTCTCTGTACTCATCAGAACCGGAGCGTAAATTTACATGTTCTTTATATACCGGACAATTTCTTCCCGGCGGCTATTTCCCGGCAAAGCACTGGGAGACGACTTGCGGCAAAGATGGCAGGGCAGAGATTACTTTCACCGTTCCTTTTGAAGCTCCTGACGGAGTAAGATTATCCGTTCGGGATCTGACAAGCGGGGTGAAAGCTGATTTTTTTGCCACGATACTGCCGGAAAAAATGCTGCATCGATACCGTAAATATGCCGAAAATATCTCCGGCAGACAGCACTTCCTTTTTCTTGGCGACAGTTTGAGTGATTATGACCGGGGGCGGAACTATATAAGTTTACTGACATGCTTTCTGCCTCCGGAATATTCCGTGCGTAATTGCGGCGTTGGCGGAGATACCCTCTTGCGGATCCGTCAGCGTCTGAATGGAGAAAAAACTGTCCGCAACGAAATGTACGATCAGATATTCTCTCCGAAACCGGATACGATCTTTATCCTTACCGGTGCGAATGATTCTAAACTGATGTCCCGTAATGATTACCAGACCTATGTGCCGGAAAATGAACAAATCGCATTGTGGGATGAGATCGTTGCAGCATTGAAGAAAAAAAGCGGTGCAAAAATCGTGCTTATCACTGCTCCGGACAGTTATATGCCGTATCAGAAAGCTTTGTATATGCCGCTGAAAGCAAAGAAATATAATCATTCGATTTTCGGCATCCCGGAAGTGCATGACCGTTTTAACGCCCGTTTGAGGCAGATCGCCGGCAAGCACGGACTTGATGTCATTGATTTTGCGGCGGCGGTACGCCGTCATCCTGATCCGCAGGAACTTTATGTTCAGGATGACGGAGTTCACCTCTCCTTGAAAGGTCATCAACTGCTTTGCGGAGAAATTTTGAATTATCTTGCAACCGGAAAAATGTTCCAAATCACCTCTGCCGGAGAAAAAAGTTTAACCGGAGAGCTCTCTTTCCGCGGCAATGACAGAATTCGTATTTTGAACAGTTCGGATATCAATGCCGATAAAAACGGATTGACCGTGATAACTGCAGTTACTCCTTGTGATAACGGCACTGATAAGCGGAAAGATGCTTCGGCGGCATTGGATATGTATGTATTCAAAGACCGGCAATTTTTTTTCGGCAGATATGAAAACCGGCTTTATGCCAATTTTCATGATGGAGTACGTTACTGCGGACATACGATGAGTGTGCCGGGTAATTTCCCGGAAAGCGGCAGAGAAAGTCAGGCAGCGGTGGTTTTTGAACCACGCTCCGGTGGCTGTGCGGTGAAACTTTTCCTGAATGGTGTTCCGGTTGGAGAAAAGATTTTTTCCGGTAAATTTCCTGAAAGCAACCGTAATTTCATTGAATTGGGTTCCGGTTGGGGCGGACCGTGGCACTTCCGGGGAGAGATCAATGGGGTCTGGACTTTTTCCCGGGCATTGAGCGATGTGGAAATAAGATGTTTTTTTGAGCAACAGAACAAGAGATCAGAAAATTGATCCGAAAAACATAAAAAAGGGATATATCATGAATGAATTTTGTATTGCCGGATTCGGAGAAGTCATGCTGCGTATCTGTCCGCCGGGAGTGAAACGTTTTGCTCAGGCTTTCCCCGGTACTTTGGAGAGCAGTTTCGGGGGAGGGGAAGCTAATGTATGTGCTTCGATCGCCATTTTAGGCGGTAAAAGCCGTTATTTGACCGCACTGCCGGATAATCCGGTTGCCCGGGCATTTGCGGCTCAGATGCGGGGATTGGGCAGTGATGTGGAACATATAAAATTTACAGCTTCCGGCCGGATGGGCGTGTATTTTGCCGAACATGGTTCCAATATGCGTGGTTCCAATGTGGTTTACGATCGGGAGGGTTCTGTTATTTCCCGGCTTGGAGCGGCGGATTATGACTTTGATTCCATGCTCAACGGAGTTACGCATCTGCATCTGTCCGGGATCACACCATCTCTGTCAAAAAATGCTTTTGAAGCAACTCTTGCCATAGCAGGAAAGGCTTCTGAAAAGGGGATTTCCATCTCAATTGATTTGAATTACCGGAAAAAACTGTGGAATTGGGAACCGGGAACTGCCAAAAATGTTCTGGCGTGCCGCTGTATGGAGCAGATTGTACGGTATGCAGACATTATTATCGGGAACGAGGAGGATGCTTCTGATGTTTTCGGAATCAATGCTCCGGATACTGAAATTGATTCCGGCAAGTTGAATATTTCCGGTTACAAATCAGTAGCCTCTGCCTTAAGCAATCGTTTCAAAAAAGCGAAATTTGTGGCGGTAACCTTACGGGAAAGTTACAGTGCAAATCACAATAACTGGGGGGGGATGCTGTATGACTGCAACACGAAAGAAGCACATTTTGCTCCTCTGGACAGTGATGGGAACTATGTTCCTTATGAGATCAGAGATATCGTTGACCGTTTCGGAGGAGGAGACTCATTCTGTGCCGGTCTGCTTTTTGCTCTCAATACTCCGGAGTTGAGTACTCCGGCAACTGCGATCCGTTTCGCTGTTGCTGCCAGTGCTTTGAAACATACGATCAATACCGATTACAACTGCTCATCACGCAGTGAAGTTGAGAATTTAATGGCCGGTTCCGCATCGGGGAGGGTGCAGAGATGAAAAATACTTTTGAAAAATATATGCAGGAGTGTCCATTGATCGCAATTTTGCGTGGCATAACCACCGCAGAAATCCCGGCAGTTTGTGATGCACTTTATTCGACCGGCATCAAATTGCTGGAAATCCCGCTGAATTCACCGGATGCCTGCGGCAGTATTTCTGCGGCAATAAAATATTGCGGAGAAAGACAGATGGTCGGTGCCGGAACTGTTTTGAGCGTGGAGGATGTGAATAATGTTTATTCAGCCGGCGGCAAATTTATCATTTCTCCCAATACGGATCCGGAGGTTATAAAGGAGACCAAACGCCTGGGGATGCTTTCTATACCGGGTTTTTTCACCGCATCAGAAGCATTCGCCGCCCGCAAAGCCGGAGCTGATTACCTGAAACTGTTTCCGGCAATTTTGGGGCCGTCTTATATCAAAGACTTGAAAGCGGTGATCAAAGCTCCGATTCTTGCAGTAGGGGGCGTCAATACAGAAAATCTGCCGCAATTTATTGAAGTTTGTGCCGGAGCTGGTATCGGCAGTGCTTTGTATAAACCGGGAAAAACTCCGGACGGGATTGCCGCAGCTGCCAAAGCTATGGTCGAAGCAATAAAAAATTGAATAGTCGATCGCAATTCATATGTTTCACAATGTGTGAGATAATACCGGAATATTATGAGAATTTTCAATGGTTCTCATAATATTTCTTTGTGATAAATGCAAATTCACTTTATGCATCCCAAGCAGATCCCATTGTGAAACCGGCAGAGATAGACGCTTGGGACTTTGCGGATACAGCGTATGGTAAAATCCGGCAGGAGTTGCAATTTCAGCCAATCAGTTGTATATTATGTTGTATATTATAAGGGAAAATATTGTTACAGGAGATGAAAATGAGTTTGGATACAGCCGGAAACTGGATTGACTTATTGACCCCGCCTGAGGATTACGCCTTTGCTCCCGGTGTCAGATATATCAAAAGCTGGAACTTTGAGACCTTTGATGCCGAATTATATTTGCAGAACAACGGTCCCGGAACCATCCAGCGGGTGATGATGACATTTCCGAAGAAACTCTCCGGCAAACGTCCGGCAGTGGCTGTGCCGTTTTACTTTCCTGAAGCAATGATCGGTTTTGAACCGGATACACTTGAAGTCTTGCCCCGGTATGAAAAAATCGCCATGGCAAAAGATCTGGCGGAAAGGGGATTCATCACCATATCTGCCGATGCCTACCATCTGACATTCTGTCCGGAAGATCCCGCCGGGAGAGATGAATTTTCCCGCTGGCAGACTGCAGGAACCGCCCTGAAGAAAAAATATCCCCAATGGTGCGGCTGCGGAAAACTGCTTGCCGATACCCGGCTTCTGCTGGATATGCTTGAAAACGATGACCGGGTGGATAACGGTGCAATCGGTATTGCCGGTCACTCTTTAGGCGGCAAAATGGCATTCTATACCGGCTGTCTGGATGAACGGGTGAAAGTTATTCTTGCCAGTGATTTCGGCATCGGCTGGGATCAGACCAACTGGCGGGATATCTGGTACTGGGGAGATCAGGTGGATGAGCTGATCTCACGCGGTATGGAACACAGTCAGCTGCTGGATCTTGCCGGAGGAAAACCCTTTATGCTGCTTGCCGGACTTTATGACAATGCGGAAAGTTTGGAGATCATGCAGCGGGCAGCTTCCTACGCCTCTGTGCCTGAGCATCTGCAGATCATAAACCACGCCACCGGACACCGTCCGCCGGAAGATGTTCTTCTCGCCGGCTATGCGTTCCTTGAAAAATACCTTGTCAAGGAAAAAGTCCGGACTACCATGAATCGCTCTTTGCAACGCTCTCTCGGCGCAGTGTAAGCAGGAAATAAAAATGCTTCAGGAGGCGGCTTCTGATTTATAAAAGTTTTTCCATACCGGATCATGTGGCGATAAAATAATCGGAAAAAGCTGCCACAATTCTTCCAGTGTCATTTCCGATAAAAGTTTGACATTTCTGAATTTTTCCATCCGGATCAAACCTTCTTGATTCGGAATCGAACCGTTTTTGAACGCATAACCCATTTTTTGATAAAACGTTACCGCAGTAATTGATGACGGTATTTCTATGCGTTTTGCCCGCAAAAAGAATTCATCCTGTTCCAAGGCGTTGATGATGGCAGTGCCGATGCCATATCCGATTATTTC
The DNA here is from genome assembly GCA_015061685.1 of Lentisphaerota bacterium. Lineage (GTDB taxonomy): Bacteria > Verrucomicrobiota > Lentisphaeria > Victivallales > Victivallaceae > UBA1784. The sequence goes on along the minus strand of SUWD01000007.1, from coordinate 81,163 downwards.
CGGCAGAACATAAATTGTCAGCAGAATGCTTTCTTTTTTCGCTTCCCCAATAAGGAGCGATCGAACCTGTGCCGATAACTTTATCATTCATCACGGCAACGTACATGTGTGCGGAATTTGCCTGACTTTTGATTTTTTCAAGCGTAAAATAAGCACAATATTCCTCAATAAGTTCTGCCGGATAATCTTTACCGTTGATTTCCCACAAACCCCGATGAATAATATTTCGGACAGCCCCGGCATCGGATTCGGTAAACAACCGGATAAGCAATTTTTCTTTCATTTTTTCAGATATTCACCACAGATAGTCGTGGGCAGATACTTTTGCGATGACTTCGCCGATATCCTCTTTGAAAGTAAGCTTTATGACGGGGATCTCATTGTAAAATTCATCGGCAGGGTAATGCCGCAGAATCACCACAGGATTTTTGTGAGGGGCGGTCCCGCGGAATTCCACAGTGAGTTCTTGTCCGTTATTCAGCAGCACTGCTGATACCGGAGCTGTATCCAGCGGAATAAGCGGAAATGCTGTGGCTGTCGGCGGTTCCAGAAGAAAAATATAAAGCGTGTTTTTGTCACCTGTGCAGAGAAAAGTATCCCTGAAAAGCACCCACGGACGGTAAGACGCATAGAGTGCTTCACGAACTTTTTTGAACCACGGAGTCACTTTGTCCAGAACGTCTGTGTACTCCTTTTGCAGTCTGCCGTCAGCTTCGGGGGCAATGTTGAGCAGATAGTTTGCTCCGCGGGCTATGAAAGAGGTAATGGCATTCATGCAGTAGCGTGATGAATTGAAATCCCCATCCTTATGACAGCACCATGCTTCACGGGAAATGGAGTCGCATGCCTCGGTCGGCATCACAAAAGCCGCATTATCCCGCTTGCCTGACCGTTCAGGGGTACGGTAATCACCATCTCCGCTGAATCCACGGTCATTGATCACCGCTTTGGGTTGAAGTTTGCGGATCATGGCGTTGACTGATGGATCGGAATAACCTGTATTATTGTTGTCCCACCAGATGCCGTATATTTCACCGTACTGTGTGCAGAGTTCCCGAATCTGATTTTTTACATATTCCATATACTTGGGCATATCGTGTTTTGCCGGATCGGTCATTACGCTGCTGCAAGTTCCGTCATTGGGATATGCCTCATGAGTCCAATCCATGCAGGAGTAATAGATCACCAGCGGAAAGTTGCGTTTGTGACACTCATCGGCAAGCATCCGCAACGGATCTTTGCCGAAAGGAGTATTCATCACATTGTAATCGGTATATTTTGTATCCCACATGCAGAAACCGTCATGGTGTTTGGCGGTAAATGCCATATATTCCATACCGGATTTGATGGCATAATCGACCCATTGTGCCGGATCAAAATTTTCAGCCTTAAATTGCGGGATATATTTATCGTACTCCTCTTTGGGGACATTGTATTTCTGCATTTCCCATTCTGAACGGCCGCCGACAGAGTAAATCCCCCAGTGTATGAACATACCGTAACGTTTTTCCAGAAACCAATCTCTTCCATCGTTGAATCTGATCATTTTTCTCCTTTGCGGGGCAATTTCAATACTGATTCAAAAAGAGATTAAAAAATCAGCGTGGATGGGATCAACGCGGCAGTTTGAGCGTGGCTATTGAATAAATAACCACCGGAAACGCTCCGCTTTAAGATCGCAGCGATGATTTTTAAGAATTTTTGAGGAGTTTTGAAATTGCTCTTGTGTCAATTTTTATTTGCTCAACATTTGTTACATGCCTAAAATGTAGCACATGAGTCCGAATTTGTCAATGGCACAATAAGAATATATAATCAGACAGACTGTTACAAAAATTTCACAGAGGTAAGCAACGCTCCTTCTTTCTCTTTTCAGGCAGAAAAAAGGTTCAGTTTGAGTAATTAAAGCTGCAACGTGAATTTATCCCGGTGTGATCTGTTTCCACCGGGACTTTGCCGTGTCTCCGTTTCTGTGTTGGTGGAGATGAAATTAAACGATCATATCGTGAGCGAATTCACATTGCAGGACGGTACTGTTTTGGCTGGGGTGAAAAAGTTTTTCCAAGTCTTTGGTATAATTTTCCTGATTTTTTCTTGAGAAAAGGATTCGAGAATCGGCAATGCAATTTTCTTTGCTGGATATTTTATTATCGACATCGGGTAAATTTTTGTCTGCGGAATCCGGCAGGAAGAAAATTATATCGCAGAAAAATACCGGGATTTTTTTATCTGAAGTACTTTTCAATATCCACAGGCAATCCATCGGTCCGGATTTGCCGGAGAGCAGATTTTTTCCGGTTTCGGCTATAATTTTCTGTAATTCCTCCGGGATGTGCCATTCCCATATATCTTTGAAAACGATTCTTACAGCGACGAATGAAAGTTTTTCTTTCTCTGCTTCATGACGGAGCAGATTATTTTTGATGATAAATTCCACAGCTTTGGAGTTGTAAATTCCGTAAAGATGTTGCAGCATTTTTAATTCATTGCACAAGATGATATCTTTTTTCTTGATATAATCCAGTCTGGTGATATTTATAAACGATTTCATACTGCACCTTTTTTGTTGTTTGAAAAAAAAGATTAATGGTTATTCTTTATTTTAATTTATTACCGGAGTGTCGATTTTTCAAGTATATAAATGTAAAAAACATGAAAAAAATTAAAAATTTTTAATTCGGCATTTTGTTTTTTTTAGATTTTTGGAATTTTGCCATACACTGGAGAGGTATTGATTGGCAAAAAGAGTATCGCCAATGCCGTTCCCAAGTGGCAAGTGCAGAAAATGCACAGACCACTGATACCGACACGGCAACTTCTAAAGAAAACTTATCAGTTACCCCGGCAGAGGGTTCCTCTTCCGTCCCCTCCGTTCCCTCCGTTCCCATCCGTTCCACCCCGGAAACCTCTGACCAAACAGCCCCGGCTGAATGGGGAGAGCGGCACGATGATCTTGCCAATAGTGGCAGTAAAGGCGTTGCAGAATTACGCAAACGCAAATCCGGTTGGATTCCGAATGCATGGGTACGGGATGATATTGGTGGTATTGCGTTACCTTACGGCAAGACTGATGCCGAAGTAAAAGCTGAAAACAAAGGCAGAAAGACCGGATACGGCTTGGCACACATTGATGAGGGGCATCCGGATCTTGACTGGGATTTAGCTGATGATGCAATTCGTAATGGAAAGATCACTGATAAAAGCGGTAATCGAATTATTCTGGAACACACCAGCAACGATCAAAAGCATCGGGTGGTTGTTCAGATCGACTTTGACCAAATTTCTCAAAATTGGTTGGTTACAGTATATAAGAAAGTGGCGGAATCTCCTGCCAATCCTCTTACCACCGCTCATGACAACAAAGGGGTTGCGGACAATATCACCCCGGAGAACTCCACCGATAATACTATACCTCAATCTGCGGAAAAGTCAAGTGCCGATCCTGAAAAAATCATTGACAAAATCACCTCTGCCGAAGCAGGGAGCCGTGATCGGATCATGGCGTTTACCGAATTGCCGGATGGCGAACACACCGTAAACGGCAAGAGTTTCACCAAAAGCGGCAATGCGTTCACTCTTGACGGCAAAACGCTCAATGCCAAAGAAATCGAGAAAGCCACCCGGACAACTTCTGAAAAGATGCGTAAGACGGTTGATAAAACCGTATCAGATGCCAAAATAGCTGATACTCCCAAAGCCGAAGCAAAACCGGAAGATAAACCCACGCTTTCTGACAAGATGCGTGGCAAGGGCAAAAAGGATACTGCCGTTCCCTCCGCTGAAAAATCCGCTCCGGAGAAAACCGATGAATCCGGCAACACGGTGCTGTTTTCGCTTATTGGCGACCGTGGAGCCGCCCGGATGGAGAATGCTGAAATCTTGCTTGACAATCTTCGTATTGCCCGTGAAATGACCGCAGATGGCAAAGATGCCAAAACGATCAAACTTGCCACCGGCTGGGAAAAAGGCAAAGACGGCAAGTGGAGAATGGAAATCCCGGATTTGAAAGTCAAAGAGGGTTTTGTATTGAGCGATGGTTCTCTGTCAAAATTTGAAGCTCCGGTATTTTTTGATGATGTTCTTTCGGACATTGTAGAATCACCCGAATTGTTTTCTGCTTATCCGGAATTGAAAAATATCCGGGTAAAAATGTCTTCTTACCTCAAGGCTTTTGCTGCATGGAGTGAGCAAGACAAGACAATTTATCTTAATACAGATAAATTCTATCGTCTATCGGAACAAGAACAAAAACGACTTGAAAAAGCAAAACGTCAAATCAGCGATGTAAATAATTGGGATGATAAAAAGCAAAAATCTTATGCCATGCTTCGTTTGGAAACAGATCCGAAAAAAATTGAAGCAAATGCCAAAAAAGAGATAAAGGAAATAACGCAACTTCAACTTGATCGGATAAAAGAATCTCTCATCCACGAAATTCAGCACGCCATTCAGGACATTGAGGGTTTTGCTCCCGGCGGCAGCATGGATACAGATGTAAGAGAAAGTCAAGACCCGGTATTGCAGCGGCATATTAACAAAGCAAATGAATTGATAACAGAAAAAGAAAAACTGGAAAAGCAACTGAAAGAACTGAAAAAATCTCCCGAAGCAAATGAAAAGCAGATTTCCAGCGTCAAACACCGTATCGCTCGCATTGAAGAATTGCTTGATACCAACCGGATCAATGCTGAATCGTCAACATCTCCGCAATCGACCTATAAACGCCTTGCCGGAGAAGTTGAATCCCGGAACGCTGTTACCCGTTCCAAAATGAGCATGGATGAACGCCGCCGATCTCTGATTGATGAGACCGCCGATGTCGCCCCCGAAGACCGCATTTACCTTATGGAAAATGCGGGAGTAAGTGAGTTGGCAGTTGATACAGATGGCAATCAGTTGTTCAATGTTCAAAATCACGGACAAATGACTATAACGGATATTATCAACGACAAAAATATATCCGCAGAAACAGAAATCTTAACTGATTCGGGCAATAATATCTGGGGTAAAATCACAGAAGAAATGGCAAAGGCAGGACAAAACTTTGGTCTTGAAGCATTGCCGATAAAATTACTCAAAGGTAACCACGGTTTTGGCATTGTTCATATCTATAAGCACTTGTCCGATTTCCCCAACCAAGACTTGGCTCGCTTAATGGAACTTGTTTTTGGAGACATCAACAAAATATATGCCCGTGATGAAGCAGGAAATATCAAACTTGAAATATTTCCTCCCAAAGCAAGATATTATGGCATTTTGGAATTGCGAAAGCAGGATGGTTATTACTCGGTGGTGAGTTTCTTTACCAGAAAAAGCCAACATGAAAAACCAAAAGGAAAATTGATTTGGGTTCGCAGTTCTCAGTCTGCGACATCGCAAGCAACGAACAACCAGCCTAAAAATGAAATCTCCGAGAAAATGTTGCAGGAGAATCAAGCGGAGTTGACTGCCCAAACCTCGGATAATATAAATCCTTTGCAAGCGGAAGTCAACCCCGCTTCTTCAAAAAATCCGGAAAATTCCTCCGGCGGGGTGCAATTCTCCATGCCCTCCGACCTCGGCGATACCTCACTTTCTCCGATTGACTACCGCCGGAGTGTTGATCCGCTGTTTGATTTCTTTATGGAGCAGAGCGACAATGGCAAATTGAATCCGGGATCCGACCATATTGGAGAGGACTTCACTGGGAGCTTTATTGCCGATGAATACAAGACCTATTCCATAAAACGCAAGCAGGGCAAAAACGAGACCGATGCAAGCTATCAGAAATACCTTGCCAACCGGGAGCAGAAATTGAAAAACGCTCAAGGAATCACGCTGGATGAGCTTGCCGCTAAAGTATTTGGGTCAACGCTTTTGCCAATTGATCCGGACAACTTGTCGTTTTGCTGCCGCAGATAATCCCATTCAAAATTTCTATCGCTTCAAGCGGATATTTTCCTTTGACCAGAGCCGATACTGCCGTTAAGGAACCGGGACAACCTCCATTGAACCGGACAAACGAAATTTTTCCAGAATCATCAATTTCTATGTCGATCGATTCACTGCACACAGCATCACAGGTTATGTAATTGAATTTTTTCATTTTATTCAGATGAAATGAACAGTGCGGACAGAAATCCGGAATTTCTGTCCGCACTTGAAATACTGGTTTGTCTTATTTTACGATATAAGCTTTTCCGCCGTTGCGGGCAGACTTGTGAATGGCAAAACAGGCACGCAAGTTACGCAAGCCGTCTTCAGCATTCAAAGGTTTGCCGTCGATAACAGACTGGGCATGGTGCATGATGATCTGCTGATAGATATTGGGAAATTTACGGGGACGCAGAGGTTTGATTCCTTCGGCACTTTCCAGCTCAAGCCGGATGGCGTAAGGTTCATCTTTGTAACCGGAGAGCTGGAACATGGTGCCGTATCCACGCATTACAGCGGCATCACCATAAATCTCATATCCGAGGTTGGAAAGAGTGCCGACCAGACCGCCGCGTTTCTCGCAGAAGGCAACTTTGAAAGAGCCGGTTTGACCATTTTCCAGAGTGAAACGGATGTAAGCACCGTCTTCAGCTTTGATATTGAGGGTTTTGGGCAGATAAACCGCCTGGACCTGTTTGATTTTGCTGTCGAACATGAATTCAGCCATATAGACGCAGTGAGAAGCGACATCACCGATAGGACCGCCCATTTCATCGACGTTGTTGCAACGCCATGAAGCAGCTTCTTCCGGTGAGGCTCCAAAGAGGAATTCCATGTGGAAGCAACTGTCATTGATATTACCGAGTTTGCCGCCGGCAACATATTTGCGGGCAAGCTGGTTGAAAGCGTTATTGACCATCATGTGGTCAATGGTCAAACTCAGACGTTTTTTGGCAGCCAGCTTGACCATGGCAGAAGCATCAGCAACGCTGGTGGCGATGGGTTTTTCAGCCATGACATGCTTTCCTGAATTCATTGCTTTGATCGCGATGGGGGCATGACTGAGGTTATTGGTGGCCACATAAACGGCATCAATTTCCGGATCAGCGAAAATTGCATCCATATCTTTGTACCATTTGAGACCGAGAGCTTTGGCGGCAGCTTCACGGGCAGGATTCATATCTGTTGCTCCGACCAGTTCGGCATTGGGCAGGCCGTTGAAACGGGTTTTATCGCATCCGAATCCTTCTTTGGCAATGCGGTTTTCTGCAATACCGCCGAATCCGATAATTGCATATTTTACTTTTTTCATTTTTCTTCCCTTTCGATTGTATTTAGTTGAATATTGAAAAATGATATTCAAGGTAATATAGCTCTTTTTTTCTGTTTGTCAATAGACTAAATTACGGATTTTGAGAAAATGTTATGCTGTATGCCGGATGATTTATTGAAGGCCTTTTACAATTAAATCCAAAAAGTTTTTTCCGGTGTCTCCGGATTTTTTCAACAATTGAACACCGGACTCCGCTGTATTGTTGAGAAAATAGAAAATCAATTTTCCAATATCCGTTATATCGGCACATTCTGTTTCCAGAGTTGCCGTGTCATTGTGCAAAACAGCCAAAGCACTCTGGGTTCCGGAAGAGAATTTGTACTTCGGTTCATTCTGGTCAATGGAAATTTTTAACGGTATCCGGCGGCGGGCATCCCATAATGAAAAAGTACTGTTTGTCATCTTGAAAATACCGGTATGATATGTTTTTTCGGGATCTGTTTTTTGCTCTTTATCTTTTGGCGGCAGAGGGCAGGTGACTTCTTCATCGCACAGGAAACAGAGTAAATCGGCTGTTTCGTGCATGTTGAAACGGCCATCTGTTTTGAATTCACCTGAAGCATGCAGTGAATTTATTATCAGGGTCTCGGTGATCAATGTGCCATTATCAGATTCGGTAAATTTGGAATCCAGTGATCCGATCGTCAGCATCTCTTTATTCTGGTAACCATTGGGATTGGTCAATTTCAAATTTTTCAATGAGATAAAACCGTTTGTTTTGGAAAGATCCAGTTTTTCTACCGAGGCACTGAATCCATGAAGATTGTCGGTACTGCGGGAGTCCCAAACCGAAACAGTACTGTTTGTCATGACAAAATCAGATATTTCCAATGAAGACAAATAATCAGCTGCATCGGTTGTCTCCTGTGATTTTTTATAAAACAGCGGAAAAAAGATGACTGCAAAAGTGTTGCGTACATCGTGGATATTGGAGTGATTGTTTTCTTTCAATCCGATAATTGCATTTATTCCGTCAACTTCGATTTTTTGGATTTTGGTAACCGGTTCGGAAAGAGATTCCGGAACAAATTTAAGCGACAATGTTTTTATATCCAGCATATCCCGGTTGTAACCTTGCGGGTTTTTCACTTTCAATCCGCTTAAAAACAGAGAACCTTTGGATGGGGAACCGGAAAATTGCTTGAAATATGCTCCGAAACCGTGGATGTTATCTGCCGTGCGGGAATCTGCTACAATAAACGAGGCATCGCTGATATTGAAATTTTTCACCACCGGAAACAAGTCATCTGCTTCTGCCTCTGCAGAAGCAGATGTTGCAGTGATCGATTGAAAAATTTCCTTTACAGAAAATATTACCTCTGTGACATTTGAATCATTATCGCCGCGGAAACCTGCCGTCGCCTGAATTCCGTCTGCTTGTATGTTATTAAATACCGGAATACCACTCCAAATGGAATCCGGTTCAAATTTTATATGAGCGGATTTTATTTCCAGCATATTTCGGGAATAGTTGCGGGGATTGCTTATTATCAGCTTTTTGAAAGTGATATCTCCGGATGTGATTGCCGCTGAAAAATTGTCAAACTTTATGCCGAAACCATGGATATTGTTTTGGTTTCTTTCGTCCCAGACAGCAAGAGAACTGTTGTTCACAGAAATATTTTCTACTTTGGGGGTTATCTGGCGGGAATCAAAAAATTCAGGGACATCGGTGGTCGCGTGAAATAATTGCTCAAATGCGTCAAAAACGATATGGATATTGGAATTTCCGGTGTCGTGCAGTGCTGCTGTCGCATTCAAATCATTGATTTTGATGTTTTTTATAACAGGGTTTTGGCTGTAAATGCTTGCCGGATCGATGGTTATTTCTGCCGAATTCAATTCCAGCATGCTGTGAGAACATTCTCCCGGAGGTGTCAAATGCAAACCTGTCAGCGAAAATTTCCCATCAACAGTTGAACCCGATAATTGTTTGAAAGCGAAGCCGAATTTTTCCATCCGGTTGTGATGAAAATCCTCTTTTATTATTGCCCGGACATTTCCCAGTTGAAATTTTTCCAGATCAAAAATTGCCGTATCCGTTTTTTTTCCGGAAGGAACCGGTGATAAAATAGATTTTTGCAGAATATTTCTTATATTTACCTCTCCTTTATCATTGACTGCTCCGTAAAGAGTCAGATTTCTGATTTCCAGATCAGTGATTGTAATTTTTTTATCGAAAAGTGTTTTTTTATCGATTTGCAAATAGAGAGAAGCTATTTCAATTGCGGGGGAGTTACTGAATCCTTCAGGGTTGTTTATCCGCAAATCGGTCAACTTGATATCACCCCGGAGAAATGATGTTTCAACATTTCCCAACGAGACTTCAGCTCCTGTGATTCTGCTGCCGATCGATGTTATAAGCACCATCAAAATGGAGTCAAAGAATATGATGACAGCAATGACAAGCGTTGCCAGAAAAAACAGCAGATATTTGGTGACAGATCTCACAGCTGTTTTTCCGGCTGGACTTTTTTCTTTTTTCAAAAGCATCTGCTTTTTAATTTTGTCCGGGGTATTCTCTTTTTCCGGCATATTCTGTTTTCCTGTTTTCAGGACAGATATTTTGCAGCAAGTTTTTCCAGAGCGGCAATTTGTTTCGCACTGAGGCTTTTTCCATCGGAGACCTGACGGACGATCGATTGATAGAATTTTTTCTCATCAAAAACGAACCGGCCTTTCTTTTCCGGGATGGTCCATTGGGTTACAGTTGACAGTTTTTTGAGCAAATCCTGTATTTTTTCGGTATTGCTGATGCTTGATTCCGGGATTTCAGCACTGTCGATTTGCAAAGCTTTGAAAACATCTTCCGGATTTTTCAATTGATCGCGGTATTTGACGGCCATTTTCTTCAGGGCATTCAGCTGTTTTTCGCTCAATACTTTTCCGGAAAGAGCCTGACGTTTAAGTGATTTGAAAAATTTGCCCTCATCAAATGCGAATCTTCCGGATTTCACTTCCGGGAAAACGACGCTGTCAAAGGCATTGAAAACAGGGGCATAACCGCCATCTTCGGGAATGGGCGGGCGTTGACTTTCGGCTTCTTTTTTCTCCCGGAGACGATCGGCTGCCTGTTTCAGATCTTCTTGCAGTTCAAGGGGGAGGGATGATATTTTGGCAGTCAGTTGATCCGCATATTTTGCTGCCATTGTCAACAGAGCCAAATATTGCTTTTCACTCATTTTTGCAGAACTGTTGAATTTTTCCCTGATGGAATCAATAAATGCCGCATCATCAAAGATCCGTCTGCCGACCTTTTGTTTTTCCTCAAATTTTATTCCGTTGAAAATACTCAATAACGTTTGAGCTTTGTTTGTTTCCGGAGCACCGCTGTCTTTGGCTGCAGCCAGCCACGGGGAGAAACGGTTGTAAAAATCAGCCATCATATTTACCCAGTGGACGGAACCGGCTTCCACATCATCGAGCTTTTGCTCCATCTGGGCGGTGAATCCGATATTAAACAATTCCGGAAGCTTTTCCACCAGAAAATCGTTGACCGTAAAACCCAATTCTGTCGGAAGGAGTTTGTTTTGTTCTTTGCTGACATAACTGCGATCTTGAATGGTACGGATGATTGTTGCATAAGTTGACGGTCTTCCGATACCGTTTTCTTCCAGCAGTTTGATCAAAGAAGCTTCTGTAAAACGCGGAGGTGGTTCCGTAAATTTCTGTTCTTTGTTGAATTCTTTCATCGTCAGCAGGTCTCCCTGATGCAATGAACGCAGTACAGCCGGGCGGCAATCTTCTTTTTCCTGGGCGGTGTTATCTCCGAAAACCGTGAGGAATCCGGGGAATACAGTCAGCGTCGCTGTCGTGCGGAACTGATATTGTTTCTGATCACTGCCGTTGACAATTACATCGGCAGTAACCAGTTCCTGCTTGGCCTGTGCCATTTGACTGGCAACGAAACGTTTCCAGATCAAAGTGTAAAGTTTGAGCTGCGGTCCGTCCAGAACAGCTGCCAGAGATTCCGGGGTGCGTCTGACATCTGTCGGACGGATAGCTTCGTGAGCCTCCTGTGCGGCGGCTTTGTTTTTGTAGCTGTTGAATTTCTCCGGCAGATATTCTTTGCCGTAAGTACTTCCAATAAAATCAGCTGCTGCAATTTGTGCTTCTTTTGCGATTGTTACCGAATCAGTACGCATGTAGGTGATCAAACCTGCGGAATTCCCATTGCCCAGATCTATACCTTCGTAAAGTTGTTGGGCGTAACGCATGGTACTGGTTGCTGAATAGTGAAGCAGCTGGTTGGCAGCCTGCTGTAATGTACTGGTGGTAAAGGGCGGATACGGATTGCGTTTCCGTTCCTGTACGGTTACCGAAGTCACCTGCGGCATTGAACCGTTTTTTACGGCGTATTCGATTTTATCCGCATCATCAGCAGATGCGACGTCAACATCTTTGTGGTTGATTTTGAAAAGTTTGCTTTTTATCTTGTCATTTCCCGGAGAGGCGAAAAGAGCGGTGAAATTCCAATATTCTTCCGGCGTAAATGCCATAATTTCCCGTTCTCTTTCCACGATCAGACGTAATGCGGCGGATTGTACCCGTCCGGCGGAACTGCCTTTGCCGAGTTTCCGCCAGAGCAGGGGACTGACCTGATAACCGACGATGCGGTCGAGAATACGTCTTGCCTGCTGTGCATCGACGAGATTGATATTGATCTCACCCTTGGCATCGATGGCATTTTCGATCGCCTGCCGGGTTATTTCGTGAAACGTCACCCGGTGAAACGGAGCTTTTTTATTGACATTGGCAAGAATATTTTTCAAATGCCAGGCGATAGCTTCCCCTTCGCGGTCAGGGTCTGTCGCCAGATAGATCTCATCCGCTTTTTTCGCAGACTCTTTAAGGTTTTTGACTACCGGACGGCTGCGGGGGGTATCAACATAGAGAGGAGCAAAGCTGTTTTCAATATCGATCCCGAAATCGTGTTCCGGCAAATCTCTGACATGTCCCATTGATGCGACTATATCATAATCTTTATTCAGCATCCGGCCTATTGTGCGGGCTTTGGTCGGAGACTCCACTATCAGTAATTTTGCCATGGTAAAAAATCCTTACAATATTTATTATACCGCAGAGAGATTTTCGTTTCTCACGCGTGCGTGTATCGTACACATAATTTACATTATCACGTGAAAACCTGTTTTGTCAAGGGGGATAATAAAAATATTTTCAGGAAAAATAAAAAATTACTGGTTTTTATCCTCAACCGGTGTATATTATCAATAATATCGCTTGTTGTTTTATTCTACCCGGGAGAACTTTTTTTATGAAAAAGATGGTATTGTTTTTGGCAGCGTTTGTTTTGATTCTGTTTGCCGGAGGTTGTGCAACGGAGATAATAGATGTGGTTTCTCCGGCAGATATAAGTTTGGCGGAGTTGGAAAAAAGAATGAATGCCGCAAGTGATCCCGATGGTTTATTTGCTGCCAGCAGCAGTTATGTTATGCGTCAGGAGGTCAAGCAGGAATTTTTTCTGGATGATGACATCGTGCAGATGGTTGAAGTCAAATTTGAGAAACCGGATAAAATTGCATTGATTACCTTTGTGGATAATGAGCCGAGCAATATTTTCTGTACCGACGGCAAAAGGGGCTGGATCGCAGATTATGCCAGCCGTAAAATTGTTTTGCTTGATGAAAAAGGGTTGGACCGGATGCAGATGCTTGCCAGTCTCGGCCGTCCCGGCAGCGGCGGATACAGTGCTGTTTTCAAAGATGTGCAGCTGGTGAAGTGTTCCAATGAACTTGGAAATTTCTACCGCCTTGAATGCCGTTTGGAAAATCAGGAATACCCGATATATTTCTACGTGGACATGGATGATTATTTGCTCCGGCGGGTCAAAATGAAAGTTCAGATCGGAGAAAACGATGTTTTTGATTACGAAAACCGGATAATGAAATATGAACTGCGTGAAGGAGTGGTGATCCCGGTTGAAACCCAGGTGCATCAGCTGGGAGATACTCAGGAGTGCAAGGTATTATACTATCAGCTTAACCCCAAGTTTCCGGCTAATGATTTTCAGCCTCCTGTTTTTTAAGCAGAAGGCTGAAAATTTGCAACTTACTTTTGGTAAGACGGCGGATTGTGATGATCGCAGAGTTTGAATGTGGGTTCTGCGATCTTTTTATTTGCCAGAAAATCCCGGATCAATATTTCCGGATCGGGATCATTTCCGGCTTTCAGCCAATGTATCTGATGGCCCTCCCGTTCCAGTTTCCGGAAGAAAATATCCTGCCGTTTGGCAAAATGACGGATTTTATTGAGCAGTTGAGTACGCATCTCCTCAAAAGTATATTTGCCTTGCAGGTAAAGAGAGATTTCCCGGTATTCCAAGCCGAATGATTCCAGTGTTTCAAAACTGACATGGTGTTCATCGTGGAGTTTTCTTACTTCGTCCACCATTCCGCACTCAAAACGGGCATCGAGCCGTTTTTCAATTCTTTCCCGGACAGTCAGTCGGGGATACAGGACTCCTAAAAACAGCGGATCAATGGCAAACGGCGGAGTAAATGACGGAGGGGCATCCGGATTCTGCCGGATGCGTGGTGTATCGTAAGTGCGTGGCGGCAAGGCTCCCCCCGGCAGGCGGTAGCCGTCAAGCAGTGCGGCAATATACAATGCCGTTCCGCCGCAGATGACAGGAAGTTTTTTCCGGTTGCTTATGTCTGCAATTGCCTGCCAGGCATCCCGGCAGAAGCGTCCGAGATTGTAAGTTTCCGTTGCCGGATCAGCAATATCGATCAGGTGGTATGGTATTTGTTTGTACTCAGAAAGATCCTTCCCGGAACCGATATCCATATTACGGTAAACCTGCCGGGAATCGGCACTGATGATTTCGCCATTGAATTTTTCTGCCAATTTGACGGCAAGAGCGGTCTTTCCGGTGGCTGTAGGGCCGGAAATCACGATAATTTTGACAGAATCTTTAAAATCCTGCATTATTTTTGCTCTCCTGATTTGAATTGAACCTTTGTCATGTATTATATTATGAAACGTGAAGTTGTTTTTGTCAAATCAAAATGGAGATTTTTTTAATGGAAATGCAACAAACTGTCGCCAGGAGTGCTGCTTTTTCCGGAATTGCCCTGCATTCCGGGGCGAGAACTACGGTCAGACTGCATCCGGCTCCGGAAGATACCGGGATCGTTTTCCGGCGGGTCGATCTGCCCGGCAAGCCGGAAGTCCGGGCACTTGCATCAAATGTGGTCGATGTCCAGCGGGGAACCACGATCGCCGAAGGAGAAGGCAAGGTTTACACGGTCGAGCATATTATGTCTGCTCTTCACGCTTGTAAAATAGACAACTGCATCGTCGAGATGAATGGTATGGAGCCGCCGATTGCCGACGGCAGCAGTCTGCCTTACTATGAATTGGTCATGTCTGCCGGAGTAGTAGTCCAGAATAAACCGGCACGCACTTTCACCCCCAAAGTTCCGGTGGCGGCTGTCGGCGGCAAAACGCAGGTGGTGCTGCTCCCCGATCCGGAAAAACTGTCGGTCAGCTGTGTTACCAGTTTCAAAAACTGTCCTTTTGATCCGCAGTTTTATCAATACGAATTGGAGCAGGAGAGCTATGCCAGGGAGATCGCACCCGGCAGAACTTTTGTTGATTACAGTGATTTGCGAATGCTTCTTTCGGTCGGGTTGTGTAAAGGCGGCAGTCTGGATGCAGCGGCGATCATTCATGACGGGGCGATTATCTGTAAAGACAAACTCCGTTTTGATAATGAGATCGTCCGGCACAAGATCATGGATGCCATCGGAGATATTTACCTTGCCGGATGCCGGATCACCGGTAAGTTGATCGCTGTTTGTCCGGGACATCCGAAAAATGTGGAACTTGCCGGTAAATTACTGGCGATGATCAATGCTGAACAACAAAATTGAAAATAACACAGGAGAAAAGAAAAATGTCTGAAGTTCTGCAAGTGAATGAGATTTACGCCAAGCTCGGTTTGAAAGCTCCATGGAAGCTTTTGGATTTTGCACAGAAAAATGATGATACGCATTTTACCGGGTACAAAGGTTTTGCGGTGAATGAAGAATTTTTTGTCGGACACTTCCCCGTCCATCCGATTGTTCCCGGAGTGCTGCATGTTGAATCCATGCGTCAGCTCTGTTGCTGTTTCCTGCCCGGAGATGCCCGTGCAAAGCGGATCAAAATGCTGGAAAAGGTGAAATTCCGCCGTCCGATCCTGCCGGGTGACCGGATGATCGTTGAAGCTGAAGTTGTCGAATTTTCCGATGATCAATGGATCATTAAAGCTGTGTGCAAGACTGCTTCCGGGGTTTGCAGTGAAGCGACCATGACGATCATCAGTGCTCCGGAAGTTACCGGTGGAATCAAATCTTTGCCGGTGCTTGATTCAGAATGTGCCCGCACCGCTGATATCAATATGGATACCGATCAGGTCATGGGTTTGATGCCGCATCGTTTCCCTTTCCTGTTGATCGATTATATTGCCAAGGTGGAAAGCACCCGGATTATCGCTGTCAAAAATATTTCCGGCAATGAGCAGTTTATTGACGGCGGATATACCACTGTTCCGGATGCTCTGATGTGTGAAATTGCCGCCCAGAGCGGTTGTGCCAGTGTCCTTTCCCGTCCGGAGAATGCCGGAAAACTCGGATTTTTCATGGCGATCGACAAGGCGGTGTTCCACCGTCAGGTTGTTCCTGGAGAGCAGATTTTGATCGATATCAATCTGCCGGAGAGCAAATCCCGGTTCGGCAAAGGTGCCGGTCTCATCCGTGTCGGCGAAGAAGTCGTTGCCGAAGTGGCTCTGATGTTTGCCATTGTTGAAGCATGAGGTGATATTATGGCTCTTTGGGGAGGACGTTTCGGAGAAGAAACGCAAAAGGATGTAAAAATCTATTCTGAATCGATAAGTTTCGATCAGAGATTGTATAAGCATGATATCGCCGGGAGTAAGGCTCATGCGGCGATGCTGGCGAAGCAGGGGATCATACCGCAGAAATCAGCCGATGCCATCCGGGAGGAACTGGATAAGATTTGTGCCAGAATCGAAAGCGGTGATTTCGAGTATGATATTGCCAAAGAAGATATCCATATGCATGTAGAAAGTGCATTGATCTCTGTTCTCGGTGCCGAGGGGGCAAGAGTTCATTCCGGAAGAAGCCGTAACGATCAGGTTGCATTGGATTTCCGGCTTTACCTGCGGGATGCCGTTGACCGGCTGATTGAAAAAATCCGGGGATTCCAGAAAGAATTGGTCGCCAAAGCGGATGCTGAAAAGGAGACGATCCTGCCCGGATTCACCCATTTGCAGCATGCCCAGGTGGTTTTGCTGGCTCATCATCTGCTTGCTTATGTTGAGATGTTTGACCGGGATGCCGAGCGTCTTGCCGACTGCCGCAAACGCATCAATGTCATGCCGCTTGGTTCCGGGGCCCTTGCCGGATCGACGTTGCCGCTTGACCGGGAGTTCGTCTGCCGGGAATTGGGTTTTGCCAGGATCACCCGCAACAGCATGGATGCGGTATCTGACCGTGATTTTGCGATTGAGTTTACTGCGGCACTGGCAACGATGGCGATGCACTTTTCCCGTTTGTCTGAAGATCTTATTCTGTGGAGCAGTCAGGAATTTGACTTTATTGAATTGAGTGATGCTTTCTGCACCGGTTCAAGTTTGATGCCGCAGAAAAAGAATCCGGATGTCTGTGAGCTTACCCGTGGTAAAACTGCCCGGATTTACGGTTCGCTGACAGCGATGCTGACGTTGTGCAAAGGCTTGCCGATGACCTACAACCGGGATATGCAGGAGGATAAAGTTGCGGTATTTGACGCATTGGATACAGCGGAATTGATGCTGGCTGTTTATCCGCCGATGATCCGGGATATGCGGATTAAGCGGGAAAAAATGGCTTCTGCGGCTGCAGATCCGGCTCTTATGGCAACCGATATCGCTGAGAAATTGGTGGAAATGGGAGTGCCTTTCCGGGATGCACATCACCGGGTGGGAGCTTTTGTCAAATATTGCAAAGACCGCAATATGAGTCTGGATCAGGCGACACTGGCTGAAATGCAGGAGACTGTTCCGGAAGCTACGGCGGCATTTCTCACTCTCTTTGATCCTCGTGAAAGCGTGGCAAAGCGGCGTATCGCCGGAGGTACCGGTTTTGAACCGGTGGTAAATCAGCTGGAATTTTGGAAAAAACAGCTGTTTTGAGCTTGTAAAATGTGCTGTGGCATGATATATTAGAAAAATAAGCACTCCTGTTGATCCACCATGGCCGGAGCAACGGGATACAATTAAACCAAAAGGTGGCTTGTTAAAGACGCAGGATGCGTTGTAAAGCACCGCAAAGAGAAAGGAAATGCAAAATGGCCAAAGTTACTATCAACGATTTGCTGGAAGCAGGTTGTCATTTCGGACACCAGACCCGCCGTTGGAACCCAAAAATGAAAAAATATGTCTATGGTGCCAAAAACGGTATCAGCATCATTGACCTGACCAAGACCATGCGTCAGATCGCCGACGCCTGCAACTTCCTGCAGAAAGTCGTCAGCGATGGCGGCGATGTCCTCTTTGTCGGTACCAAACGTCAGATCCGTGAGCTGGTTGTCGATCTTGCCGATAAGACCGGTATGTTCAGCATCTCCGAGCGTTGGCTCGGTGGTACTCTGACCAATAATCAGACCATCCGTAAAAGCATTGACAAAATGAAAGAGATCGATGGGATCCTCGCTTCCGATGCTGTCAACGGCATGAAGAAAAAAGAGATCTCCGCTCTGACCCGTCGTGTTGAGAAACTGCATCGTGACCTTGACGGTATCGCCGGAATGAAAAAACTTCCCGCCGCTCTTATCGTCATCGACGTTTGCAACGAGATCAATGCTGTCCGTGAAGCCAATAAGTTGAATATTCCGATCGTTGCTCTGGTTGATACCAATGGTGACCCCTCCATGGTCGATTACCCGGTTGCCACCAACGATGATGCGGTTAAATCCGTCCAGATCATCACTGATCTTTTCGGCGAAGCTATCAAAATTGCCAAAGAGATCCATCTGAAACGGGTCACCGAGGAGCGTGATGCTGCCGAGGCCGCCAAGAAGATCGCACAGGAAAACGCCGAGGAGGCGGAAGCCAAAGCTCCCAAAGCTCCCCGCAAACGTGCTGCCAAAGATGATGCTGCTGCCAAACCGGCCCGTAAACGCACTGCTAAAAAAGCTGATGCTGCTCCCGCCGAAGCCGCTGCTGAAGAGAAGTAATTAACGATTCAAAATCAGGTGAATAAAATGGCTGCTATTACTGCAAAAATGGTTTCCGAGCTCCGGGAGAAAACCGGTGCCGGTATGATGGATTGCAAAAAAGCTCTGGTTGCCGCTGACGGTGACATGGAGCTGGCGATCGAGAATCTCCGTAAATCCGGTGTTGCCAAAGCCGAGAAAAAATCCGGCCGTGCCACCGAACAGGGTAAGGTCTGGACCAAGATCGCCGGCAATGAAGCTGCGATCGTGGAAATGCTTTGCGAAACTGACTTCGCTGCCAAAACTCCGAAATTCGGTGCTTTGGTTGATGCCATGCTGGATGGTGCTTTGAAAATTGCTGCCGACGGTGATGTTGCCGCCGCTGTCAATGAGCAGGAAGCTGCTATCATTACCAGCCACATTGCCACCATCGGTGAAAACATGTCTCTGCGTCGTGCCCAGAAGTGGCAGAGCAGCAATGGTTCCTGCTTCGCCTCCTACCATCACATGGACGGCCGGGTGAGCGTTATGGTTGAGGTTGAGGGTGAAAACGATCCGGTTTTCCTCAATGATCTTTGCCTGCATATCGCTGCTTTCAATCCGCGTTACATCAGCCGTGATGATGTTCCGGCTGAAGTTATCCAGAAAGAAAAAGAGATCGCAGCAGCGGCTGATCCGAAACTGGCGAACAAACCCGCCGAAATGCTGGACAAAATCCTTGCCGGCAAAATCAACCGTTTCTTCGGTGAGAACTGTCTTGAGGAACAGGCTTGGGTCAAAGATGACAAGACCTCTTTGAAAAAGCTGAAACCCAGTGTCAAAGTCAAACGTTTCGTCCGTTGGGCGATCGGTGAAGAACTCTGATTGAGTACTTGACTTATTCAAAAATCCCGTTCTGTAACAGGAGCGGGATTTTTTTATCCTATAAAAATGCCGAAGTTTTGTACTGTTTATTGGCGGAAATTTATTCTAATAGGGACGTCCAGGCCAATCACCGGTATCTATAATATCAGAGAACTTCTCATTGTCAGAATCGTATTGTTTCCGATATGCAAGGGGAGTAAGGTTGAAATATTTTTTAAAATTCCGGTGCAAGCTTGAAACATTATCAAAACCGCATTGTACAGCAACATGTGAGAGGCTTTCATTGGAAAAACGTAATCGTGCAGCAGCAAGACGCATTTGATACGCTTTGCGAAGCTGCTGGAATGTATGTCCGGTTTCTTCCTTTACGACGTGGATCGTTCTCGGGACACTGAGATAAAGTTTCCGGGAAAGTTTATCCAGAAGATCTTTCTGATCACAGAATTCTCCGATAAAACGGTGTATTACCTCTTTCCGGGTTGGAGAGAGCTGCTGTTTTTCTTTGGTATATTCTTTCAGGTCGTGCATTATGGTAATAGAAAGCATCCGCAGAGCTTCTATTATTTGTCTGCTGCGTTCCCAATCAAATTTGCTATCGCAGTGCAATTTACTGTCAAGAGTATTGGATTTTAACAGCGGATGCAATTTTTCCCAGTTTTCCGGAGGAGCAATTGCTCCGGCAAAAATAATTCCGATCCTTTTACCGGCCTCGTTCAGCGGCATTACATATTCCAATAATCCGGCATGACAAATTTTGTAACCGCAATTATTGAAAGCCCATATTTCATTCTGTAAAATTTGAATATCAATGCTTCTGCACTGTTTTTCTGAATATTCTTTGGTTTTTCGGCACAACCGATGACAATGAGCGAAGCGTTCTTGCGGTAAAATCATCCGGAGTTTACCGGTAAGATCATGTATTGTGACAGATAAATTGCTCCAGTATTCAAAGCAGCGGATCGTATTTTCCAGTTTGCGTATCATCGAAAAACCTTGACTGACAGATAGAATATTTATGAGACAATTTCAAAACTCCTCAAAAATTCTTAAAAATCATCGCTGCGATCTTAAAGCGGAGCGTTTTCGGTGGTTATTTCCGCTTTGATCTCGTCAATGCTGATTTTTTTAATCTCTTTTTGAATTAGTTTTTCAATAGCCTCTTATATGTGATAAAATAGCATGATTTTGGATTAAAGCAATATAAAAATGTATCTTTCTCTGCAAATCAGCATCTTTTGCAATATTTTCAGCATTTCTGTTTATGACATTTCCTGTTTTTGTGAAGTATATTATGTACAGATGCGATGAAGATGCGACAGGAAATATAATGACAAGTTTCAACTACAATTTGAATCAGAAAATAGAAACAGTTCGACAGTGTCAGGTGGTTGTTGCCGGTGCCGGACCGGCTGGTATCTGTGCTGCATTGACGGCTGCACAGATGGGGTGCGATACGGTACTGATTGAAAGACACAGTATGCCCGGAGGAATGGCGTATGCCGGAGAGGTATCCCCTTTTATGCTCAATCATTTGGACGAGGAAAGCATGGATCATCCGCTTTATGCCGATTGGCTTTCCCGGATGGGGAAATATCATTCTGCGGCAACCTTGAATTATATTGATGATAAAATGGGGCCGAAATGGGGTAAACTTTACATCAATAAATATTATGCAGCTTTGAGTGCAGAGGATATGCTTAATGCTGCCGGAGTTAAAGTTTTATATGAACATACGCTCTTTGATACGGTGAAAGAAAATGGTCAGATCAAGACATTGATCTTGCATAACCGCAGCGGATTGACCGCAGTTTCCGGAGAGGTTTACATAGATGCTACCGGCGATGGAGTACTTGCTGCACAAGCCGGATGTAAAATCGAAATCGGCAATGATGAAGGTTTGTGTCAACCGATGACATGGTGTTTCAAGGTTGCACCGGTCAGGATTCCGGATGAGGATTTCTGGTGCGGGGAGTGGAGGAAAAAAATACAGCAGGAATATTCCAAGGCTAAAGCAGCCGGAGATTTGAGTTGTCCGAGGGAAAATATTCTTATGTTTCAAAGTACAACTCCGGATACGGTACACTTTAATACCACCAGAGTGGTTTTACATGATCCATTGGATTCCGGCAGTTATCAGGAGGCCGGAATGATTGCCAGAGAACAGATCCGGGAATTTCTTTTCTGGTTGCGTAACCGGATCGAAGGTTTTGAGAATGCCGAGATCGTTTCCATGGGACAGCAATTGGGGATCAGAGAAAGCCGGCGTGTTATCGGAAAATTCTGTTTGACTGCAGATGATCTGTACCGGAGACGAAAATTTCCGGATGCCATCGCCCGATGCAATTACCCTGTTGATATTCATTCTCCATCGGGAAGCGGTACGACTTATACTGCCGCTGCAGATTACAGCGATTATTACGAAATACCTTTCCGGTGTCTTATCCCGCAGGGGTGTGATAATTTATTGACCGCCGGCAGGATAATTTCATCGGATCATATAACCAACAGCAGTTTGCGGATCATGCCGGTTTGCTGTGCCACAGGGCAGGGAGCCGGTGCCGGGGCTGCATTGGCAGTAAAAAACGGTTTGCTGCCGGGGCAGGTAAATGGTATTCAGGTAAGGACAGAATTAATTGATTTCGGAGCATTTCTTGGTGCATCCAAACTTTAACCAAAGGAGAATTCAGTATGAAAAAACAAACCAGTTTCCGCTTAAGCGGAGTAAAACATCAGTGTTTTACTCTTATCGAACTTCTTGTCGTGATTGCGATTATCGCAATTTTGGCGGCGATTCTGCTTCCGGCACTCAATTCGGCAAGAGAGAGAGGACGCAGTATCAGTTGCGTCAACAACCTGAAAAATCTTGGTACTGTTACAGCGATGTATGCCGATGCCAATGATGGTTATGCACCATCTGTAAGCGGCAAATATCGTTCTGATAAGCCCAACAATAATTGCAACTGGAGTTATGCATTGAGCAATGCCGGTTTTCTGGGAGAGGGAGCCGGAACTTTTTATTGTCCGTCTTCCAGTGTCACTGATAAAAGTACAGCTCTCAGCAAAAATTCCAATGAGCAGTCCTGGTCATATTATACTTACGGCTTGAGAATGAATAAGGACAATAATACGGGTTTTCGTATTGCAAGCACTCCGATTTCTTGTGCTGATGCTGATATCGGTCCTTACTCAGCCAGTGAATTTTTTCTTTTTTCGGATAGTGTATTGGCTAATGATGTCAGTTATCCCGGAACGTCGGTACTTCATCCGGTGGCATCCAGTGCAGACAATTACAAACTTGCCGGAAGACATGCAAAAAGGGTGAATCTCTGGTTTGCAGATGGTTCTGCCAGAACTCATGAGAAAAAAGAATTGGCAGATAAATATGATGTGAAAGATTATCAAATATTTGAAATCTGATTTTTTTATGAGTTGCATGAGAAAAATATTGCTGCTATCGGTAATTTTGCTGTTGTTTTTCACGATCAATGCAGAAATTACGGTGAGCAATGCCGGGATACCCGGGAATTCATCCCGGGAAGCCCTCGCCAGATTATCCCGGGATGTTTTGTCAGAACAACCTTATGCCGTGATTGTTTTGCTGGGTACTAATGATGCACTTAATCCGAATAAGATGGTTTCTCCGGAAGAATTTGAAAAAAATCTTCTTGCTATCGGAAGAACTTTGCAGCAAGGCGGTGTTAAAAAAGTTATTTTTATTACTCCATTTCCCGCTGTGGAGTCGATTTTACGGAAACGGTCTCCCAAAATTAATCTTGCAGTTCCGCTGCCGATGACATTGGATGAATATTTGCGTAAATACGGGAAAGCAGTTTTTTCTGCTGCAAAAACTTTAGATGCAGGTGTTATTGATTCTTTTGAGTTTTTTGCCGCCAATGGAGGTGCAAAAGATGAGAAAAATTCTCTTTTCAGGACCTGTTCCAACAGCAAAGCTGACGACGGTGTCCATCTCAATGCGACCGGATATGCAAAATTTGCAACATTTATTGCACCGGAAATACGCAAAATGGTACCGGAAAATTGTCATATTGTCTGTTTGGGCGACAGCATTACATTTGGAGTTCATGTAAAAGGGGCCGGCTCCGTAGAGGGAGAAACTTATCCGGCACAATTATGGAGACTGCTCAATCCTGAACTTGCCTCATGCAGCCGGAAACCAACTCCTGCAAAGAAATTGACCGCAGGGAATGGTAATCTCATAGCCAACAATTCGTTTGAAAAATTAGATTCCTCACGGTTTCCTGCAGCATGGAAATTCCATCGCAAAGATAAGGATCGGGCAACTGTAATTGGGGGAAATGGCAAATTCATAAGAGTTTGTCGGGATTCTAAAACCCCGGCATTGATCCGCACAGAATTATTTCGTGTTACCCCCGGCAGATATCATTGGTCTTTGCGGATAAGGGGAACTGGGATCGCATCGGTTTCGTGGTCTTTTTATCATCCGGTCAGACACAAGGAGGTGAAATCGGGCAAGCTTTCTCAACATTGGCAAACTTATTCCGGAGAAATCATTGTTCCGGAAAAGGTGACTCAAGCTTCTTTATCCTTAAGAATTTATGGTAATGCTGATATAAAAGAGGCGACATTGATTAAAAAAGAAGAAGTTTTACCAACTGCAGCGGAGAATAAAGAGGTGTTTCAACGATACACCGAATTGAAATCTTCCGGTGTGAGTTTCGGTTTTTCTTCTCCTGAATCTGGTGCCGCTGTAACCGGAATCCGCAATCGTAAAGGCAGACAATTTATCAATTTTCAACCGGATCGGGGAATTTGGTCGATCCGGCTGAAACAGAAAAATACTGCAGATAAAGAGGTCCCGCCGGTGACAGCGATCGCCTGTGACCCGGAAATGGATGATTCTGCAGACTCGATCGGCAGGGATGGCGAAAACAGCAATGATCTGATAATAGATTCATCCATAGTAAAAACTCTTGGTGCCGATTGTGTTATGGAAAGACGTAACGGAAACTTGCTTTTTCACTGGAAAAATATCAGCGTCGGGAACGAAAAAAAGGCATTGGATGTAACTGTTTGTGTTTCTGTAACAGCTGATGGCGGAATGAAGTTTTCCGGCAGTTTTGTAAATAGATCAAAAAAATATACGGTATTTTATTTCAACTGTCCTCAAATATCCGGTCTGGGAAAAATCAATGGTAATGGGAATGATGATTTTTTGGCAACTCCGCACTATTTGGGGCGTTTGATAAGGAATCCTGCTTCAGGGAAATTGTTAAATGGTTCCCGGCTTTTCCGCAGTAACAACTCCGGACATTCAATGCATTTTGATGCTCTTTACAGTAAAAGCGGCGACGGTTTGTTTTTTGGGGTTTGGGATCCGGACCAGAACAGCAAACGCTGGGATTTGAATTCATCGGCGGTTAATGGTTTTTCCTGGGTATGTGTCAATCTGCCGGATAATATGAAATCCAAGTCACCGCAAAAATGGGAAATCCCTTATCCGATAGAAGTCAGGAGTTTTTCCGGTGATTGGTACGATGCTGCCCAAATTTATCGTAATTGGGCAATTAAACAGGAGTGGTGCAGTAAAGGTACTCTGGTGTCCCGGCGAAATAATGATATTCCGGCGTGGTTTCTGGATATGACCTCGTGGCTTCATGTTTCTGTTGATAATCTGCTTCAGGGACAGAGAGAGGATTGTGAAAAATATTTTTCATATTTTCATGATCATCGTATTGGTATCTGGCTGACTCATTGGGGATTGGACAACAAACGTTATGATTTTCCCAATCCTGATCGCTTTCCGTTGACGGAAAAGGATAAAAAAGTCTTGGAGATGCTGCAGCGATCCGGTTATCCGGTTTCCGGATATATCCAGCTGACAGCGTGGACACGCTCGATGCCCAGTTTCAAGACCAGCCGAGAGGTTGAAAAAAATTTATTATGCAACTTTTATGGACAAATTCTTTCCTGGGGCGGTGCTGGTTTCCGGAGCGAGTCAATGCTTGCGTATCCTGGCGAATTGTGGCAGAAGGTTTTGACCGGTTTTACCAAGTGCATGGTTCATTCCGGTTTCAGTGTTGCGTATCTTGATTCCGGCAATCATGGCGGAGCTCATTTGAATTTTACACCCTACTGCTCAAAAGCTTCAGGCGGCGGTTCTGATTATGTTGATAATAATCGCAGACTGCTGTGCAGAATCAGAGAGGAAGGGCGGAAGATAAATCCGGATTTCTGCACGACAACCGAAAGTTTCTGGGAAGGCAATCTTCACTGTCTGGACGCCGTATTGTGTGTCAACAGTCCCAGTGCTTATCTGGAGGGGGATCGGGTGACGGCAATTCCATTGGCTCCGGTGGTTTATAATGATTATGCATTATTGTTTGCCACCCATTACGGCAGAGGCGATTTGACCGGTCAGGCAATGGGATTGATATCAAAGACTGCTCAAGCATTACTCTGGGGGATCATGCCCGGATGGGAATTGCCCCATGCGATGTATCGTTTCAGTGATCCGGAACGGGTGAGACGTACCAGTAAAAAGCGTATGGAGGCTTTTGATGCCGGACGTAAATTTTTTGTTTATGGCAAAATGCTTCGTCCTCCGGAAGTTATGGGGGATATCCCGGAATTGGCTATTCCGTGGGGGATTGGCTGGAGAGAAAGTTTTTATACCGTCAAATCTCCATCGGTGATCTCAAGTGCGTTTCAGGCTCCGGATGGGAATCTGGGAATCATATTGTATAATTTAGAGGATAATACTCGCCGCATTTCAATAAAACTTGATGACAGGGAATATCAAGCATCGGATAAGAATTTTACAGTTGTTTATCCGGCGGAGTTGGAGTTTGAAAAAAGAGAAAACGTTTTAAGTTTGATAATTCCGGCACAATGTCCGGTAATTATTGAGGGAAGAAGAGAGAGTATATGAAAGATATTTTTACTACGGCAAAGTGCCTCCATCGGGTATCACAAAATCCATTGTTGAGTGCCGAGAAAATGCCTTTTGAGGCCTCATTGATATTCAATGCCGGTGTGGCAAAATATCAGGGCAGATATGTGATGCTTTTCCGCAACGATTACGGAGCAACGGAAGCTGACTTTCTGGCTTCCGGCAAACGCGGAGTTCCTTTCAAGGGTACTAATATCGGTTTTGCAGAAAGTGCCGATGGAATCAATTGGCAAATCCATCCGCAGCCGGTATGGGAAATTCATGACGAAGAGATTTTACGGGTCTATGATCCCCGCTTGACTGTTATTGACGGAAAAGTTGCGGTTTGTTTTGCAATGGACACCAAGCATGGCTTGCGAGGCGGAATCGCTGTTACAGAAGACTTTGAAAAATTTGAAATAAAATCTCTTTCAGTTCCGGATAACCGCAATATGGTGTTGTTCCCGGAAAAGATCGGCGGCAAATATTTCCGTCTGGAACGCCCCATGCCGGTTTACAGTCGCAATGGTGCCGCCGAGCAATTTGATTTGTGGTGTTCAGCTTCTCCTGATTTGGTTTATTGGGGAGAGAGCCGATTGGTATTGGGGGCAGAGAGTATTCCATTCGCAGATGCCAAAATCGGCCCTGCCGCACCTCCTGTAAAAACGGAAAAGGGCTGGCTTACCACATTTCATGCCGTAAAATATGCTGATCATGACCTTGAGTCATGGCACTTGAACTGGCGTAAAATTTACTATGCCGGATTAATGCTGCTGGATTTGGATGATCCGGCCAAAGTTATCGGTATTTACAATAAACCGTTACTTGTACCGGAGACACCGTATGAAAAAAATGGTTTTCGCGGAGATGTTATTTTTCCCGGCGGTATGATTTTGGAAGAATCAGGAGAAGTGAAAATTTATTATGGTGCTGCTGATACGGTTGAGTGTCTGGCAATTGCTGAAATCGGTGAATTGCTTGATTTGGTAACCGGAGCAACTGTATAAAAAAAGCCCCGGAATTGCTCCGGGGCAGGGTGGGAAAACTTACTGATTTTCCAGATAATTTTTGAGAGTGGCTGCGACATCGGGCCACTTTTTGATTTCACGGTCTCCGAGAAGGACGACTCCTTCAACGATACCTTTAGCAATATATTCTCTTGCCTTATCCAGCTGGTAAACCAGCAATTCGGGGACGTTGCCGCTGTCAGCTCTGCCGTATTCATGCAGGAAAATACCCTGAAGAATCGGCTTGCCGGGGAAGTTTTTACGGCACAATTCGATGTTTTCATCGTACTCAAGGATCTCGTCCTTATTCCAGAACCAGAGGTTGACCACATCCATGTAGGGCTGGATGAGAGAGTAATCTTTGGTACCGAGTTCGTGGACGTAAATCACGCCGTACATGCGGAGTTTGTCGTTGAATTTTTTCAGAGCTTTGTAGCGTGCTTCAAAAGGTTCAGGCAGAACGATTTTTTCAAAGTAGGTGGAAACATCGTCACACATCGCCCCGGCAATATTGGGATACTGGAGAGAAAGTTTGCTCAAATATTCCGCATTTTCCGCATCTGCAAAATTTTTTTCACCGGGAGTACGCAGGTTATCAGCTGTTTTACCGGTCGCTCCGGTGAAGTTATTCTGGGCTCCGGGAGTGCGGCACTGGGAGTTGACCTGACACAGCATTCTTTTGTACTTGCTGTGCATGGTCATCATTTTGTCATCAGTCGGTCCGTAAACGTAAACGACGTTGTCGGCGTTGAAGTAATCCGCACCGCGGACAAGCGTATCATCGGCCATAGTTCCGCCCCAGTAAGGGGTGGGACCGCCCCAGACCCAGGTGTTGTCTCCGGTAAGTTTTGCCATTTTTTCGGCGGGAACTTTGGGGATTTCTGCGAGATATTCGAGGAGAATTTTGTCCAATTCGGAGTTTTCCGGCTCGATCAATTTCTGCCATTCGGAATTTCCGCAATTCCGCAACGGATCGTCTTCCACGTAACCTTCCGGGGCGGGGGCGGCAGCTTCACCGAGTTTCAATTCCGGATGAGCCTTACGCATTTTTTTGTGTTTCTGAACAAGACGCTCAATGGCGATGTTGAGCCGCTGTCTCTCTTCGGGTGAAAATTTCATTTTTTTCCTCCTTGAAAATTACTTGTTATTGTCTTATTTTTTGTGAAAAATCTTTCCTTCCGTCTCCGTTGCACTACGCCGTGACGAGGCGGTGGTGCATTGTGGGCAATCTCTTGGCAAATCTGCGGACGTTTTCGCAGTCATGTACGATATCCGCCTTGATTTGCCCGCGACCTTGCCTCACACTGCATCCATCAGTCTCCGCATAAAGCTACGCCCTGACAAGCCGGTTGGATCGAACCCGTGTTTGCCGGTTTGACAAATCACAACTTATATTACATATTCCATACGTTAACAGAAATGTTTGTTTATAAGCTCCTGCTGGGGTTTTACAAAATTTGGGACATTATCAATTACTTAAATACCGAGAATTTTCTCTGCATTTTTGAAAAATATCTTGTCTTTATCTTCCTGCGGGATATCCAGTGCCTGGATCGCTTCGATGGCAAAACGCATCTGCATCGGACCCTGCAGCGGAACATCCGTTCCGAAAACGATATGATCCGCTCCGGCAAGAGAATACATTTTTTCCATTACTCCGGGATAGACATACATCAAATAGTGAGCAGTATCAACGAAGACGTTATCCAGTTCTCTTTCCATAACTTTTTCCAGAGAATCCAGATTGGGATAGTAGGGATAATTGCCATTCTGATAAGTTCCTGCCATGTGGGCGAGGACGAATTTGGTATCCGGATGATGACTGGCGATATCCGCAACTGTCAGTGCCGGAGAAAAACCGGTTCCCGGCATACAGGAGACGTGAAAAAGCATCATCGGAGTCTGATCGGCAATCGCCTCCACCTGATCCCGGCACCGCTTGGAATCCAGTGAATAACCGTGGTAATCCGGATGGATCTTTACACCGCGGAATTTACTGTTGCTTTTGAGCAGTGCGAGATCTTCCACGGATTCGGGGAAGATGGGATCATAAACAACATAGCCAAGAAGTTTTTCCGTCTCTTTCAGAGCTTTGTCAAGTTCAAGATTTCCCTCTTTTACATCGTACATGATGGAACGGGATGCCGATACGCAGAGCTTATCGACGCCGGATTCAGAACAATATCTCTCCAAAGTGGCGGCATCTGCCTGCCAGAAAGGAGCAAAATTGATATTGCCCAGATGACCGTGGATATCGATGATCATTTTCAGACCTCCAGAATATTGATCTGACGGGCAAAGCTGGAGAGTTCTTCAGCGGGGCCTTCAGCTTTGACGATCAAGCCGTCTTCCCAGCGGAATCCCATGTTGTTGCGATGGAGGAATACGTCTCCCATGAAGGTCATATTTTCTTCAAGCACATAGTCGGAAGAGGTTTCAAGGAAAGGATACTCACACTCCATCTGACCGCAGCCGTGTGCCGGACCGTAGAGGATCGCATCTCCGTAACCTTTATCAATGATGTAGCCGTGGACTTTTTTGGCGACATCGGCAGCTCTGACACCGGCTCTCATGCTGTCAAAAGTCATATTGAGAGCATCGAGACCGACCTGCATGAATTTGCGGATCTCATCGGGGCATTTGCCAAGTACGATGGGGCGGCCGATACTGCTGCTGTAACCTTCAACTTTAGCTCCGACGCTGAAGTGGATGATTTCACCGGTACCGACTTTACGCAGAGACGGACGGCTGATCGCCTGATCGGAATTGGGACCGGAACAGCACCATACCGGGTATCCGGTAGCTTCTGCGCCGTTGGCGAGCATGGCGGCAGTGGCGATACCGCACAATTCAGCTTCGGTCATGCCGGGTTTGATATTTTCGAGGACTGCTTTGAAGCCGAGTTCGGAAATTTTTGCAGATTTCCGGAGGCAATCAAGTTCGAGGGCACTTTTTTTCATGAATACCGGCCGCAGAATGGCATCGGCATTGACGATATTCTGGATGCCGCCGAGAGCTTCAGCGATATTTACCATAATGGTATAGGGGAACATGTGAAATCCGGTGATACCGAGTTTTTTCACCGAAAAGCGTTTCATGATTGCCTGCCAGTCCGGATGTGCTGAACCGGGATAATCGGGCTGGGATGATTCACGGAAATCCATCGTCTGAATAACCGTTGCCAATTTGGAACGGGAGGAGGCGTAAGTCAGAGATTCCGGGCCGATGATCAAAGCAGCTTCGCCGCTGCGGGGGATAAGGACACCGGCAGTTTCAAAGCTGGGCCAGTAATCGGAGAAATACCGGACACCTGCGGGTTCAGATTCCGTGGAAAAAACCAGAAATGCGTCCAAGTCGGTTTTTGCCAGTACAGCCTGTGCACGTTGTACACGGCTGTCGAATTCAGCTTGAGTTAAGATTGTGTCTGCCATAGCTCACCTCTTTTTTTAGTTGTACAGGAAATTTATTTTCCTGCATTTGGGGTTGACAAAATAACCTGCTTTGTGTATATTATACACTGAATAACAGCTAATGCAAATGTAGAAAACGAAAAAAAAGATGTCAAATTCACCCAAAGAGCGTTTTTTTGTACAAATTTTAAAAACCGCATTTGTTCCATCCGTTCCCCGCTGGCAATATAATAATGCCAGCACTCCCACCTGGCGTTTTTACTGGAATATGGACCCGGGAGCGTGGATATCATCTTACGGGGAAAAATTTGTTCTTTCTCCGGAGTTGGCAGTTTTGATCCCGCCGCAAACGCCTTTTTCCACCGGTGCAGACCGTCCCTTTGCCCATTTTTACATTCATTTTTCCTTATTGGATGATATCCCCGTGGAGCGTTTGATCCGGAAGTTTGAGGCGAAACGGGTCATTCTGCCGCATATAGCGGAAAATTTAAGTTCCTTTTCCGAGAGACAGTTGACATGGGCTGCATCGGCAGTGGTAAATGCGGCGTTGCTGCTGATGCCGGAACAGAGTTTGCTGCCGGACGGAGAACACCGCGGCAATTCAATTTTCAACAAAGCTGTGCGGATAATAGATCATGATCCGGGATTTTCCGGAAATTGTGCCGATTTGGCAAAAATGTGCGGAACCAGCGTCAATACGCTGCAGCGGCAATTTTTGAAAGCGACCGGAGTTCCGGTGAAAAAATGGCTTTTGAACCGTAAAATGGAGTACGCTGTACAGTTGCTGATGTATAATGATTACTCGATCAAAGAGACTGCTGACCGTCTGGGATTTGCCGATCGTTATCACTTTTCCAAAGTTTTCAAGCAATATTTCGGCATTACTCCGGCACAGTTTGTCCGCAGCGGGGGAATCCCTCTGCCGTGATTGGCTTCAACCATTCCGGTTCTTCTGCGTTGGTATATTTCCAGTTGCGGATGATGGATTTTTTAAAGCGGTAATATTCCCGGTAGGCTTCAACAATATCTTTTGTTCTTATTGTTATACCCTTGAAAGCTCTGGCGAAACTCCACAAATCTGCATATTCGCCCGCAAGTACTGAAAAAAGTTTTTCTCTGTATGCTCTGCATAAAAACGAATAAGCATGATGCTTGTGAAAACGGCGGAAATACTCCCGGTGAAGTTCATCATTATAAGACAATACCCAATTTATTTTTGCGGTATTATCCAAAGCTTTTATTACCGGGTGATTCCGGTTGCAGATTTTCGGCATTCCCGGCAGGAGTTCTTCTCCTTTGTTGGTAATCAGGGCAGACAGGATTTGAGATGTTTCCAGACACATTTTCCGCAGATGGATATCGCTCAACATCCGGGCAGCTTGTGCCGGGTCGTGATCCAATATGAATAATTGCATTTTATCTTCCTCCATAATCACATATAAACTGTTCACAAGGAAAAATCAAATGCAAGAGTACGCTTTTTCCGTTATCAATTTGCCGGGAGATTGCCCGCAATGCATCACCGCAGGAAAATATTTTTTACAAAAAATGAGACAATATCAAAATATTATTTTCGATTGAATTCCTTGTAATTAACTTCTCTCTGTGCTATATTATTAAAGTTCTAAATGAGGGTATTTTTTATGAATAAAATCGGCAAACTGCTGCTCTTTTTATTGGTGCTTTCCGGTGTTTTCGGTTGTTCATCCACCGGAACAAAAGATATGGATGAAAAATATTTATCTGTAAGTGCCGAATATAAGGAAAACGGTTTCCTCGACATTCATGGTGAATATGATGAATGGTTTTGGGGACTTGATAATATCCGCGGCAAATATGAGGGTAAAGACACAATAATTCTTTCAGCCGTGGCGAGCCGTTCCGGTGAAGATGAAATATTCCACCGGATGCAGATCCCCGCAACCGTCAACCGGGTGAAATTCGGTTCAGTTGTTTTGTGGGACCGAAATGCGGCAGTAGAAAAAATTCTTGAAAAGAAAGAGGAAGTTGCCGCATTACCTCAAGTTAAATCCGGGAAAAAGTCTGAACCGGAAAAAATAGCATCCAAAGAAGATCGTGACCGGCAGGAAGTTGTCTGTCCGGCAGGTAAACGGATAACTTACTTGAAAATCGGCAGTGAAAAAATTACGGCATTTACTCCGCAGAATTTGGATTTTGAGGAAATTTTCTGGGGAAGGATATCTGCAATTATCCCCGGTAAGCCGCAGACACTGGAGTGTGAAAATATCGCTTTTTCTCCGGAATTCAATGCCGATTTGATAAATAAATTTGCCGATTTGGAAATTTTGGAAATTCGGGGGACTGTTTCAGCTCAGTCGGCAGATTTCAGCACTCTCAAACTGCCGAAATTAAAAAAGCTGATTGTTGACCGGATGGAAATCAGCGGTTTGGAAAAGGCAGAAATCCCGCATTTGGAGGAGTTTTATTTGAATGATACCCGGTTGGTTCCATTGGGTAAGACAGCTTTGCCGGAAAAACTTGAGCATTTGCATACTGTCGGGATTCAGGCTTTTGCCGGAAATTTTGATTTTGATTCTCTTGCCGGGAAACCATTGAAAAGCTTGCGGATCCATGGAGATTGCAGCAGTTTTGAATTTCTCCGGAATATGCCGCTTGAGTTTTTGCAGTTAAGCGGCTTTTACACGGAATCTGCGGCGTTGAATATCCTCCATTCTCTTCCTCTTAAGACATTGATCTTAAAACCGTTGCGTCGGCTGAGCGATTGGCGTTTCCTTGCCGGGATCAAACCGGAGATTTTGGATATAACCTGTCTGACTGCGGGCAATTTTTCTCCGGAATTGCTGAAGGATATGCCGTTGAAAATTCTGCGTCTTTCCTGCATTGGTGATTTCGGAGATGCCTGGATGAGCTGTAAAGATATGCCGCTGACAGAATTTGTTTTACGCAACGGTACTGTCCCGGAAAATTTTCTCCTGTCCAAACATATTGAAAGACTTGCACTGTTTCAAAATTGCCGCTGGAACACCTCTGAACCGATCAATTTCCTAAACAAACTTCACGGGATAAAGCATCTTGCTGTGTGGCAGGGCGTTGAAGCGAAAAATGGCAAACCTGTCGGCATGATCGATCCGAAATTGAATTGGAACCGTTACCGCGGATGGACCGTTGAATCTCTTGCTGTCTCCACTGTTAATTTGGATTTTATCCGTAATCTGCCGAAATTGAAACGATTGGCGGTACGGGAGAGCAGTACATACACCGGAAAACATGGTATCGCTTTCGGTGCTTTGAAGAACCGGGATTTTGACGTTGTCATATTTCCTGCCGCTTTGAAACAGCATACCGAAAGGGAGATGTTGCGGCGTAATATAAAAGTGAAAAATCCGGATGCGGTCGATATGATTCGGGCTTTCCGGTAAAATTTGGAGAGGATTCTATGCCGGTTGTTGATCTTACCTGGGAGTTTATAGGAGAGCGTTTCGCTCCGGAAATAAAGCGGGAAGAAGTTTTTTTACGTTCCGGATTGACCAGTTATACCGGAGTGGTTTACCGGATGAATCATGATGGTATGAGTGGGACTTATATTGATTTCCCCGGTCATATTGCTGAAACGGACAATGGATTATATGCCGACAACTGTCCATTAGAGGATATTTTCAGAGTTCCGGCAAGTGTGATCCATCTGGATTGTGCCAGTGGGCATGGGGCGGTCAGTGCGGCAGATCTGAAAAATGCTTTAGGTACTGAAATTCAAACTCCGGCTTTGATAATCAATGCCTTGGGAAAAACAGAACCGACCGGTATAGATCCGCGTTCAGTTTACCTTGATGACAGTGCCGTTGAATGGATAATTGATTCACCATGCCGACTCTTGGTTTCCGATATTTATGAAAGCAAGGCTCTGCACGGGGTCTTTTTGAAACTTTTCGGAGCCGGAATAACCACGGTATGTATGCCGGTAAATCTGCACAAGTTGAAAAATCCGCAGGTGGAGTTGACTGTGCTTTTCGCCAAAATGCCCGGTATAACCCAATTACCGTGCCGGATGGTCGCTGAATTTTAACCAATCAAATCAATTATAAAAAAAGGATGAGCAAATGACAAAACAGGAAATTATTGCCGGTTTGCAGAGAATCGGCTTGACCAAAGGGGACAAGGTTCTGCTTCACAGTTCACTTTTGAGTCTGGGCAAGGTCGATGGTGGCCCGGATGCGGTAATTGACGCATTTATTGAGGTACTCGGCAGCGAAGGAACTTTGCTGGTTCCGGTTTTTGGAGCCTTGGGGATATTGACCGATACTCTCAAAAAACGTCCCGGAGCAATAATCAGTCCCTGTCCGGTTGGCACATTGGCAGCTTTGGGAGCTGATGCCGAGGCGATCTGTCATGATCATTGGCGGGCTGACACAGCTCATGGTAAAGACACTCCGTTTACCCGTCTTGCTGAAATGGGTGGTTATGTCTGTCTTTTGGGATGCGATCAGGATCGTAATACCTCTCTGCACGGCATTGAAGCATTGCTGGAACTTCCTTACCTCAATGATGAGACAGCCACATTTACTACTCCTGCGGGAGAAACGATCAGCAAAACGTGGAAATATTATCCCGGACCGCATCGTGATTTTATCGGTATTGACCGTTATTTCCGGGAAGCCGGTGTGATGAAAATCGACCGTATCGGTAATGCTCAAGTACGTTTGATCAAATCAAAAGATCTTTTTGATCTCGGTATTGCTCTCGGTCAGGAAGATCCGGCATTTGTGCTGTGCGACAATCCGGAATGTGCCGATTGTGTTAAACAGCGGGCAGCGATTTTTACAGACCGTATAAACAAAGAAGCTTTCAAACTTACGGCATCATCCAAATTGGCAGGGCGTTATGTTCCGGAGATGGTTGAAAATCTCAATGCGGCAGGAATAAAGTTTATTGAATTGGACTACGTTCAGGGAAAAGCCTGTGCATTTATGAGTGAAGAAAAATTGCAGGCAGTTGTTGCTGAATTACGTTCTGAAGGTATTGAAATCAGTGCGTTGAGTGCGGTCGTTGTGCCGGACGATGATGAAAAATTGACCAAACTGGCAAAAGCTGCCGGTATTTCCCGTCTGATTCTGCCGGTTGGGGCGGTCGATTCTGCCAGATGTGCCGCTGAAGCCGGAATAGAAGTCCTTTTCCGGAATGTCAACCATACTGCACTTGCGGCATCCTCATTTGTCAATGGTTTTGCTTCTACGGCAGCTTGCCGTGCATGTTTCAATCCGGCAGCTTGCCGTGCATGTTTCAATCCGGCAGCTTTTGCCAAAGCCGGAGAAAATCCGTTCCTGTATTCCTATCGTGTCGGCAGATTTATCAAAATTGCCGGACAGTTGGATCTGGTTGACGGGATTTGGGATGGTTCTGCCAAGACATTGGCAAGGGGAAATGGTGAGGTCAAGGAATTGATTTCTATTTTCCGCTGCCGTAATTTTGACGGTTTCATGTGCCTTGGCGGTGGAGCTGATTATCCGGGCAGTTTGAAAGAGGCGGCAGACGATTTTATCTGGCTTTTGGATAATATGTGATTTTTACCGTGTGGTATTTCGCCGAAACGTGGAGGTGGACAGTTCCCATCTCCACGTTTTTGGGGGTATGTGCGGCACGTGCATTGACTCGTCGGTGAAAGTCCGGTACAGACTTGTCAGCAGGAACTGTCAGCGAAAGTAAAGGGTGTCCATTGAAGAGAACCCTGACGGACAAATGCATTATTCAGATGGGATATGACGATATCTTCATCCGTTATAATGAACTCTGTACTCAAGTTATTGAACCGCCGTATGCCGGACGGCACGTACGGTGGTGTGAGAGGACGGCTGCTCAAATAATGGGCAGCCTCCTGCTCGATTCAATTTTTTGAGGTACAGCTGCAATAAAATTCCCGGTATCGACGGTATCCGCAGATTTGCCGGGAGATTTTCCGCAATGTACCACTGCCGGGAAATTAAAACTCAGCTGCCGGAATCGAAGTTGTTACGGTCTTCTTCGGTTATGATGCCGCGTTGCAAGTAACTTTCCAGACAGTGAGCCATGGAGAGCATACCGTCTCTTGCGGAACTTTCAATTACTGACATAAGCTGATGAGTTTTATTATCTCTTATCAAAGCCCGCACCGCAGTTGTGCCGACCATGATTTCATAAGCTCCGATCCGTTTCCCGGGGATATCCCGGCGGGGAAGCAGACGTTGAGCGACAATTGCCAGGAGAGAACCGGCAAATTGCTGGCGGATCTGACTTTGCTGACCGGCAGGGAAAGAATCAATGATCCTTTCTACGGTTTGACATGTGTTATTGGCGTGCAATGTTCCCAAAACAAGATGTCCGGTTTCTGCGGCAGTTATTGCTGCCCGGATAGTTTCGATATCCCGCAATTCACCGACCATGATGATATCCGGAGCCTGTCTCATTGCACTGCGTAATCCGCTGGCAAAATCAATGGCATCCATCCCGATTTCCCGTTGTTCGATGATACAGCGGTCATGGGTATAGAGATATTCAACAGGATCTTCGATAGTAATGACATGCCGGGAATCCCGATGATTTACCTCATCGAGCAAGCTGGCAAGAGTGGTCGATTTACCGCTTCCGGTTGGCCCGGTAATCAGAATAAGGCCCTGTTTTTTCTGCATTAAAGTGCTTAAAATTGTCGGCAGACCGATCATTGCCGGAGTCGGGATCACGTCGGAAATCAATCTGCCTACCAATGCAACATCACCTTTTTGGAAAAAAGCATTCAACCGGAACCTCCGGGGAATACATCCTGTAATATTTACGCTCAATGCGAAGTCAATATCCCGTTTTTCTTCCAAATGAGTCCGCTGCCTTTTAGTTAAGAGGCTATATACCAATCTCTGGACATCTGCTCCGGTAAGCGGAGGCAGATCAAGAGGAGCAAAACTGCCGTTGACATGTAATTGCGGGGGGACTCCCACGGTAACAAGCAGATCGCTGGCACCGGCTTTTACGGCTGCTTTGAAAAGATCTTTCATGTCGATTTGATCTTTACTTCCGGACTCTCCTGAATAAACTTTAGCTTGAGTTTCGGAGGTATTCATTCCCCGGTACATAAGTTGTAATTCTTCCGGACTGTCAGAAGCTTTCAAGGCATCTGGCAGGGTGACAAGATCACGGCGGATAAGTTCGATCAAGGAGGTGTTGAATGTCGTCATTCCGACGTTGCTGCCCAGACGCATTGCCTGCTCCAAATCTCCGAAAAGTTGTTTGGAGATAAGTTTTTTTACAGTTCCGGTACCCAGCAGTATATCCAATACCGGGATCATTCCCGGAGCGTTATTCTTTTTTACCAACCGTTGAGCAATGACCGCTTCCAGAGCGGCTGCGGTACTGGTGGCAACCGTTTCTCTTTGACTTTCCGGGAACATTTCCAGAATTCTTTCAATGGCACTGGCGGCGTCAGCGGTGTGCATCGTGCTGATAACCAGATGCCCGGTCAGAGCAGCGGATATGGCGGTGGAAACAGTTTCGGGATCACGGATTTCGCCGATTACGATGACATCGGGATTTTCTCTTAAAGCGTAACGCAATGCTTCGTGAAAACCGCCTTGGGTATTGCCCACTTCACGTTGTGAGATCAGCGAAGCTTTATCCTTGTGGACAAATTCGATAGGATCTTCCAATGTGAGGATGTGTTTATTCATATTGGTGTTTATATAGTTGATGATCGCACTCATGGTGGTTGATTTACCGCTGCCGGTCGTACCGGTAACGATAATTATACCACGGGAGAGAGAGGCGATTTTCTGCATGATTGTTTCGGGGAGGTTGAGAGAGGCAAAAGAACACTCTTCTCCGTTGCGTATGGGGCGTGCAACCAGACAGGGGCCGTTGATCGAATCAAAAAAGTTGATACGGAAACGGTTGCCGTTGTGCAGGAAAGAACTGTCAGCTCCTCCGGTTTGCTGATAGATGCGTTCACCCTCTTCCCCGATGACTCCGAGACGGAAAGCATTGATATCGGCATTTTCCAAAGGGGGGATATTTTCCGCTTTGGAAATCACTCCGCTGACCCGGAAACTGGGGGCTTTGCCGGCACTTATGAAAAGGTCGGAGGCTTTGAATTTTACTGCGGCATCAAAAAACTTCTCAATACTCATAAAGTAAATATCCTGAATTTTATTGTCCAAACAATATAGAAATTAACACCGATTTTACCAAAAATCAAATTTTTTATTGCAATTTTTACAAAATCATTTTTGTCCGGCGAAATATTTTTCCCGGTATGCTGATGGTGTCATGCCGAATTTTTTGCGGAATTCACTGGAAAAAAATGCCGGTGAATTGTATCCGCTGGAACAGGAGATCTCGTTAATGCTCAATTCACTGAATGAAAGTAATTGTTTGGCATGTTCCAGCCGCATGGAGATCATGTATTCAATGGGGGTAGTATTCAATTCTTTGCGGAAAGTCCGGATGAGGGTATGTTTGGGCATGTTGAATTCAGCGGCAAGTGCGTCCAGCGAGGTCATGAATTCAATTTTGGAAACGGCGTTTTTCAATTTCTGCCGGAAGTTTCCCTGCTGCGGAGAGGATGAAAAAGTTTTCCGGAGACGGTATATGAGCTTATAGAGCAGTACCGAAGTGTTTTCAGCATCTCCGGAAAGCATTGTGTCACGTATTTGAGAAAAGATATCTGTATAATCTTCATGGCTTTTTTTCCGCAAGACGATACCATGTTTTTCGACCTCATCAAGCAGCAGGAGGTCAAGGAGCGGACTGTTCTGCATGGTTATGAAATATTTGGTCATTGTTTTTTCTCCGGCAATGTAGGTATATTTTGTGCGTGGCGGTATGACCAGCATATCTCCGGGATTGAGATTTTTTTTGATATTGTTGTAACTGACAGTCGGATTTCCGGTAAGCTGGATCTGAAACACCCAATATTGGGAACCCATGTTGAATTTCCCACCGGGAAAAAAGGTGGATTCTCCGAATGTACGGTTGTTGAGCAGATTGGTATCGTAATTATCCCTTGACAGCCGGAAATAAAATTTTTCCTGAAAAAATTCTCCATTGTTGTTCCGGGTGAATACATGTTTCTTGGATAGAGCGGTAATAGATTGATTTTTCATAAAAACGGTAAATAAAGTAAAATTTTTTGTAAATATTCTTATTGTATAATATATTGTTTTTTTTCAAAAAATGCAAGTATATTTATAGCGTCAGGAGAGTTTTCTCTGTCGCTGTTTCATTTTTATCCACAATAAAACCAGGGAGATGTTATGAAAACTGTAAAGTATTTCCGCCATGGCGGAGTAAAACAGGACTGTTTTACTCTTATCGAACTTCTTGTCGTCATCGCAATTATAGCCATTTTGGCGGCAATACTGCTTCCTGCTTTGAATAGTGCCAGAGAGCGGGGCAGGGCCGCAAGCTGTATAAACAATTTGAAGCAGATCAGTTTGGGATTGTCGTTTTATGCACAGGATTTTGATGATTATTATCCCAATTATTGCGGAGGACAACCGGGGGAATCGGTAACTTGGGCAGGACAATTGGTTGAGTTGGGACATGTACCGCTCAATGTGTTTTCCTGTCCGTCAGCAAGTTCAAAGCAGGAAGATAATGGAATCGGAAACAACACCGTTGGAGCCAACTGTACATACGGAATAAATTATCGTGGTGCCGGCAGCGGCAAAACGCAATCCAATGGGCATACTGACAGCAGCAACTGCAAAATATCCCGGTTAGGTAATTCTGCAACATTGTATGCGGTAATGGACAGTGAATCCAATAAAGATCCGGTAAAGGGATTTTATTTCGTGGATAACTATAAAAATACTTCCGGAGATGTCGGTTTCCCCTCTGCCCGGCACAATTATTCTGTCAATGTTGTGTTTGTTGACGGTCATGTTGAATCAATAGTGGTCGGAAACGGCGGAAATCCTTATGCCGGAACTGCACTGGGCAGCTGGGCTAATAAAGAACAGTATTGGAATGCTCTCTGATATGAATTTCCCGATCAAAAAAATCATTTTCCTTTTGCTGCTTTTTCCTCTGCTGCTTCCGGGAGGAGAATATTTTCAAAAATACAGGGAAAAAGCCGCAGGATTAACGGTATATTCCGAAGAAGATTTTTCATTGGGGGCGGAATTGATTGCCGAAATGAAAAAAATGGGTTTGAAAAGGAAACCGTTTTTTGCCAAACCACGTTTTATCATGGAAGTGGTTTCGTGGCGGATCGGCAGGCTTTATGAAACCTCCAATTTCTGGTATGACCGTCAACTTTTTACAGACCGCAAGCTGTGGGTTCCTTCAGATTCTCCGTTTCAGGAACCAAGCGTTGCCAGAGGTTTGGGATTGATGGAAAAGTACAGGGCAGGATGTACTTTTTTTGCCGGGGCAAGTTATAACCGCAATGCCCGCATGTTTTATCAGGCAGCAGAAAAGTTTCCGGAAATGATTGTTGTACCGGGGTTGCGTGTTATTGCCAGGGTCAAACCGGAAAAAGAGTTGTTCCGTCAGGTTGCAGAAAATCCCCATTCGCTGAAAGTTGCCGGGAAAGGAGTATTTTTTACCTATGAATGTGACCACCTTTCGCCGGAAGAATTGGAGAAATATCTTGGCGAATTGAAAAAATGTGCAGACGGTTATGATTTTACGATCATTCCGGAGATGAGTGGCCATTATATGAAATTCGGCTGGAAACACGGAAAACTTGAGTGGCCCACTGTTTTATATCAGAAAACCGGCAAAATTTCTGCGATACAGCTTTTGCATTGTTTTGATTTGCTCACCCGTTATTGCCGGATCTCCGGAGGATTGGATATACCTTCTTATATCGGCAGACGTGATCAGACTTTGGATGTAAAAGTTTATGACGATCTGTTGTTGCCGCTCTTTTCTGCTGTTTGTGCCCAAGATGAATTTAATGGCCGTAAAGTATTGATGCTTCAGGTCATGCATTGTTATACCAGTTACCATGGTTCCCAGTCGCTTCAGGCGGACGGTACGGAAACGATACGCAAATATCTTGAGCTGTGTGAGAAATACAAAATAGATATTCCTCTTGGTTTTGAGTGGGATGAGCTGAATGAGGGAACCAATCTGGAACCCACTGTAGCCCGGCCTATGGCATTGCAGAAAATAATCCGTTACTGGATGGATAAAATGCACGGCATAAGATCTCCGGAATACCGGAGAGATTCATGGTTCCCGGATTTGATCGTCAGCCAGAGACGG
Source organism: Lentisphaerota bacterium (assembly GCA_015061685.1). Taxonomy (GTDB): domain Bacteria; phylum Verrucomicrobiota; class Lentisphaeria; order Victivallales; family Victivallaceae; genus UBA1784. The sequence goes on along the minus strand of SUWD01000007.1, from coordinate 39,295 downwards.
CAGATAAATCTTGGAACGGAATTCAAAATAGAGCTGCTCAATGTTCCGGACGGAGGTGAAAAAGAAAAATATCAGGTGATCATTGAATTGCTTGACCACGCAGGAAATATAGTACATGAATCTGAAAAATTTGAATTTGACCGCAGTCGTTTGATGGCCCATTCTGTAACGCTTGACTCAGAGAAATTTGCCGCAGCCCGTCTGATCCGTCCGAAATTGAAGATCATCAGAAATGGGGAAATGCGGGAGTTTTCCGGAGGGTTGCCGTTTACAGTCGTACGTTCGGCAGTATGCAATGATCAGACGTGGTTCAATACACCGTTGGATAATGTGCTTATTCCGGAAAAGGCTGTGATCAAAGCAGAAAGAGCTGAAGATATTTTTCCCGGCGTTGTGCAGTTTTACGCTGATGTGAAAGCATCTTTCCCGGAAAAGATCGTTTCTGCAGAAATAGTGCAGAACAGCAACAGTATATTTGCTTTTGATGCTCAAAATGAGTATTTGCAGCACGATCCGTTACGGGCGTTGTTCCGGGTGAATTACCGTTATTTGAATAATCCGCTGATGCTGATGATAAATGCGGTTCTGTCCGGCAGGAATATGCCTTCTGTCATCAGTTTTGCCGATGGAGAAAATTCTGGTGTATCAGCAAAAAAGATCCAGGGCTTTCCCGGAGAAAAGAAGTTCACCGCAGATGTGTGGGTTAAGTCTCAATTATTTTCGGTATTGACATCGGAAGTACCGGATGCAGAAATAATTGTTTCCGGCAAGAGACTTTCCGGAGTTTTGAATGGTAAAACTTTTACCCACCGTTTCCCTCTTAAAGATATCGGTAAATATGGTATAGTATCCCATGTCTTTGCTGACGGTCTGGTGGTGTCTGTGGAGCGTTTGTACCGGCCGACACGCCTGCCGATGGCTCTGGACAATTTCGATGTCGATTTCAGGGAAAAGGTTGTTTGTGATAATCCGGATTCAGTTTGTGCATTGCGGGTGGTTTCCCGCAATGGTAAAGTCTGGTGGATACCTGTGTTTTTGCCGGAGTATAAGAAATCTCCGTGCCGCAGTTGTACGTTAAACTCCTGGTCTGACCGCCGGGGAATGATATCATTTTCTGTGCCATCAGAGAGGGTGAAAGAAATAGAATATAATTTCACTCCATTGTACGGCAATATTTTGACTTCGGATTCTGGACGGGATTTCTGGGCTCATATCGGCAGTTATTTGTCGCTGTCCACCGGTTTTGAGGGGACTTTAGGTTCACGTTTTACGGTGCCGGGGTGCCATATCAGTACCCGCAAAGCAAATTTGCTCAATACTCCATCTCCGGCATGGATAAAACTTCCGGAAGGTGGTTATGCACTTTCCTTTGACGGTAAAAGCGGTAATTTTGTGGCATTTCCGAATTCTTTTATCTCCCAAAGAAGCGGATTTGTTATGGAATTTGAAATCAAGCCGATGGAATTGGCTCGTGAACAGATATTGTTCCGCCAGTATGGGCCATCATATCAGACCGGATTCGGCTTGGTCAGCCGTCCACAGGGACTGCAGATAACTTTCCGCCGTCGTACCGGCAATGCTGCTGATCCGGGAGAATTGAGCTTTGATACCGGTGTAAAATTGGCAGAAAATGTTTGGCAAAAGGTGATTTTCAGCTATGACGGAAAAGTCGTTTCCATATCGGCAAACGGGAAAACAGCTGCATTCCATTGCTCAGGAATACCGCTTTGGATGTCTGTTTCCAGTTTCGGCGGCGATGGATCTTTGGGGGAAAATAAACTTCCACGGTTTTTCTGCGGAGAACTTAAATCCATGAAAATAACTCATTACAAAGGAGAGAATCAATTATGAAAAAAAGAATTCTTTTTATGTTATCTGTTTTGTCTGTATTGGCAGTTTCAGGAACAGAGCTGCCGGATAAATTTCAGGTAAAGTGCGGTGAAATCACCGTCGGAGTTTCCAAACGCTCCTTCTGGAATCTTAATGGTATCTGGTTCAAAGGTACGGAGTGTTGTTTTGCCAATACCGCATGGTATGGAACAACTACCAGTTACGGTAAAGGCTGGGTCGGTTCCGGACATCTGGAAAACGGTATCGGAGAAAAAGAGGTCGGGGTTAAGTTTTTCCTTAACGGAGCTGTCTGGCATCCGGTCAGCGGTCAAACTGCGGCAGAGAGCTTTGAATATGAAAAAACTTCTCTCGTTGGAGAAATGCAGTTGAAATATTCCGTCAAAGTTTCTCCTGAAAAAATCGTTGAATTGGTTGAAATGCGTATGCGTCGCCCGATGGGGATGACTGTTTATCACTACATGCACCCGTGGAACAGGATTTTTACGGAATATCTTTTTATTGACCGCAACGGAGAAAAGCAATCCGGAGTGTTTGCTTCAGACAAACGGGATATGAAATTTTTGAAACATCCGTTCCGCTTTGCCGGATATTCTCCCCGGATGAAAACCGGTTTTATTCAGGAGCTTGAATCGATTTCTCCGATTACTCAGGAAGAAACTTTCCTCTTGTGGAATCGTCTGTCAGACCGCAAACTTTATTTTGTTCCGGTCAGGGAGAAAAAAGTGCCGGCGAATGTTGATTTCAAGTGGAGCATGACGACCGTATTTTTCAATGCGGAGCCGGAGCAGTGGCAGAAAAATGCTGCTGAAACAGTTATCAATCAACGATAAAACGAGCAAAAATCATAAATTTTCTTTTGTAAATATACTTTTATTATTTGTTAATATTGTTATATTAAAAGGGGTTGCTTTTAGGAGGAAAATCCGGTATATTAAAGGAGACAGGAAGAAAAAACAAAAAATTGGAGATTTTATGAGGTTCGCGGTTGTCGGCTTCGGGTTTATGGGACAGACCCATTGTGGTAATTTGTTGAAAATGCCGGATGTGGAGGTCGTTGCTATCGTCGATCCGGTAAGTCCGGTGGAGCGTTTGCAAACGGTAAAAGGAAATCTGCAAACTGTCTCCATCTGCGAAAATGATGTTTGTAAAATTCCTCACTATACCGACCTGGAAACCGCATTGAAAGAAACATCTCCTGATGCGGCGGTGATTTGCCTGCCGACATTCCTCCATTGTTCCGGAACTCTTGCCGCTTTGAAACATGGAGTCCATGTCTTTGTGGAGAAACCTTTTGCATTGACCGGCAAAGAGTGCAGTTCCATGCTTGAGTGTGCAGAATCTGCTGATCGTTTGATTGCAGTTGGCTATGTTGTCCGGTTGATTCCTGAATATGCTTATTTGCAGGAAACTGTTGCCGGCGGCAGATTGGGAAAATTGAAATTTCTCCAGCTGCGGCGGATCACCGGTGTACCGGCATGGGGCAATTGGAGTGATCCGGCAACGGTAAAAGCTGTCGGCGGGGCTCTTTTCGATCTGACTTCCCATGACATTGATTTTGCCCGTTTTATTCTTGGTGAACCGGAAAATATTACCGTTGATCCTCTTTTGTGCCGGGAATTTAACGGCAATTATACCTCTGCTGTATTACATTACCCCGGATGCCGGGTGTCGGTTGAGGGGGGATTTGTTACGCCATCCAGTTTCCCGTTTTTCTCCGGTTACCGGGCATTTTTTGAAAAAGGCACATTGACCGGAGATCATGCCGGGAATTGCTGGGAATATGATTTGCAGGGCAGGGTAAAGCAAGTCGAATTGGAACAGAAAGATCCTTATTTTTCCGAAATGCGTTATTTTGTCAATGCAGTAGAAGGAAAGTCTGAAGTAATTTGCAGCGGAGCTGATGCTGCAAAAACGGTTGCCTGCTGCAACCGGATAAGGCAGTTGATCTCCGGAGGGGAAAACAGATGAAATTGTGTATGATGTCCAGTGTACTTGGATTTGACAATCCGCGGGAAGTCGTTGACACTGCAGTATATTGCGGTATGGAGGCGGTGGATTGGATATTCCCGTCAACCAGAGATATAGACCCATTATTTCTGCGGCAGCTGACTGTTGATGCCGGATTGAAAATTGCGGCATATACTCCGTTGTTTTCAGCTTTTATAAATGGTGATGAGGCGTGGCGTGATAAATTCCTTGTTGAGCTTGACAAAGCGGTTGCGATGTCAGCTCCGGTAATGATGATCCCGCCTTTCGCCCCGGAAAATCAGAAGTCTCTTGCTGAAGACCGGGAACGCTGGAAGGAGTTCTACTCTTGGGCGGCTCCGGAAGCATTATCAGCCGGGGTACGTCTGACGCTGGAACCCACCGGATTGTTGAAAAGTCCGGTGACAACTTCCGGAGAGCTTCTGGAAATTCTTGATGCTGTCCCGCAGCTGCGTTTGACACTGGATTACGGTAATATGGCTACTGCCGGGGAAGCTCCGGAAAGTATCAGGAAATTATCCGGTAAAATTGTTCATATCCATCTGAAAGACTGGTTGATATCATCAGAGCAAAGACCCGGTTCAACGTTGAAACGGTGCGGTAAATATTTTGCAAATGCTATGATTGGCACCGGTAATTTGGATGTCAGAGGTTCGTGGGATGTTCTTTCTGCTCTTGACCGGGAAAGTTTTGTAAATTTGGAAACTGCGGATTTTTCAGGAAAACTGCCGGTCAAAGAAGCATTGAAACAAGTATCAGATAATTTACGCAACTGGTGAGGTGTATGTAATGAGTGATAATAGAATTTTTTCGCCGGATATCGGCGTGCTGACGATGATGAAGCGTGGAAAAAATGTTTTCCTCCCTGCCGCTGAATATGGTCTTAAAACTGTGCAGATGCAAAACTGGGATATGTCGCAGCTTACTGAAGAAATGGCAGAGCAGGTGAAACAGGATTTGAAAGATTCCGGCATCCGTCTTGCTGCATTCTGGGCGGGATATACCGGCAGGATCGTCTGGAACTTCCGTTGCGGCCCAAGCACTTGTGGTCTGGTTCCCCGGGATCAGCGTTCCCGCCGGGTCGCTGAATTAAAAAAAGGTGCGGAATTTGCCGCTATGATCGGGGCTCCGGCAATAATCACTCATTGCGGATTTATTCCGGAAAGTCCGGTCGATCCGCTGTATGGTGAAACACTTTCTGCCATTTGGGAAGTGGCTGCTTACTGCCGTGATCTCGGCTTGGGTTTCTGGTTTGAAACCGGTCAGGAGACTCCTGCGACTTTGCTCCGGACAATTGAAGATCTGCATTTACCCAATCTGGGAATAAATCTGGACACCGCCAATCTCATATTGTACGGCAGAGGCAATCCGGTCGATGCTCTGGATGTATTCGGTCCTTATGTCCGTAACTTGCATGTTAAAGACGGCATTTTCCCGGTGAATGGCAATTTTCTTGGCAAAGAGGTGCCGGTAGGTGAGGGCAAGGCTAACTTCCCGGAGATCATCCGCAAGCTGAAAGAATTGAATTTTTCCGGTGAAATGATTATTGAAAGGGAAATCAGCGGTCCTCAACAAGCTGAAGATATCAAACGGGCAGTAAGTTATCTCAAAAATATTTTAGATTCCTGCAATCAACCAAATCAATAAGGAGGCGTGTGTTATGCAAAAACAAAATTATCAACTCTCCGTACGGAGAGTAAAGCAGTCCTGCTTTACTCTGATCGAACTTCTTGTGGTAATAGCGATAATCGCTATCTTGGCGGCGATACTGCTTCCGGCATTGAATAGTGCCAGACAGCGTGGTATAACCGCCAACTGTACAGCCAATCTGAAACAGATGGGAATGGCTTTTGCTGCTTATCAGCAGATGTTTGATGACTGGATCCCCAGCAAAGCCTCCAGAGCAGAATATGATACCGGTAAATATACCGATAATTCCACTCATCCCTGGACGGAATTGATTGCCGAAACAACCGGATTATTTACTTATTTGGATGGTTGGAATCAGTCGGGAGCCAAACTGGAAGCAGTTTCTCTCCAGCAGCAGGGAGTTCAATTCTGTCCCGGAGTTGAAAACCGGAAGACCCCCAGTTCCTATGGTATAAATCTGGGGCTTTATCTGAATTGTAAAAATCAGATAACTGCCAATAATGTAAAAGCATACAGTGACCGCGGCTGGAATGGTGATGATGCCGTGACAACGTCCAATTTTGTTAAAGTAAATTCCATGCGGGCACCGTCTAATATCGCCTTGCTGATGGATAGTTTCTCTTCAGCAACCAGTTCCCGGGCGACTTATCAGATCAAGCCGAACAGCAAAAACAGCGGCAATGGACTGGATGCTGTCGATCCGCTTTGCTATTCTGACGGGGCACAGGGGACTCATTTCAGACACAACAAACAGTTGAATATTCTTTTTGTTGACGGCCATGTGGAAGCTGCCGGCTTGGAAAATGCTAAAAGCTGGGATGGCGATGCCAATGTCCAAATCAACAAGCCGTGGTTGTAAGTTATGAAAAAATTATTATTGTTTTTCTCCTTTGCCGTGCTGACTGCCGGTGCAGACATCGTTGTTGTGACCGGAGAAAATCCATCAAAATTTGAAAAGATTGCGGCAGAGGAATTAATGGCATTTCTGCCGCAGATATCCGGTGAAAAATGCCGGATAAGCAACCGTGAATCAGCCGGAGATAAAAATATTTTTCTCGGTGACACCGCAGAAGCCCGTGCCGCCGGGATCGATGTTTCTGCTTGCGGTAAAGAACAATGGGTATTGGATGGTGATGGAAAAAGATTGATAATTTCCGGTGGCCGTCCGATTGGTACATTGTATGGAGTTTATGCTTTTCTGAACAAACTGGGCGTGCGTTTTTTTGCATGGGACACGGTGAAAGTGCCGCAGAGCAGCGGATTTCAGATCCCGGTGATCCGGGAGAAAAATGAACCGGACTTCGGAGGGCGTCATATTTTTGATTTCTACCCGATAGCTTTTCATCGTTTGAAATCTCCGGAAGCTTTGCAAAAGTGGAAAATGCACCGCCTGCGTAATAATTTCAACGGCAGCCACAATAACCAGAAAACTTTCCGGGATCTTTATGAAGGAGATCTTTTCCGGCTTTCCCCGCAAATACCCCCATATCACAATTTTTACAACTATCTTCCACCGCAGAAATATTTCGCAACTCATCCGGAATATTTCAGTATGGATGCCAAAGGTAAACGTTTTCACGGCAAACCGCAGGGGGCAAACTTCTGCATGACCAATAAGGATGTAATCCGTATCGTTACTGATTCTTTGCTGAAATTTATCCGCAGTGACCGGGAAAAGAATCCGGATGCCCCGCCGGTGGTCTATGATATATCACAGATGGATCAGACCAGTTTCATGTGTCTGTGTCCGTCGTGTAAAAAGATTGCTGATGCCGAGGGGGATTGCGGATTGCTTTTGACTTTCATCAATCAGGTCGCAGAGAATATTTCCCGGGAGTATCCGGAAATAATCATTCGCACATTTGCTTACAGCAGTACAGTTGAGCCGCCGAAAACCATCCGTCCGCGGTCAAACGTATTGATACAATATTGTGATCCTTATATGAAAAGCGATTGTTTCCGTCCATTGGGAAGCCGATTCAATCAGGAGTATGCTGATTTGCTGGAGCGTTGGCAGCGAACCGGATCAAATATGATGGTGTGGGATTACTGGAATATGGGAATGGGCAGTTTTTTCAATCCGCCCCGTCCGGAAGTGATTATTGATGCATTGCAGAGTGATTTCCGGCGTTTTCATGATTCCGGCATCAAGGCGGTGTTTATTGAGGCGGAACGCAGCTTTGATTCTCCGCAGAACTTCATTGATCTTGAATATTATCTCGCCGGGCGGTTGATGGTTGACCGCAATGCAGATGTGGAAAAGATCATTGATGAATTTATTTCCGGCTATTACGGCAGTGCCGCCGCTGAAATGAAAGAATATCTGAATATTTTGCGTGAAGGTGTCGCCGCTGAACCCCGCCGTCAGGTGATGATGCAGGTCGGAGACTGGCAATTTCTGACTCCGGAAAAACTTCTTTATATCCACGAACTTTTACTGCAGGCGGAAAAAAAGACTGCACCCGGTTCACCGGAGTATTACCATGTTCGGGGTGAAAGGATTACTCCATTGTGGTTCACGCTTTATCAGCGGGATAAGACAATGGGGTTTTTTTCAGCCAAAGGATTTGACAAAGAGAGTTTATTCAAGGAATTACACACGCTGGTAATCGAACAGATAAATCGTTATCAGGGAACAAATCCGCAATATTTTATCGGCAGTTTTGAACCCCGTTATCAGGCATTGACCGCTGATTTGCGGATCCCGGAAAAATTTGCCGGGATCCCGGGGGTGAAAGTTTTCGGCTGGCCTCACAGAGTGGTATCTGTAACCAGTATAATCAAAGATGATAAAGATGCTTCCACCGGGAAAGTCGTGGTAAGCAAGAATGCTTCCGGTGCGGATTATCACGGCGAGGATACAGTCCGTTCTTTGCCGGTGACCAGTTGCGGTATCTGGTCTCCCGGAGTAGGCAGTAAATCTGTACGTTTACGCAATCTGCCGACAGACGGTAAATTTCACTGGTATGTTTTACGGGATGTGAAATTGGGAAGCAAAAGTGCATTTTGGGCTCATTTATGGAAAATTCAGATCAATCTGGCATCGGCTTTCCGTCCGGAAGATAATAATCCGGATATAAACCGCTATGATCTGCACTTTTATATCCGTTTTACCGGACCGGCGTATATTCCCGGCGATACAAGGGAAAACGAGATCGCTGTTGATAAGGTGGTGTTGGTTCCTATCAGGAAGAAATAACATAACAGGAATATTGGTATTATGGAGCATATTTCAAAGAATGTGCCGGTTTTTGACGGGCATATACATTTACAGCCGGGGGAGTGTTCTGCTCCCGGAGAATTTTTGAAAAAAGCGGAAGAAGCCGGTGTTGACGGCGGATTTATTTTCAGCTTGGCACCCTACCGTTACCGTCAGTTGCCGGAGGCGAAAGATTGGCGGCAGCGATTGGATTTTATTTTGGAATTCACCTCGCAGACGCCGGGATTTTATCCCTTTTTCTGGATCGATCCATTGGCATATGATGTGGAAAAGCAAGTCGCAGCAGCCGTAGATAAAGGTATTGCCGGATTTAAGACGATCTGTTCTGATTTTTATCCGGAGGAGGGAATGAGGTGTTATCATGCCGTTGCCGAAGCAGGAAAACCTTTCAGCTTTCATTGCGGCGGATTGTGGAGTGAAAATATTTCCAATAAATACAATCAGCCGATGAATTTTGAGCCATTGGCAGCAGTTCCGGATTTCCGTTTCGCTCTGGCACACTTCGGCTGGCCGTGGTGTGATGAATTGGTGGCACTTTACGGTAAATTCATCTATTTGAATCGGAATGGGGATGGTAAATTTACCGCACAGATGTTTTTGGATTCGACCCCCGGTGCATCGGGGATATTCCGGGAAGATGCCATTAAAAAAGTCTTTTTCACCTGTGCGTTTGCCGGAGATCGCTGTTTTTTCGGATCGGATGCCAAAATAAACCGTTACAGTCCGAAAACGTTAAGTTTGATCAAGGATATGGATTGGCCGATTTTTGAAAGATTGCCGGAGATCTTTTCAAAGGTTGATTTTCCCAAAGAGGTAAGTGTATTCAATTACGAAAATCAGGATGATCTTTTTGACCGGGTTTTCCGCAGAAATTACCGCAACTTCCTTTGGGGTGAAAATAAAGATAATTAAAATCATGAAAGGGACAAAAATGAAAAGTTTTACCATGTTTTTTGCGTTGCTGGGAGCCGTTTTTGCTGTTTATGCGGCTGAACCGGCTGAATTCAAAGTTGCATCCGGTTCGATCGAGGTGCGTTTGACCAAAAATTCTTTGTGGAATATTGCCGGTATCTGGTATAACGGCAAAGAAGTTTGCCGTGCCAGCGGAGCGATCAGCGGTACTACTCTCAATTTTAATCGCAAGGGATGGTGCGGTTCGGGGCACCGTGACAGCGGAGTATCGGAGATAATTGAATCAATTTCATTCAAGGTTGACGGTAAAGAGTGGGCACCGGTGGATGGAACGGTGAAAGTTGAAAAATTTGAGATGGTAAAAAGAGCAAAGTTGTATTCTGCGATCCTTGAATACCGTCTCTGTATCACCGGAAATAATGTTATCGAATACAACCATGTCGAACTTACTGAAACCGTCGATAATGCTACGATCTATCATGCGATGCATCCGTGGGTGAAACAGTTTTCCGATTTTATTTACAAAGGCCGCAAGGGGGAAAGTGAGAACGGTAAATTCAGCAATGAGAAACGTTCTTCGGAATTCAAGAAACGTCCGGATTATTTTGCCGCTTTTGCTCCTGCATTTCAGTGCGGCTGGGTAACGGTGATTACGCAGCCTGCCAATTTCGGGACTGCTGATGCTTTTGATATGACCAACCGTATAACTGACCGTAAACTGTATTATGTCCCGGTTCGCGGTGGAAAAATCCGGAAAAATTGGAAAACTTTCAGTATTGTTGCCACAGCCTTGTATCCGGCGGCCGATGCGGCACAATTCCCGGAAAGAACAGCTGCAGCTGAAGCAGAATTGAGAAAACTTTCGGCGGAATTGGAAAAATAATATTTAGATAATGTCCCGAATTTTGTGAAACTCGTAACAGGAGCTTATAAACAAACATTTTTGTTAACGTATAAAACATATCACATAAATTGTGATTTGTCAAACCGGCAAGCACGGGTTCGATCTAACCGGTGCTTGCAGTGTGAGGCAAGGTCGCAGACAAATCAAGGCGGATGAGCAGGAGTGTACTATCCGTACATTACTGCGAAAACGTCCGCTGATTTGCCAAGAGATTGCCCGCAATGCACCACCGCAGGAAAGATTTTTCACAAAAAAATGAGACAATAACAATATTTAAGAATAAGAGTTTTGAATATGAAAGAGATTTTTATCCCGGAGTGTTTCAAGCTTGAGCCGGGAGCTGTGGAAACGATCAATGCTGTTTGGCAGGATGTTAAATACAAAAATGCTTTGGAATATTTGCACAAAAATTTCTTTTCTGCTGAAATTCCTGAAAGTGCGGATAAACTGCCGTGGAAAGGCGATGAGCTGGGTAAGCTTCTGCTTACTGCTGCGGCAGCTTATTATCCGCACGCAGTTGAGCTGTATGAAAAATTGCAGTGGCCAGTGGAATTGCTTTATGATACCATGCTTGACTTCCGGGTGTGGTCATTGCATCATAAGGAAAATTATGGCACATGGGGATTGTCCTGGGATGCGGCGGCATTCATCCGCTGTCATCTGCTCGGCAGGATCATCCGTTTCGGCAGACTTCAATGCAATACCATCTATCCATTGTGGAAAGAATTGACTGATCCGGCGGGCAAATGGATTCTTGAGAAAGGAATGCAGGTGATAAATCTGCATATCCCTGCCATCGGTCCTATGCCCCCGGAAGAGTGCCGTAAATCAATGGAAAAGATGCAGGAATTTTTCCGGATCTACCGTCCGGAACTTGATTGGCATGCTTTTATCTGTCACTCATGGCTGCTTGATCCGCAGCTGCAGGAGCTGCTGCCGGAGAGCAGTAACATTGTCCAATTTCAGAAACTTGGGACAATTATCCCTGAACCGGAAAAGGTGTCTGATGCAGTTTTCCGGGTATTCGGAGTAAAGGCGGTCAATGATGGTGTTGACAGTGTACCGTGGAAAAGTTCCATGCAAAAAATATTGGGCAAATTTTTGCTTGACGGCGGAGTTCTGCACTCTGCCTGGATGGTGATTCCCCGGGATCGTTTCAAATGAAATTTTGTTTTTTGTCTCATTTTTTGTAAAAAATCAAACCTGCGGCGGATGTAAACAACCCCGTGTTTGCCGGGTTGAAAAATCACAACTTATGCGGTATGTTTTATACGTTAACAGAAATGTTTGTTTATAAGCTCCTGCTTGGGGTTCACAAAATTTGGGACATTGCCAAATTTTGAAAAATACAAAATTTTTATTTTACAGCTATTGATTTTTCAGATTTTAAAGTGTAAATTATAAACATGTTGATAAGCTAAACGATTAGCTGATATAAGGGAGGGTATTATGCCTGTTTCGCTCAAAGATATTTCTGAAAAAGTCGGGATCAATATCTGTTCTGTATCACAGGTTTTGAATAATCATCCGCGGGCAAAATCTTTGCGTCCCGAAACCCGGGAAAAAATTCTTGCCGCCGCCAGAGAATTGGGGTATTGCAAAAATGAGATGGCGGCATCCATGACCAAAAAACACAGCCGGGTGCTGGCATTTGTAACTGCGGAAATGGGATCTGTCGAATATACCGGCAGGATCCAGAATGGGGTATTGGATTGTGCCAGTGCGTTGGATTATACTGTAACGGTTCACCGTTTGAAAAACAATTCCCAGCATGAAATCATCAGGAAAATTTTGGGCTGGAAAGCAGCCGGGGTTATTTTTCACGTTGCCGATCTCTCTGAAATAAGTGAAATAAGTTGTGCATTGGAACAAAATGGAATTCCTTGGGGGACGGTGAATTTGAGCAATCCCCGCAATATCGGTGTGACCTCCGATGACTGTGCCGGAGTGGAGAGTGCCGTTGAATTGCTCTTTCGGAAAGGGCATAAAAAGCCGGTATTCCTGATGAGCGGGAATGATTCTTTTGAGTATATTGTTCGCCGGAAAAGCGGATATATTGCCGGTATGAAGAAATATTATCTGTCCGGTACACCGGAAGTGATCCATGTAAGTGAGCCGGAAAATGAAATGACGGAACTTCTAAGTACCTTTATCCGTCAGGGAGTCGATGCTGTTATCTGTGAAAATGATCATATTGCTTCGGTGCTGATCCGCAAAGCCGGTTCCGCCGGGATCGTTGTCCCGGAAGATATTTCTGTTATCGGTTTTGGTAATTCAATTATTTCCCAAAATATTTCTCCCCGGTTGACAACGGTGGTTCAGGACTTTGAAGCGATGGGGCGGGAGACGGTACGGCTGCTGATTGAGGTAATAGAGCAAAAAAATACTACGGCTGAAAATCAGCAATTGCATCCGGTTGAAATAGTAGAAAGAGATTCCGTGTATAATTACGGGAAAGAGATCATATAAGAAAAAGGAGGTGTCTGTCATGCAAAATCAAAATTCTCAACTCTCCGCACGGAGAGTAAAGCTGAATAGCTTTACTCTAATAGAACTTCTTGTTGTTATTGCGATCATCGCAATTCTGGCGGCGATACTGCTTCCGGCATTGAATAGTGCCCGGGAACGGGGGATGATGGCAGATTGTACCAGCCGCTTGAAACAGCTCGGATTGGCATTTAATTTCTATCTGGATGATAATGAAGGAATGTTTTATCAGAATCCAAATGCAAATGAACCGCATATCAACAGTCTTTATTATGCCGGATATGTCAGTCAGCCCATCCGTTCCCATTTGAAATGTCCGGTCATTTACAACGATGCAGACCAGAACAATGATTACGGCTATGATATGGCATACTTTATGATTTTTGACCGGGACAGCGGTTCCCCGTACAAAAAAATTGTACGTAAATTCAGTTCATTGAAAAATCCGTCATTGAATCTGGTCGCCATGGATGGGGCAGGCGGTTCACAGGCGACCGATTACAACTATTCCAAGTTGTATTGGCGGCACGGCGGGAGAAGGAATGCTAATTTTTTAAAAGTTGACGGACATGTTGAACCACACACCAAAGATTACTGGATGACAGAATTCAACAGAACAGATCGTCCGGTTTACAAAGTTGCATGGTGGTATCGCTGATAAGCCGGGGAGGTGAAATATGAAAAAATCAATTTGCGGATTGCTGTTGTTGTGCAGCGGTATGATTTTGGCAAACGATGCAGTATTTACGGCATCATTTGAAGAAAGTTTTATTGCTGACAGCAAAGAAGGGCGGATAGATGCAAAAGTTTCCCAGGAGTTGTTGTGGGAAACGCTGCAGAATCTTTTTCAGCCGGGTATTTCCGGCAAGGCGGCAGTTGTCGGTACTGCCGGTGAGAAAAAAGAAAAGCTTTACCATGCGGTGTATAAAAAAAATTCTCTGCTCCGTACTGATCAGGGGACTGTATCATTTTTTGTCAAGCCGCTGAATTGGGGAGGGGAGGACAAGGATTTTCATATATTTTTTCAGGCGTCAGGTCCGGATGCGACATTGATTATTTACAAGTATGTCAATTCAGATAATCTTATGTTTCTGCTTGGCCCATCAAAACCGGTTGACGGCAAATATTTATGGGGCAGTGCCGGCGGCAGTATAAAAAAATGGCAGGCCGGGCAGTGGCATCATATAGCGGCGGCTTACGACCGGGAACTCATAGAACTTTTCATTGACGGTAAAAGAGTTTCGAAAGTACGTCGCAAGGCTTTGCCGGAGAAAGGCTTTACTCAATTTTCAGCGGGGGCATTGTATCCGGATAAATGGAAAACGCCGCTGGGGTTGACTTTGATCGATGAATTGCAGATATTTGACCGCAAACTTTCTCTCAATGAAGTAAATGAATTGACCCTTTCCGGCATAAAAAGTGATAAAGCTCCGGAAATAAGGGATGTCGCAACAATTGTCAACCGGGATAAAAAGGTTTTGGATCTTCATTTTTCTGTTGAAGGATCGATTTTTGCCGGAAGCATTGAATTATTCCGGGGCCAAGATCGTGTTTTTCTGAAAAATCCGGATAAAATGCAGGCACAGAATCTGATCAGTATTCCATTGGCAAATCTTTCTTCCGGCGATTATCTTATTGCGATAACAGGGAGAGATAAATCCGGAAAGGATATCTGCCGCAAAGAGATCCGTTTTTTATTGCCGGAAACTCCGGAATCGTGGAAAGGCAACAATCTGGGAGTTACTTCAAAAGTAGTATCTCCATGGAGTGAATTATCTGTCAGTCAATCTGATGGTAAAATTTCCGGAAAAACATTTTCCTATGATTTTTCCGGAAATTCTTTGCCGCTTCAGATCACTGCCGGAGGAAAAAATCTGTTGAGCCGTCCGGTCGAAGTGTTGCATGACGGTAAAAAACTTCCGTTGCAGGGGAGTATGAAAATGCTTCGGCAGTCAGGAGATATGACCGTTTTTGAGATTGACAGTGAAAATGCTGATTTTTACATATCTTCTGCTGTTGAAACACACTTTGACGGTTTTGTCTGGGTGAAAATGAAAATTTCTCCCAAAAGAAGCGTCGCCGTCAAAAGGCTGCAGTTGGTGTTCCCTTTCAAATTGGAAACATCGACGCTTTTTAACTCGATGAATAAATTTTATATGTCATATATACCGGGGCATTGCGGAAAATTTGATAATTATTCCATGAATTTATATACCCGACCTCCGGTGATTTTTGTCGGTAACGAGCATTGCGGATTGCAGTGGTTTTGCGAAAAATTGCCCCATTGGTACAATAAAGATAAGGATAAAACCTTGCAGCTTGAAACAGGGAAAAATGAAAATTACCTGCTGTTGAATTTTGTCGATACCCCGATAACGATCGACCATACTCTGGAGTATGAATTCGGTTTTCAGAGTGTCCCGATGCGTCCGATGCCGGAAAATTGGCGTTCATGGTCGCCGTACCGTAATTTTGATCCGTATTTCGTCTGGTCCCGATACCATCATTACCCCTATGCTGATGCTGTCCGGAGTGATGAAAAATATCGTGAACTTTTTGAGACCAAAAAAAGCCGTTTCGGGAACCGGCTTTTTTATTATTTTGCCGGATTTACCATAACTCCTACTTTCCCGGAGTGGCCCTATTACAGTTCAGAATGGATGTTGACTCCGCCTGAATTGGGACTTTACGGGTGTATTGACAAACCGGCAAGTTATTTCACCTGGATTTGTCCGGCTTCAGCGGAGTACCGTGATTTTTATCTTGACCGTCTGAAGAATATAATTGAAACGCTGGATATCCCCAATATATACATTGATAATTCTGATGCCCAGATGTGCGACAATCCGCGGCATGGCTGCGGTTATGTCGGCACTGACGGCAGAAGATACAGTTCATTTAATTTGCGTGGCACCCGTATCTTGGCACAGCGTGTTTACACGATGTTCAAGGAAATGCGTCCTGCCGGACGTCTGATCCGGCACATGTCGGCAAAACCGGTAGCACCGGTTGTTTCATTTGCTGACATGCTGGTCGATGGAGAATTATACAACAAAACTGTTGCGGATGACGAGAGTTACTTCAATATTTTTTCTCCGGAGATGTTCCGAGCATCCTTCTGTGGTACATTGTGGGGGGCTCCGCAATTTTTTATTCCGCAGTTTACCCGGGTGATACCGGTTTACAATCCCAAGCGTTATCCGGCGTGGAAAACACCGGAGGCCCGACTGCAGCAGATGGACAAAATCCGTCATTTTACCGGATATTTTCTTGTGCATGATGCCCAGATATTCCAGCTTTTCGGCGTGAATATCAATGCTGTGGAAGCTTTGAAAGCGAAGTTCGGTTTACGTGATCAAAGCTCTTTTATCGGTTATTTTGAAAAATCTGTTCCGTGGAAAAGTGATCCCGGAGTTATGGTTTCTGGTTATATTGATAACGGGAAATTGATGCTGGTAATTATGAACGAAAGTAATTCGGATAAAGTGGATATCTCTCTGGATACAGCTGCTCTTGCGGAGTTGGGAGTAGAAGACCTTGATCTGACAAATGCTGAAAATGGACAGAGAGCAGTTGTTGACAATGGCAGAATCAGTGCTATTTTAAATAGACATGATTATATGTTGTTATGGAATATTTCTCAATAATCTCAACCTTAGAAAGAGGGAAAAAATATGTTCAAGCCGAAATATTCAATGTTTTTTGACATGCACACTATGCAGAAGTGTCCCGATGTCGGGCATAATTTTGATGCGGCTGATTTTGCATCAGAATTGCACAAAGCCGGGGTGGAACTGGTTGGTTTCCATGCCAAGTGCAATCAGGGATTCTGCTACTTTGATACGCAAAAAGGAATTCGTCATCCGTCACTTAAGCCGGGGCATGATCTTTTTGGAGATGTTGTCCGGGAATGTAATAAGCTTGGTATTCAGGTTTCTGCATATTTCAATTGCGGTCTTTCTTACGAAAACGCTCTGGAACACACCGATTGGTGCCGTATCGGATTGGACGGCAATATTATGCACCCGGAAATTTTTGATATTGGCTGGGTGACACCTTACATGCGGACGATGTGTCCCAATTCTCCGTGGAGAGAGTATCTGCTTGATCTGATTCGGGAAGTGCGGGATAAATATCCGGTTGCCGGATTTCTGTTTGACAGTTTCAATGTATTTCCCTGTATTTGCCCTCATTGTATAGCTAAAATGCGTGAAGCCGGATTGAATCCGGATTGCAAAGAGGATGTCATTGCCTTTGCCCGCCGGACAACGGTGAGTTTCGCAGAAGATATCTCTGCTATGCTTGAACCGAGAAAAAATGGTCTGCTGACCTATTTCCTCGGTGTTTCCACTTTGGAAAATGCCTGTATAGGTTCTTATCTTGAGTGTGAGTGTCTGCCCAACAGTCCGGGCTGGGGCTATGATTATCTGCCGCTTTACGCCCGTTACCTGCGTAATGTTGCTGAATTTGACTGTCCGATTTTGAATATGACCGGCAGATTCAACACCTGGGGAGACTTCGGCAGTTTGCGTACTCAGGAAGCTGTTGAATACGATATGTTTTTGGGACTTGCCAATGGTATGCGTCCCAATATCGGAGATCATCTCCATCCCCGCGGAGATCTTTTCCGCAGTGTTTTCGAGCGTATCGGCAATGTTTACCGGAAAATAAAACCTTATGATCCGTGGTTTGAAAATGCTGCCAGTGCAGTGGATATGGCGATCATTGTTCCCAAATCACTGGGCAGGACTCCGGCATTTGTCGGTTTTACCCGGATGCTTTCCGAATTGCGTATGCAGTTTGATTTCATTCCGGCGAAAGCGGATTGGAGCAAGTATTCTTTGATCATTCTGGCAGACAATGTTGAATTGGATGATCTTTTGAAAGAGAAACTGGAGAAATATCTGGCATCCGGCGGTAAAGTTATTGCCACCGGAACATCCGGTTTGGATGTGGAAAAAGGAGCATTCGGCTTTGAAAAGGCTTGGGGCTGCCGCTATATCGGTAAGAGCAAACACAATCCGGCATATTTCAAGCTGGATGAAAAATACGCTGATGAAATGCCGGATATCCCGCTGGCAACTTATACTGACGGTGTTGAAGTGCAAGTGCTTGATGGTGAAGTCGCCGGTGAAGTGATTGCTCCTTATTACAATTTGCAGTGGGATGGCGTTTACTCTTATTTCTATACTCCGCCTGCTGAATTTTCCGGGGAACCCTTCCTGGTATTTACCGAACAGTGTGCCTATTGTTCATTCCCGTTGGGGACGAGTTACTACAATCAGACCTCTCCGGATCTGCGGAAAGTTTTGGAGATCATGCTCCGGCGTTTTCTGCCGCAGCCGTTGACATCAGCAGATAAAAAACTGCCGAGTTTTGCCCGGGTTTTTGTTACAGACAAGACGGATTGCCGTATAGTCCATCTGCTTAATTATTTGCCGGATTTGCGTGGCAAGAGTTTGATGGTGGAGGATTCTCTGCCTTTGACCGGGGTGAAAGTAAGCTGCCGGCTGGATGGCAAAAAAGCAAAGAATGTGTTTCTGGCTCCTGAAAAAACTGCGATCGATTATACTGTTTCCGGTGACCGGGTTGAATTTTGTATGCCGGAAAGTTACGGTTATGCAATGGTAGTGATTGAAACAGAGTGATTGCGGTAAATTGAAAAATAAATTTATTTTTTAGATTTACTGACTTGACAAATTGATTTTTGTGTAATATATTATCCCCATCAGGACAAATGATGGGGATAATATTTATGAAAATTCCGTCAATTTTATTGAGTGGTGCATTGGCAATAGGGGCATCCGCTGCCGATGCGGTGCTTTCCAAAGATATATTTGCTGTTGATCATGAGGTGAAATTTGCCGACAATATGGTCGCAGTCGGCAAGTATATATCCAAATTTCCCAGCCGCAACAGTTTTCAGGATTATCTGGATCTGCTGGATGAGTTGAGCGATCCGCGTTACCGGGTTTTGCCGGGGAAAGAATTTGCATCTGCACCGGATGATCCGGAACATGTGATGGTCTATTTCCGGCATGATATCGATCATGATCCGCAAACTGCGGTACGAATGGCGGCGGCAGAAAAAAAATTGAATCTCCGTGGTTCGTATTATATTCTGCCGTCGGCATTGTATTATGGCAAAGTTCGCAAAGACGGCAAACTTTACCGGTTCAGCTGTATGGATGATCTTTATCTTTCTTTGGTGTCACTCGGACATGAGCTTGGAGTGCATAACGATTTGCTGACGATCATGTTTTATTACCATGCCGATCCATTGGCATTTCAACACCGGGAATTGGAATATTACCGTTCGATAGGGATCAATATTACCGGGTGTGTATCACACGGTTCTCCGCTCAACCGTTTGAAGTTGAATAATACATTTATGTTTTCCGAATTCGGCCGTAAGGGCAGTTATGAGTACAAAGGTGAAGTTTTTCATTACGGGCAATGGTCGTTGGCGGATTACGGTTTTGAGTATGAGGGATACCGGTTAAAAGCCAATGTCCGGCTGTCCGATATCAGTGCTTATCCCGGGTGGGAGATCAGGGAACGTTTGCGGCAGTGCAAACCGGGAGACCGTGTGTCATTGCTGGTTCATCCGTTGCATTGGAAAGATGAGAAAAGATCCGGGAAGTGATTCCGGTCAAAAAATAATCAGAAAGAGGTGGGTTTATGCGTATGAAATTTTTGAGTTCAGTTTTTGCGGCGATGTTGTTTCTGCCGTTGATGGCTGTTGAATTTTCCATTAAAACCGATAAAGATATGCCGGTTTACAAGTGTGGTGAAGCAATGAAATTCACTTTTTCTGCCACAGAAAACGGCGTCCCGGTAAAAAGTGACATTTGCAAAGCTGAATTTCTTTTTTGCGGCCGGAAAGTTTTGAAAAGTATCCCGGTAGATTTTTCGCTTGGCAAGCCGGTTGATTTGGATTTTACTTTGGATGTGCCGGGATTTATTCTGGTGCGGTTGGTCGATTCAAAAGGCGTTATGGTCAAAAACGGTAAAAAGGCTGTTTATTCGGGAGCGGCATTTGAACCGGAAAAAATCCGTAAATATTACGCTTTGCCGGATGATTTTATTACATTCTGGGAATCAGGATGTAAAGCTGTCGCTGATAATCCCGTCGTATTGACGAAAGATGAAAAACGCAGCAACGACAAATATACCCTCTATTATGTCAGTGTCAAAAGCTTGAATGATGAAACAATTACCGGTTATTTGAGTGTGCCGGTCGGAGAGGGAAAATATCCGGCTTTGGTTACTGTTCCCGGAGCAGGGCAGGGGATTTCCGGTCCGGCTGGTTACGCTGCCAGCGGAGTGATTACACTTTCGATGAATGTTCATAAGTTTCCCACTGCTGATAACAGTACAGAGCAGGCCCGCCGCTACAAAGAGGATATCAAGACCGGTACTTATGCTTACCGTGGAGCCGGAGACCGGGATAAATACTTTTTCCGCAGTGTCTATGTTGCGGTAAATCATGCGATCAATTACGTCGCAGCGATGAAAGAGTATGATGGCAAACACATGGTTTTTGACGGCAGCAGTCAAGGGGGAGGATCTGCGTTGATTCTTGCCGGATTGAATAAAAATATCACGGCACTTGCTGCCAATGTTCCGGCGTTGTGTGATCACGGCGGTTTCCGTGCCGGGCGTGGTTCCGGCTGGCCGCAGTTATTCAACCGTCCGGATCCGGATAAATATGCTCCTTATTTTGACGCGGCAAACTTTGCTTCTCTGATAAATGTTCCGGCACTGGTCAGTTGCGGATTTCTGGATACGACCTGTCCTCCGAGTACGGTTTATGCTGCATTCAACGAATTGAAGGGCGAAAAGGTCATGATCCATGTTCCGCTTGAAGGACACACTGTTTCTCAAATCTATCAGAAAGAGAAAGTGAAATTCGTCCGTAAACATCTCGGGTTGAAGTAATTTATGATCAAGCACAAACATCAGCAGCTCTTTGACCTTATTTTTGAGGAATTCAACAGCGGTTTATGGCCGAAAGGGGAAAAATTGCCCAGCCAGAAAGAGTTGTCAGCCCGGTATTCGGTCAGTGTCAATGTTGTTTCGCAGACATTGGAGCTGTTGAAACAGGAAAAACTGGTCAAGGTGAAAAAGGGAGACGGGATATATTCTTTGTATTCACCGGAACCGGCAAAGATGGTTCAGAAATATTCCGGCGAGCGGGTATTCGGGCGTTATGCCGGGGCGAAAACGTTGACAGTTCTGCTGGAGGATTATCAGGATTGGCAGTTGAAATTCTGGAACGGATTTTTTGACGAATTTGCCCGGGAAAATCCGGATATTGAATTGAATGTCCGATTTGATCACTACAAATCTTCTGAAAAAAACACCAGATACGACATCGTGATCGGCGGTTTGCGTTTTATTGCTCATTCTGCAGGGGAGATGGATCGTCTGACTCATTGTGAAGCATTGGATTTTTATTCTGATCTGGATGACGGTCTGTTGTTGAAATCCGGTGATTTTGCTGATGGAATATTTCCTGTCGGTTTTGTATCAAGTTACCTTTTAGGTATTTCCGGCACTCCTTTGCCGCTCCCGGAGGAAAATGTTCTTGACTATATCGAAAGAACGATCACGCCGGAAAATGGTACATTGCTTATGCGGCACAGTACGGAATTATTTCAAAATAACGGCATAGATGTTCTCAACCGGAATCGACGTCCTCTGGACAATGATGAAAAAGCTCATTTGCGGCAATTTTTTGAGAGAGCCGCCAGTTTGTATCGGGATGGTCGTTTACTGTGGCCGCACGGCAGATTTTCTGATCAGGAACAGACTTTGGAGCTGCTGCAAAAGGGGACTATAACTTTGCTCGGACGTCAGAGGGGCGGAGAGCTGCCTCAGTTGACAAATCATGGACTTGTGGAAATTTCCTATCCTCACGGAAAAAGAGCCATGATTGTTCCGGTGGTTGCTGTCCTGAATAGAAACACTTGTTTTGTGGAGGAGGAGCTGCGTCTGATCAAAAAACTGCGGGCAGTTGAGATGCAGCAAATGGCACAGAATTCCGGTGTTTTTCAATCCTTGCACTGCAGTGTATTGTCTCCGGATTCTCCGCTTTACGGTTATTTTTCCCGCAAAGCGGTTGATTTCAGACGGAGTGATGATCCGGTGGAGCTGCGGCTGATGGATTTTATTTTGAGTTGGGAGTTGCTCTACAATATGACCGGCAGGCGTCAGGGATGTGATGCCGTGGAAATGCTGGATAAAAAGATCCGTTATTATTATGAGAATGCTGACAAGTACAATCAGGAAATACAACTTTGATTTTTTTGTTCAATCAATAACCCAAGGAGAATGAAAATGAAGAATGTTACCAAAAGTTTACCCCTGCCGGCAGGGGTAAAAGCCAAAGCTTTTACCCTCATTGAGCTGCTTGTAGTCATTGCGATCATCGCCATTTTGGCGGCGATATTGCTTCCGGCTCTCAATAGTGCCAGAGAGCGGGGCAGGGCGGCCAGTTGTATTTCCAACTGCAAACAGATTTCAGGAGCTCTTTCAATGTATGCCGGAGATAACGATGATTATTTTCCTGTTCTTTCTACCACTTGGTCATCTCAACCTTATGCATCATACGGTTTTGCAACTTGGAAATATATGATTGCAAAATATGTCGGCGTTACAACTGTTGCTTCCAATTTCAAGATGGATAAAACTATTTCCAGCGGGGTGTTTCATTGTCCCAGTCTGGTGCTTAATTCCCCGATGATCGCCAATCAGTATTTTGCCTGGGATGGCGGTTACGGTTACAACTGGGGGGAACCTGAAGACAATGATAAATACAGTTTGGGGTTGGGTAATCAGAATGTCTGGGTGAAAACCAATATGGTGACGATGCCGAGTGCGACTATTGCGATAGGGGATGCTTCGGAAGGAACATCCAATTATAGCCAGAGAGCGGCACTTTATGATCCCCATTTTTCTTTTCCGCTCGGTACCCGGCATAATAAACTTCTTAATGCCGGTATGGTTGATGGCCATGTGCAGTCTTTTTCGGAAGATGAGTTGAAAAAGACCTGTAAAAGTGTGGTTGACAACTCTTCGACCCGTTACTACTACTACTATTCCCGCAAAAAATAAATCAGATCAGGAGTTGTGGTGATGAAAAAGTTTGCTGTTTTATTTGCGGTATTCAGTGCCGTCTTGCTTTGTGCTGCAGAAACTCCGGTTTTTTACGCCTCTTTTGATGAAAATTATCAGGGCAACGGTAAGGAAAACAGGGTGATAAAAGGGAGTCATGCACAGAAAGAACTTCCGGCTTTGATTGACGGGATTTCCGGTAAGGCAGCTTTGATCGGAGCTTCGGAAGACAAAAGTCAGGCATTCAATATACTTTATCCTGCTTCCGGTGTTCTCAATTCCCAATGCGGTACTGTATCTTTCTGGTGCAAAGCCATAAACTGGGATATGGCAGACCCGTATTATCATGTCTTTTTCCGGGCAAGAGGCGGTGATGCCGAGTTGATTCTGTACAAAGTTCCGCATCCGATGTTCAGTTTTCTTATTGGTCCTTTGCGTTCCGTTGACGGCAAAAAGGTCTGGGTGGAAATGCGGGGCAATGTTACACGCTGGAAACGCAATGAGTGGCATTTTGTTACAGCGGTCTGGGATAATGGAAAAGGGGCTCTTTATCTGGACGGTAAACTTGCCAGAGAAAAAGAGATTCCATATATGCCCGGAGAATTTATCCGTTTCGGTGCCGGTGGATTATATCCGACAAAATGGCAGGGAAAACCGGGGAATTCAGCAATTGATGAGCTTAAAATTTATGACCGGGCGTTGACCGCAGAAGAGATTTCCGCAGCCTATGCCGCCGCTGTTGCCGGCAAATAATTTACCGTATGAAATTTTACTCTATGACAGACTTGTGTACTTATAATTGGAAAGGAAAAAACATGAAAACAAAATTTTTTATGGCTGCTGCCGCTGTGATCGGTTCGGCAGTTTCCCTGTGGGCTGCCCCCGCGGCAAGTTTCCATTGTGAATTCAATCAGGATTTTCACGCCCTCGGCGGCCCCGGCGGTTCCACTCCCGGTAAGCATGGACAGGAGATGCTTTGGGAAACACTGGCGGCATATTTGCGTCCGGGAGTGGTCGGCAATGCTGCGTTGATCGGTGCATCTGAAGACAAGAGTCAGCCTTTCAACATTATTTATCCGGCAAAAAATATCATCTCCAATAAGAGCGGTGCAGTTGCATTCTGGGTGCAGGCACTTGATTGGGATGTTACGGATAAAAGTTACCACGTCTTTTTCCGGGCCCAGGGGCGGGATGCTGATATGATCATTTATAAGGTTCCGAATTCCTACGGCCCGATCCTCCGTTTCCTCATCGGTCCCCGCCGCAAGGAAAACAATCGCAATATCTGGAGCGAATTGAGTGCCGATGTGAGCAAATGGAAACGCGGTGAGTGGCATTTTATCGTTGCCACCTGGGGAGATAACAAGGCGGCACTTTATATTGACGGTATTCTTGCCAGAGAGAAAAATATTCCCCACATGCCCGGTGAATTCACCCAGATCGGCGTCGGCGGCCTTCTTCCTCACAAGTGGAGCGGTCATCCGGGAACTTCTCTGATAGATGAAGTCATGATTTACAGCATGATGCTCAATCCGAAAGATGTCCGGGAGCGTTACAGTTCTTACGGTCGGGGTTTTGTCGGTGGAGATGATACCACTCCGGTTGCTCCGGAACGTCTGGTTACTTTGGTGGATATCAAGAAACAGATCATCAATGTTCAATTCAATGTCAACCGTTCCCAGGGAGACGGTACTCCGTTTGAAGCTTTGGTTGAGTTTACTGGTGCTGAAAATGGAAAAGTCGTTTTCAGCAAACGTTTTGTGTCTGAGAAACCGCTCTATATCCTGCCGATAGATGAGAAAATCATTCCTTTCGGCAACTATAAAATCAAAGTGTCATTGTACCGTAAAAACGGTAATGTCGCCGGCAGTGCAGAGATGGATTTCCGGCGGGCTCAACGTCCGGAAGTGTGGGAGAATAATAATATCGGCAAGCAGGACATAGTTCCTGTGCCTTGGACTCCGATGCAGTGGAATGCGAAAAGCAATACGATATCCTGTTGGAATCGTGACTACCGTTTCGGCAATTCAATCATGCCGGAAAATATCATCAGCGGCAAAGAGGAGTTGTTCACTTCTCCGGTTCGTCTTTTGCTTGACGGCAAAGCTGTCGGCGGCAATGCGGTGATCACCGGTAAAAAAGCAACTCCGTCAGCGGTGGATATTTCCGCTTCAGCATCAGCCCCCGGTTTTGATATTAAAAGTGAAGTTCATGCTGAATTTGACGGTTTCCTCTGGTTTGATATCACTTTTACTCCGACTGCCAAAAATGTCAAAGTCAAAAGTTTGATTCTGGATTTCCCTTTCCGCAAGGAGACTTCCACACTTTTCAACTCAATGACGAAGTATTATCTGGATTACAAACCCGGATCATACGGTTTGTTTCAGGCGTATAATATGGACTTGTACCGGGTTCCCCGGGTGATGTTTGTCGGCAATGATAATTGCGGTTTTGAGTGGGTATGTGAAACCATGCCGGATTGGTACAATAACAAACCTCAACAGAGCTTGCAGCTGATTCCCGGCAAAAATGAGAATTTGCTCCGGCTTAATTTTATTGACAAAAACATTACTGTTGACCGCCCTCTGACTTTCAGTTTCGGAATTCAGGCTACTCCGGTGCGTCCTCTGGCGAAAAAATGGCGTCATTTGCGGGCAGGAAGTAAAAAAGGCGATGGTTTTCATCCATTCTGGGAGGCGACGAATCGTCATTCCAGTTTGAATCCTGCTCACCTGCGTCCTGATTATGAAAAAGATCTGGCCCGTATCCGTAAAATTTACGGCAGAGAATTGCTTTATCTTGCCGGATTTACCAATAATCCCTACTATCCCGAATGGCCCTATTGGTGTTTGACCTGGAGCAAAACCCAGCCGGATGCCGGTTTCTATGGGGCGATCAATCAGCCGCGTTCAATTTTTGCCTGGAATTGTCCGGTG
Source organism: Lentisphaerota bacterium (assembly GCA_015061685.1). Taxonomy (GTDB): domain Bacteria; phylum Verrucomicrobiota; class Lentisphaeria; order Victivallales; family Victivallaceae; genus UBA1784. The sequence continues at coordinate 13,230 of SUWD01000007.1, read as the reverse complement.
CCGGAAACCCAGCGGGATTGGTATTTGTACTATCTTGATAATTTTATGAAAAAGTATGGTCACAAAGACCTTTATTTTGACAATCAGGATGCACAGCTTTGCTCCAACAGTGTCCACGGCTGCGGCTTCAAAGGCAGTGACGGCAATGTCTGGCCGACCTACAATTTACGGGCGACCAGAGATTTGACGAAGCGGATCTACATTTTGCAGAAGTCTCAATTCCCGGATGCATTGATCATGCGTCACATGTCGAGCAAGGCGGTTACTCCGACGATCAGTTTTGCTGATTTGTGGATCGACGGTGAATTGTATTGCAAAACGGTCGGAGTGGACGAGGATTACAAAAATGTCTTTGATCCCGATATGATCCGGGCATGTTTCCGTTCCGTCAATTACGGTGTGCCGAATTACTTTATTCCGCAATTCCAGCGGGCGATCCGTTATCACAGTCCGATCCCGAATCGTTATTTCAAGGATTGGACACATAAACATTTGCATTTGTATCAGGACAAACTGCGGCACTTTACCGGGTATATGCTGGTGAATGATGTTTTGGTCTGGCCGGTAATGGGTATAAGCTATGACAAGGTTTGGGAGATTTTTGACGAATTCAAATTTGACGGCAACGAAAAATTTGTATTCTATGCAGATCCGGCTTCTCCTTTTGGTTATAAAGAGAGATTGCTGATGGTTTCCACCTTTGTATTGGATGGCAGAGTAATGATAATTGTGATGAATGATACCAAAGAACCGGTTTCGGAAATTTCCTTTGATCCGGAAAAATTCAAGGCATTGGGAGTTACGGTATCTGCATTGAAAGATGCTGAATCCGGCAGTGATGTGCCGGTGGAAAATAATAGTATCCGTTATACTGTTCCTGCCCGGGATTACCGGATTTTTGTAACGAAGTGAGCGTTTGATGAATAATAATCGGATGATCGTTGCCGGAGAGGATCTCTCCGGCTTGCAGGAAAAGGCTCTTTGTGTTGCCCGCAAAGTGGCAGATTGGCTTCTGGCGACCCAGAAGCCGGAAGATCATTATGCCGCAGAATCCGGCAGCTACTTTTGTGATGTCGGAAAAAATAATGAAAATTATTATGCGTGCAACTGGAATTTGGCATTTGCCATAATGGGACTTTTTTCAGCACATAAAGTTTTTGGTGACGAGAAATATCGCGATTCAGCGTTGCGAATGGCACGTTATTTGAAAAGTTTACAGATATTCTCGCCTTTTCTTCCGGATTGTTATGGAGCATTCCGTGAGATGTCACCGCAGACTCCGTGGTTTTATGTGCGGGATAACATTTCGGCAGCGTGGGCGATGATTGAATTATACCGTGAAACCGGTGACCGGGAATATCTGACCAGAGCGTTGCTGTGGTATGAATGGTTTCGTAAAAACGGGATGGATTCTTCCGGATGGCCCTATTGGGGCAAGCAGTTTGAACCGGCATTTGCCGGGACAAAACTGCGGATATTCAATCATTTGCATGGTTGTTTTCACGGCGGGAGTTTGAATTTCTTTTATCAGCTTTTCAAAGAGACCGGCAATGAGGAATATATTGGCGGATTTTACCGTAATATTGCGGATAAATTTATTTCGGAAATTCAGCAGTCAGACGGATTTTTCCGCAGTGTGGACGGGGCGACAAATAAAGTTCCGGAGAATGATCCTCAACAGGGATTGCATCGTGGGAATGATGATTTGGGTACGCTTGGACTTGCCGGAGCGTACAAGTTGACTGGCAACAAGGCATATTTGCACAGTATTGAGAAATTTTTCAATGCGGTATTTGCCCGGCAGGGTGATGATGGCGGAGTTGAAGTGAGCTGTGCTGCAGATCCGGTGATTTTGAATGCGGTATATGAAACGCAATCATTGCCTTTGGATTTTAAATTACCGTCCGGATCATTGAGCAAACTTCTTGAACACCTTTTCAGCCGCCAGATAGATGATCCGTCATATCCGCTGCTTCATGGCGGTTTTGATGAAGTTCTGATCGGGCGTGCGAGTGCCCGTTCCGGGTGCTATGCTTTGATTGTGCTTTTGAAAATATTTGGAGATGGGAAAGAGTATCTTTCAGTCTGATTGTGTTGTGTGAAAAAAGATATTATGAGAGACCTGTAGGAGTATCTCATAATATCTTTTCGTATGCACGGCACGTGCATTGACTTGCCGGTGAAAGTCCAGTACAGACTTGTCAGCAGGAACTGTCAGTGAAAGTAAAGGGTGTCCATCGTGAGGTGGAAATTCGAGAAGGAATTTTCAGAAACCAGGGACGCAGTCTGGCAAACACCCGCAAGGGGTATTGGCATATATCCAAGAGCTGGATATTGAAGAGAACCCTGACTGACAAATGCATTATTCAGATGGGATATGACGATATCTTCATCCGTTATAATGAACTGTACACAAGTTACTGAACCGCCGTATGCCGGACGGCACGTACGGTGGTGTGAGAGGACGGCTGCTCAAATAATGGGCAGCCTCCTACTCGATTGTGTTGGTGGAGATGAAATTAAACGATCATATCGTGAGCGAATTCACATTGCAGAACGGTACTGTTTTGGCTGGGGTGAAAAAGCTTTTCCAAGTCTTTGGTATAATTTTCCTGATTTTTTCTTGAGAAAAGGATTCGTGAATCGGCAATGCAATTTTCTTTGCTGGATATTTTATCATCGACATCGGGTAAATTTTTGTCTGTGGAATCCGGCAGGAAGAAAATTATATCGCAGAAAAATACCGGGATTTTTTTATCTGAAGTACTTTTCAATATCCACAGGCAATCCATCGGTCCGGATTTGCCGGAGAGCAGCTTTTTTCCGGTTTCGGCTATAATTTTCTGTAATTCCTCCGGGATGTGCCATTCCCATATATCTTTGAAAACGATTCTTACAGCGACGAATGAAAGTTTTTCTTTCTCTGCTTCATGACGGAGCAGATTATTTTTGATGATAAATTCCACCGCTTTGGAGTTGTAAATTCCGTAAAGATGCTGCAGCATTTTTAATTCATTGCACAAGATGATATCTTTTTTCTTGATATAATCCAGTCTGGTGATATTTATAAACGATTTCATACTGCACCTTTTTGTTGTTTGAAAAAAAAGATTAATGGTTGTTCTTTATTTTAATTTATTACCGGGATGTCGATTTTTCAAGTATATAAATGTAAAAAACATGAAAAAAATTAAAAATTTTTAATTCGGCATTTTGTTTTTTTTTTTAGATTTTTGGAATTTTGCCATACACTGGAGAGGTATTGATCGGCAAAAAGAGTATCGCCAATGCCGTTTCCGAGGTGGTAAGTGCAGAAAATGCACAGACCACTGATACCGATACGGCAACTTCTAAAGAAAACTTATCAGTTCCCCAGGCAGAGGGATCCTCTTCCGTAAACATCCGTACCAATCCGTCACCATCCGTACAAACGCCGTCCGCCACCGCCGCTTCGGTTGAGCAAGTAGGTGAGCAAGTTGATAAACCGACCCTCTCCGACAAGATGCGGGGCAAGGGCAAAAAGGAAACTTCCGTTCCCTCCGTTCCCTCTGTTCCCTCCGCTGAAAAATCCGCTCCGGAAAAGATCGAGGACTACGGCGAAAAGATCGGCGGTGCAAGAAAAGACCAGTACAAGCAGGCAGTACAAAGCCACCTTGAGGATGATTTGTCAGATGAGGAAATATACAATCTTCCGGCAAGCAAGGTTTTTCCGATCCCGGATTATGCCAAACTTGCCGAGCAGGGTGTTCTCAAAAAATCTCTTGCTTTGCTGAAAGCGTTGCGTGAAGCATTTTTTCCGAATAAACCGACAACCAGATTCAAAAGCAAAGTCGGAAAATATGTAAAAAGTATCAAGGATCTCCGTTCCTGGGCGGTTGATATTCTTAAAAATGCAGATGCTTGGGAAAAGGATATTGTTGCGAAAAACGCCGAAGCAGATAAAATTCTCAAAGAGATTAGTAAATGGTGCCATTCTATATATCTCAATGACAGGCAATTTGTTACATGTAAATTATTCTCTTTGGGGATTTTTGCTTGACAAATTGGATTACGGATGATATATTATTTTTACCCGGTGTTGTAGTTAAGTGAATAGAAAGGATCAATTTATGGGACGGCTTCCACGGCGTAATCTTGGTGCCGGGGTTTATCATATCTATAACCGCTGTGCAAAAAATAAATGGTGCCATTCTATATATCTCAATGACAGGCAATTTGTTACATATAAATTATTCTCTTTGGGTATTTTTGCTTGACAAATTGGAGTACGGATGGTATATTACTTGCGGCGTTTATGTAAAAAACAAGGTGGGTAGAACGTTTACCCCGGGAAAACCAGCAAAAAGAGAATAATTTAATCGCAAGTATATGATGGAAAGTTATTTGTATGGAATGGCACCAATTCAACCAATCTTCTGTACGAGAAAGAGAACGAAAGGAAATTTTATGCAGATAAGTAAATATCTATTTGCCAATAAATATAAGTTTATGCTTATCTTTTTTTGTGCTGTAATTATTTTATTTAGTTTTTTTATCCAAATTAACCCATGTGGTACGTATTATTCGGAGTTATGTGAGTCTCTTCACGATGGAAGTGTTGGTTTTTTTGTTTTAACAAGAAATAATATTTTTTATGCCATTAACTATGACACAGATAATATAAATATTAATATTTTAGTTCGTGGGACATGGAAAAAGTCAAAAAATGGAATCCAAATTTATACAAATGATAATCTTTCGTTTCATATCAAAACATATTGGTGGGGGTGCAAGATTTATACAGAAGAAAATGATGTTATATATGGATATCGTGCGTTTTATATTGGCATGTAATATTCTTTTTTTCATCTTCCTTAATCTTTAACCAATCTTGTTCAGTAGTAAGTACTGGCAATGCACATAATAAAAAAACTTTATATAGTTAATTGTTAATTGTTGCCATTCCATGTAATTGCTTTTTAAACAATGAATTGCAAATAAATTATTCTCTTGCGTTTTGGTGATGCTTGACTATTTGCTTGACTGGAGATATATTATTGACAGTAGCGGGTAGATTATTGCGTCTGGGGAGACCTGCAAAAGAGAATAATTTAATTGCAAATGCATGATAGAAAGCCATTTATACAGAATGACACCGATTAATAGAGAGGTGAAAATGTTTAAGACATTGTTTTTATATTGTAATGTTTTTTTATTTTGTGTTGCTTCATTTGCCTCATCTAATGAACAACCAGAATCTATCCCATTTGAAATTTCAAAATGGAAAGAACGGAGAACCACTATAAAAAATATTGGCCCACTTACATTATGGGGAAATAACACATATAGTTATAAAGGGGATATTAAGTTTGATGGCAAGAAGTATCGGGCAAACTTCACCACCGCACCACGCTTTTGTTTAAAGTTCAAAGGACAATATTATATAATATGTGGAGATAATGACGCAGTAACAGTGCCTTTGGAATTGTATGATTATTTTACCATCAAAGATAATAAATTGTATCAAATATATCCGGTAGATATTCCTTTTGAAGTGTTGGCATTTCGCATACCTGCTGATTTCGCACCAAAAGAAGACAGATGGAACTTGCGTTGGGTCGGGAACTATTATTATACAGCCTTATTAAATCATTTAAAACGGCGGGAAATCAAACGATTTCAGCAACTTTTGAGATATTATCTTGAAAATATAAAATCAAAAGAAGATTTCCCGCACAATCCATGCATTGACACAATACGTTTACTAACGGTTTTTGAACAATGTTCTATTCCCAATGATGTGAGAAAACCATTATCAGAAGATATTAAAAAAATCATTTCTCAAACATTAAATGTCAGGCATGATAATCTTAGTTTAGATGATTGGATAAAAATGTTATTACATATCGATTATGAATCAAATATGCCTTTCGTCAAAAGTTTTGCACAAAAATATATAGAATACGATGACGCAAAAAAATTATTATTTTTCGATGAAGGATTGGATTACAATAGTCCGTGTCGTCCCAATATGCGTAAGTCATTTAAAGAAATGTTTAATATTGAAATAAAATAAAAAAATGTTAAGAAATAACCCCACCTCATTCACCAATAAAATAGTGCCATTCTATGGAACAGTATATAAATCAAGCCTTTATGATTTAATTATTCCGTTCCCCGCCTGTGAATCGGGGGCGGAACGGGAAAAAAGACGTGCAGTTGTTTTTGCGTCCGGGAATACCGGAAAAAAGCGAATAATTTAATTATAAATTCTTTATGGATAGTTTTTTATGTGGAATGGCACCAATTACCACCAATTACCAGTATGGAATGGTACCAATTACCACGATATACCCATATTACAACATGCTCAATGCTTTTCCATCCCGGTTACGGCAAATGATCCGTCATTGAAAATTTTCACCTTCAGAATCATGGGGGTATTCCGCCGCCGCAGTTCCTTTTCCAATTCGGGGGCTTTCAATTCATTCAGATAAAAGCGGTTGAACGGCCATGTGAAGTGATATTCCATAATGTTGCTTTTTTCATTTTTACAGTGGCTGTATATTGAATTGACCTTAACGGCATATTCGCCTTTGGGCAGTTGCGAAAAATCCGCCGTTAACCGCAAAACTTCGGCAAAACCTTTGGAATCTTTCCTTATCACTGCATATCCGGTGTGGCGGACCAGATCTCTATCGGCAGATTCCCAAATATCAGGAGTTACCTGCAACTGAACATATCTGCCGCGCATGGGATCATAAGGATCGTAAACCGTTGCTTTAAATTTGAATTCCTCATAATCCGGCGAAACTTCAAACTTTACTATCTTACTGACCGGATAGTACAAGATTGCCGCAAGTGCCAAAGTATAAAGCACCAGAAGTAAAATTTTATTCTTATTCATTGTTCTGTTTCCTTACCTTTGCTGAATTTGATAAAAAAGCGGTTCGCCAACAGAAAGCCTATCCCCAGAACCATCAAACCAAGTGACCTGGCAAGCAGTCCAATGTCAGAATCAAAGAACCGGCACGCGGTAAGCACGCCGACTGTAACGGTTCCGCCATTGAAAAGCAATAGAGTTCTGCTTTTGATACCGTTGCGGATAAGAGCAATACCATAAGCTGCCATGTAGATATTGAAGCCGATTTTTATCCACTCGCGGCACTCCATATCATCACACAACATCGGAATTGCGGTCAACATGATGAGAAGCACTCCTGCGACCTTTTCAAAAGTTATGCGCTTGCGGAAAAAGAGTAACATGTACCCCAGGAACAGTACCCCGTTGACAATGGCGAATGTCCATAATTCAGCGGCGTCTTTGTGCCAACGGCAACTGAACAACTCCTCGGTACTGCTTCCAATGGCAAGCACAACGACTTGCATTGCAAAAGGTGGTATCAGCCACAGATTTTTGCGGGACGACACATTTGACTGCATCAACTCCACGCCGTTGACGATAAATATGCTGCAGATAAGGATTATGGTAAATGCTCCGTAAACCTCTACTGAACTGCCAAAGAAAAGTGATATGGCGGCAAGAAGCGCCAAAAGATAACTCCACTCGCCAAAAGAGGAATTTTTCCGCAGATGGTAGAAGAGATAAGGCAAAATAAGTACAATTAAAAATGCGTTCCACCACGGAATAGCTCTTTCAATGACAAAGAAGGAGAAAAAGATATAAAGTGTTGCCAAGCCGATACTGTTGAAAATGTAGATCAACGGCAAAGAGAGCAGCGAAATCAGAAACATAAATTCATAAAGTTCATCGCCGGTGTGATAGATTTGCGAAAGAACCGCGATCAATGTCATTGCTCCCGCCGAGGTCATGATCGCCGAGCCTTCGCGCCACACTTGCGTTTTGTCTTTGGAAATAGTTAAATATGCGGTAATTGCTCCCAGCAACAGCGGGATCGATGCCAGAGCGATGCGGACAGATTTCGGAAACATATCCCAATTGTAATTGAGAAAAAGTATCGCTCCGGCAACGGTTATTACAACTCCGAGTATACCGATGACCAGCGAAAATATATTTCGCGGTGTCGGTAATGCTGCCAAGTTTGAACGGTAATGTTCCGTTAACGCACTTGCGGTATCATCCTGAATGATTCCTTTATCTTTCAAAATAGGAATTTCATCAAGGAACCAGCTTATATATTCTCTCTTTTTTGCCATAATGTATTTCCTGCTTTTTAATTTTTGGGAGTAATGAGAGTTACCTGAGTGTATTCCACAGCCAGTAGGGATTTGCCGTCTTTGCCGAAATATAAGCCGTTGACTGCTGGGTATTTCAAAGAAACGCCTTCGGGATATCGGGTCAAATCCACGATCCCGGCACATCCGGCAGAGCTTTCACGCTGATATTTGGCATGACCTGTGCCGTTGCCCCCGGAATACAAAAGATATTTGCCGTTGTACGCAATGGGACCTGCGACATTGTGCATCGGATTCCAGGTAATGCCCAGATTTGACGGCATACCTTTCCAGAATGACTTCAAATAATCATTGATACGACTGCCGAGGACGGTCAATTTGTTCTCTTTTAGTGAATAAATGAACTGCATATTTATCCCGCAATCCGGTCTTGCCGCCCAGCTGTAAAGGTAGGAATCCTTGAATTTTGTAACATGATAAATATAATTCTGTTCATTGGTTCCGGGTAATGAAGCGATTTCAGTAAACTCATTTTTGCTTAAAGAATATTTGCCGAATGCGCTTGGCATATCGCCGTAAAAGAGAATGACTTCATCGGGAGTATTTCCCGTGCCGCCTGCGAAAAATTTTGCCTGCGGATTATTTTGGAACAGCGACAGACTTTTTCCTGCCTGATTGGCGGCAAAGTGGGTCTTCCGTGCTTTGCCCTGTCGGTCACAGCTCATCAACTGTTTTTCGCCCAACAGCATCAAACGGTCGTCCTGAAGCCAAAGATCCTTGATGATAAAGGGAAAGTGCGACAACCGGAACAGTACCTTTTTGCCGGGTTGCGAAATCCATACATAGCGGCTTTCGGTCGCCAGCAGAGTATCTCCGTCAATGCGCATCGTTATAAACATACCCAAACCATCACCGCTGCCATCACGCAGTTTAGGCAAACTCCAGCGTAGTTCTGCTGTGCCGTTGTCGGAAATACGGTATATCTGATAATCAAAGTTGTCTGCGGTCAGAAAATAGATATTGCCTTTATCATCACTGGTTGAGGTATAGATTTTCTGCGTTCCCGGAGCTTGCCAGAGTTTTTCTATTTTCCACGCCGGATTAAGCTGCTGCAACTGGGCTTCTTTGGCGGTATCGCGGCAGTAAAAATTACGGCTGTTGTGCCAGAAGTTTTGAAGTTTTTCCGGATTCGTATAAAAATCCTCTGCCGCAAGATTTATTGCAAACAATGCGGTTATGACGAAAATAAAAACTTTTTTCACCATCACTTCTCCTTATATTTTTTATGTAATGATTTTACTTTTTCCAATAATCCGATATAGGCATTAACGCTTGGGTAGTTGTACAGCTGATATGAATCAATATGCAAATCGGGATATTTTTTCAGCATCGCAAAAAGTTCTTCATATTTTGCCGATGCCAATTCGACTGTACACTTTTTTGTGTAAAGGAAGGCATTGCATTCCAGACTTTTTGCCATAATTTCCAAACCGGGGACCTTCCGCAGCATTCCGGCATTATTTTCTGTCCATTTCTGCCGTTGAAGTGATGGTATGGCTTTCTGGTATTTGAAAAGATCTTCTGAAACATCGTACATATCTTGGGCAGAGATTTTTTTGCTCAACAGAATTTGCCACGACTTCTCTTTGGCTTGCAGATAATCGGTGTGCGTTTCAAAAAGTTCCGGTTTCACATAGTTGAATTGCCAGACATCATCGCCCTGTAAAAACATATTCCGGTTGGCTTCAAGAAAGTTCCAATAATCCTTGCGTAACTTTTCCGGCAATGTGTACTGTCTGTAATAAATACCGGATATGATCCGCATAGCATTGCTTCTGCTGTCGGTATGTGGTTTGAGCCATTGGGGATGATGGATGAGTTTCTGCAATGCGGCGAACCAGTAAGGGAAAAGGTCGGTCAATTTTTCATTTGCGGAAATTCCAAGATCGAAAAACTGCGAATCATCACCGGCAAGTGCAAAGGCGGCAAACTGCAATTTTTCCGCCAGTAAATATTTGTTGTCATCTCTGGCGATACGGGCTTCGGAAGCGAAACGGCGTGCTTCATCTTTCAATGTGTAACGGGTTTGTGCCGGAGGAAGTGAACAGTGTTCATTCAACGCCTTTAACACGCTTTGCAAATTGGTATCTTCTTTTTTGAAAACCGTTTTATTTTTTGCATCAATGGCGTAAACAGCAAAGATGATCTCTCCGGCGTCAGCTCCGGGATTGAATTCAAAATGGATAATCTCCGAACCGCTGACCGCCTCTTGCCAAGCTCCAGACAAATTTTGTTCCAGGAGCAGTTCGACCAGATATTCGCGTTCCAGCAGGATTGCCGGGGTCTGATTGATCGCCTGATTTATGGTTCTGGAAAAGGTTTCCGCTTGAGGTAAGAGCGAACTGTGCAAGTTGTTGCGGATACCGGCAAAGGAGATGATGCGGCGTTTGAAAAAATCTTTGCCGGAACTTTTGAGTTTTAATATTTCCGCTTTGATTTCCGCACTTGCGCTGTCCAAATCGGCAGATAAATCCCGGTAAGCCAGCCGGAATCCGTATCTGGTTTCAAAAGCGGTCAGGATATTTTTCTGAACCGCAATAAAAATATCCGCTCCGGTGAAAAGCCGTGCCAGTTTGGCGGAACCGAATCGCTGAAGCAGAAAATGTTCCTGATTGATCGCACTTATGTCAGAGCGCTCGACAAAATCGGCCTGCCCGGAAAGTTGCGATTGGACAAGTTCAACCGCATTTTTTCCGGCATCATCCAATCCGAGCAGGGCAAATTTCATCTCGCTGGAAAACGCCGCCAATGTGCAGAAAAATATTGTCAAAAAAAGAATTTTTTTCATAATCTGATTTTCAAAAAGCCTTTTTTGCTTCCGGGTTCGATGTTGATACGGATGCGTTGCGGACATTTACCGTAAGTGTTGGAACCCATGCCGTAGGTGGTGGATATTTTGCCGTCGGAATATTGCATTTGTGTCCAAATTGCTGAACTTGGTGGAGTCGGGAACGCTTTACCGTTGGCATAGTGCGGCATAATGACGAAGTTGAAACGTCCGGGGTTGATGAAAATATCCACATAATTCTGTTGGGTATCCTGCTGGATTTCCAAGAGATAGAAGTTCCCTGCCGGAGCATTTTCCCGTGTAACTTTGATTGCATCGGGATTGCTGACTTCAAAACGGAAACGCTCACTGCGGTTATCTGTATCAGAACCGAAATAGCGGTTGTATTGTTTTTTTGCTTCGGGATAAACTTCAGCAAGCTGTTTCAAGGCTTGACGGTACGCATCCTCTTTCATCATCGTGCGCTCCCGCTCTAATGCCACTAATGATTGGGAGTAAAATGATTGTGACGGCTGCGGATTGTGTTTGGCGGGAATATTGTACTTACCTGCCAGATAGAGCAGCTTCCAGTATCCGGAATGATTGGTTTTCTGCCGCAGCAGCATGGCAATGATTTTCGGATTGCCGCGCTCTGCCGCCTGTTTGAAAGCATTTTCCTGATCTTTGAGCGGCAACTGGAAAATTTTGAATATCTCACAGACCGGGTGATCGTTCCGGCTGGCAAGCATTTTCCGGTATGCGGCGGTTTTCCGCTGATCGTCTCCAGCATTATACAGAGAGGCAAGTCTTGCCGTACTTTGATTGGGATCTGGCAACAGAGAAAGGAGAAACTTTGCATTATCCAAATCCCGCAAATAGTGTTTGCAGGGTGTTTTCTTATACGCTTCAAGCTCTTTGATCGCTGATTTCAGCAGTTGATATGCTTTATCAGGGTCATATACATTATATTTATTTTGGGGTGTAATAAGAATTGCCGCCATCATGATTTTTGCCGGAATGTGTCCGGCTTCAGCGGCTTTGCGGATATCATTATAATTACTGCCCAAACCGATGGGGTCGGTACTGTAATTTTTGAAGTTGGAAAATGTTATGCCGTACAGCGCATCAATGCTGCCAAACTTTGCCGCAGTCTGCCGTAGATGTTCACCGGAAACACTTCGGTCAGGATTGCTTCTGGACATCGCCGCCCAAATGGAAGCTCCGGCGATATTGCCCATGATGCGGGTCTTTTCAAAATAACAGTTTTTCAGCGGCTGTTTGCCTTTGAGATTGATTTTCTGATTGACAACTCTACCGTGAGCATTCCACGCTTTCAGAGTTACAGAACGCTGATTTCCGACCGGCGGAACCAGCATTTTCCGCCAGACTCCGCGGAACTCTTCGTGGTGAAACCGACTCCCGGGAAAACTGTCGTTGTATCCGGCAAGCATCCGGTCAAAATGTTTTGCTGTCTTTTGGTAATCAATGCTTTGACCGCAGTATCCCCGGCTGTAAACCAAATAAAGCAATATCGAAGCAAAATGGTTGCGGGGACTTAACTCTTCAGCCATTTGCAAGGCTTCAGCGGTCTTTCCGTCATAGAGTTTTTGAGCAACCGGAAGATATTCTTCCAATTCAGCGTTGCGGTCATTGGCAAATGCCGGAGCCATGCACAAAATTGCGAGGATGGTCAATAATAACTTTTTCATTTTTTCTTTTTTATCTCCCGGTAAAATATTTTTTTGATATATCCTTGAATACTTTTTTTGCCATCGCTTTCAAAGTCGATCCGGCGACAGTTGTACGGCAAACGCATAATTGGAGTTCCATCCGGCAGATAGCCGCCATCTTTATTCAGCGGACGGTCGTTTTTATCAAAAATCTTCGTACTCCATCCCCACACAACGCGGTCGAGTGCCACCACATATTCAAAGTTTTCCGGAATCGCAGGCGGATTTAAGTATAGAGAGATTTTCTGATTACCATTGGAGGGCTTTTTATCAAAGCTCAGTTGATTATTTTCGATTTTTGCATCAAATAACGCGGGGAAATACGCTTCGATATGGGAAATAAATTTTTCTATGGGTATGACAACTTCCACCGGCTCAACTTTTTTTGCCGTAGTTGGCTTGGGGGCAACTTTGCGGGGAGAAACGGGCGTTTCCAACTCTTTTTTCAATGCGGCACGTTCGGCATCTTTTGCCTTGTCCGCCTTTAATTCATCCAGCAGCCATGTTGTGGTGGAAATCTGTTTTCTGCCATAAACG
>SUWD01000061.1 GCA_015061685.1 Lentisphaerota bacterium | reverse complement strand
CAATGACCCGCAACAGTCACGGGAAGGTTCTTGAGGGAGGGGAGTTTGAGGGGAGGGAAACGCAGTGTCCCGCCCCTCAAGCAAACTGAACGCTGCTAACACCCTCCACAACTTGTGTGCGCAATATAGTAATTAGTGCCATTCTATGTATGTTTTTTGTAGACAATAGGTTAGTTGGCAAATTATTCTCTTTTGTGTTTCCACTTGACAAATTGGAGTACGGATGGTATATTACTTGCGGCGTTTATGTAAAAAACAAGGTGGGTAGAACGTTTACCCCGGGAAAACCGGCAAAAAGAGAATAATTTAATTGCAAATGAATGATAGAAAGTTATTTGCATGGAGTGGCACCAATTAACCAATTAATTAATACCATCGCCAATGCGGTTTCGACGGATAATGCACGGGAGGAATGGCTCAAAAATGCTCCGCTTACGCCATATGAGTTTATCGTACGGACTTTTGAAAAGAGCAGTTATTCCTCCGGACTTTTCGGACCGGTGACACTGAAAAAGTGATTTCAAAAAATTGTTTGTATTGAGAAAATACCAGAGTAATTTATTGACTAAAACAATCATCTATTCTTTTTTTATTGTTTATTTTGCCCAAAAATGATGTAAATACGTTTGTATTTTAATCAAAAAATGCTATTTTAGATAAAGCAAACGAAAACGAGGAGAGAAAATGTTAACTATTCGTGAAAATTATCTCGCGGTAAAAGCAGCGTTGCCATGGCTTGACAGCTGGCGTCCCGCCGGTTTTGAGGCACAGTTTTTCAAGGCTCCGCAGAGCAAGCTCCCGGCAGCAGTGTTTCCAGAGAATATCAAGCTGGTTATGGCAACTGCAACTACGCTTGATGCCGTTGAGGAAATGCTCAAAGCCGGAGAAACCGTTATTTACGGGACTGGCGATAAAAAGATCATCTACGATTATCTGCGTCTTGCAGCGTTGTTGAAGCAGTATCCACGCTTTTATCTTTCGATTGCCAACTTCTGCGCGATGCTGGGAATCGAAAGCTATGTGGAAATGGGGGTCGGCGGACAATTGCTCTACGGCTCCGGAATGCCTTTCCTTGATGAAAACGCCGCAATGAGTGTACTCATTCTCAGTAAATTGGATTGGAAGACCCGATGCGATATCGCCGGAAATAATGCACGGCGTTTGCTGGGAATGCCGGAGATTTACACTGAGGAACCGGAAATCAGGGATTTTGAGCCTTTTATCATTGATGCACACGCTCACACATCCAATGCCCCCGGATTTACTCCATTCCATATACCAGTGGTCGGTCTCACTTGGAAAGGGTGGGAGCCTATACTGAATTTTTACGGTATCAAAACCCTTTTGAATGCCCCCAACATCTCTTTCAAGGTCGGAAATCCGACCTCCATTGAGGCCGAGGGTAAACTTGCTTGCGAATCAAACGGCAGGATTCGTCTTTTTGAGATTATTGATCCGCGTGATCCCAATTGCATTGAACGGATGAAAACCGCACTGGAATTACCCGAATGCATCGGTATTAAAATCCATCCGCAGGTACATACAACGTGGGCTTCTGATGATCGGTATGAATCGGTTTTTGAACTGGCCGGTAAATACAATAAGACGGTGATGAGTCACACATGGGAAATCAGTTACTATAATCCGCGACAGAAATTTTCCTGTCCATGGCTTTTTGAGGAGCACATAAAAAAGCATCCTGAAACCAATTTTGTACTGGGACATGCGGGCGGACGTCCGTCGACTTTTTTCGAAGTTCGGGAGTTGTGCCGCAAGTATCCGCAAGTTTCAATGGACCTCGCAGGCGATTATTTCCACAACGGGATGCTTGAAAATATGGCATCTGCTGTCGGAGCTGATCGGATTATGTTCGGTTCTGACATAGACGGGTTCGATCCCCGTTGCCCGCTGGGAATGGTACTTGGAAGCTCGCTGTCGGATGATGAGGTCCGCCTGATCCTCTGCGAAAATGCCAAGCGCATTTATCACTTGAACTGAATAAGCCGGAATTCCATAATCGAAAAACAGAGAAAGGAAGTTTTATGGATAGAATGTTGGAACAAATCTATGGCATGACAAATCGCGAACTCGAAGAGTGCGCCTCCCACGTGATGTTGGGCGGCGGAACTCGTGGAGGTCTGGTGCTTGATCATGGTGAAGATGCTATTTTTTGACAATTTCAAAAGTGGCGTTTTGCGAAAGCGTGTTTGGAACCAGTTTTGAGGTATGCTTCAAATGTCGCTGTCTTTTCTTTGGTTTCAAAGGCGAAATATGTTTCAACTTTTCATTGTTTGAACTTTGATGTATGCGGAACTTCTCCGGCATTGTGTTTTGCAATACGGGCTTGCAAATCTTCTGTAATTCCGGTATAACGGTGCGTTTCTGTTGCAACATCAACTAACAGGTAAACATAATAGAATTTTGTCATATTGCTGTCCTTCCGATAATGCAACTTGCCTGATTGCCCGGCTTCGGGTTGCTGCGCAACTCTTCCGGCTTCGTGATACTCCGCCGTGACAAGCCGCCGTGGCAGGCTTCACTTTGGCAGTCGCCAATTTCCGCTCCGGTCTTCGCCGATGGCTTGCCCGGGCGTAAAAAAGGCAACACTCCATTCTGCGTAACTCACCAGTTAGCCCGGCTTCGGGTTGCTGCGCAACTCTTCCGGCTTCGTGATACTCCGCCGTGACAAGCCGCCGTGGCAGGCTTCACTTTGGCAGTCGCCAATTTCCGCTCCGGTCTTCGCCGATGGCTTGCCCGGGCGTAAAAAAGGCAACCAAATTTCTTTGGTTGCCTTTGTGAAGCCTGGTGGAGCAGATGTGGATTGCTCCGCCTTGAAATTCAGCTCAAAAAATGCTGTAAATCCGTCATTTACCCTGAACATTGGCACGTTATGGCACAACGTCACCAGACTTCCGGCATCGATTTTTGGGGGAATAAATGGGGAAAATCATCGTTTGCGGGGAAAAAAACGGGGAAGTTTGAATGCCAAGCAGCCAATCTCCAAACGGGAATCAAACCATCATCCCTATTGATTTGGAGACTCTAAAATATAGCAGAAATCTGCCGTTTTTCAAGTCAAATGGGGAAATTCCGGGGAAGAAAAT
>SUWD01000032.1 GCA_015061685.1 Lentisphaerota bacterium | reverse complement strand
TAAAAGGCAGCTCATCACGTTGCTGAAGTGGTGTAATATATTTTTTATATATCTGGCTCCCTTCCGGTGCGACCAAACTGCCGGAAAAAACAATGTTCGGCATAGGATCTGCAGTATCGCCGGAAATTTGTCGGATGCCGTGAAGGATATTTCCATTTACAAAGATACTGTCGCCCGGATTCAATGTAATATGTTTTTCTCCGACTTGATAATCCAATATTCCGGTTTCTGCCGTTGCAATTTCAAATCCCGGATGCCAATGCAAAGGACCGCTCCATTGCCACAAGGTTTCCAACTCATCATGGAAAAATGAAATCGGGAAGACCGCAGGATCGTAAGGAATCTGCTCTTTCAGTTGATTATCTATAATAACAGGCATTATTTTCTCCGCAATGAATTTGTGAATAGTAATATATCGCCTGTTACAAGTTTTTACAACTGCGGAAAAGCAAAAAAAACAGTGTTTGTAAGGGGGGCGTGTCGCGTCGATTGGCGGTCAGGATGAGCAGGAGTGTACTGACGTACATGACTGCGAAAACGTCCGCTGATTTGCCAAGAGATTGCCCGCAATGCACCACCGCAGGAAAGATTTTTCACAAAAAATGAGACAATAACCAAAAAGTAGAGTGAACAAGAAAAAAATCCCGGCAAGACAAAGAAATGTTACTCTCAAGCAACTGTAAAGAGCCATATTATTTTTCCTCAATAAAAACTTCTGGCCATAATACAACATGAACAGAATTTTTTCAACTTTTGATGGGATACAAAAGCCGGGTTCAATTTTCTGATAATCCGGTAACGACCATACAACAGCAGAAAAATTGATTTTTTGCTGTTTTTTTCAAAAAGCGTCGACCATAGCATCCTTATACGGATTTTTCAGACTGTCTTTTGCAGGAAAAATAAAAAACGGAATTTCAGACAGCCTCAAAGACCGTGTCTGAAATTCCGTATATGTTGCAGTTTGGAGCTTATTTTGTAAGCATACTGTTCTTTTTGCCGATAATGTAAGTGCATACATTGTCGCCAGTTACATTGCAGGCTGTTTCAAACATATCCAGCAGCGGATTGATACCGATTGCCAATGCCACAATAGTTGCAGTCTGTGCATCATCAAGTCCGAGATTGCTCAACACCATGAAAAGCAGAAATACACTGCCGCCGGGGATCCCGCCCGCTCCAACTGATGCAAAAACAACCGAAATCACCAATATTGCCAGTTGCCACATCGAGAGGTCGATTCCGAAAATATTTACTGCCAATATGGCAAAAACAGGCAAATGTACGCAAACTCCATCCATATTGATCGTCGCCCCCAGCGGCAATGAAAAACTGGAAAGTTCCCGACGGATATTCAAACTATCCATTACTCTGAATGAACAGGGCAGCGTTGCCGCACTGGAGCGGGTAAGAAATGCGGTGAAAATCGCTTCTTTGAGTTTGAAAATGATCTTGTAGGGATTTTCTTTGCAGAATATTCCGACAAAAAGCGGATAGATCACAAAAATCATCGCCAAAACACCGATAATGACACAAATCGTAATTTGAAAATAAGGCATGAAAAGTTTTGCGCCGTAGGTAGCAAAGTTGACTGCCGTCAAAGCAAACACACCCACTGGGAAATATTCCATGATCCAGTCAATGATCTTAAAAGCTGCTCTTTGGCAGATGTCAAAGATTTGCAGCAGCAGATTGCCGGATTTACCGATTTCGCTCTCTTCGCCGTTTTTATCGATCAAAACCCGTATCGCCAGTCCGAAGAGCAGGGCAAAGATAATAATAGGCAGAAAATTACCTTCTGCAAGAGCCTGGAAAGGATTCATAAACAATTCATTCAAAAATTGAGCAAAGCCGCCGCCGGATTCGCCTTTCATTTTCATTGAAGCAACATCATTGACAAATTTACCGGAAAGAGATGTATAATTCTGCATTTCAGGATTCATCCCAAGTGCCAGAATGCAGCCGAAAAGAGCAGCAAACAAAGATGTTACAAAATACCATAACAGTACAAAAATCCCGATTTTACCAAACTTTTTGATGGGCAAACTGGCGGAACCGCTGACCAGAGAAAAGAAAATGATCGGGATCACGATCATTTTCAACATGGAAATCAACACAGTGCCGAATGGTGCAATGATCTGAATGATTTTTTCAGCACAAGATGCTGAACTGCTTTCTCCGAGTTTAAAAAGCACGATTCCGCCAATAATACCCAAAACAAAGGCAATGGCCATTTTCATAAACAGCGGCACCGAACAGTAATAATTAAAAATTTTTTTGAACATTTTTCATTCCCCGGACTTATATTATTAAAACAAATTTTACACCCTGATAAAATTAAACAACACATCCGTAATATAATCGCAAATGGAATTTTTTTCAAATCTGTTTTTGTTTTTATTCTGCCAAATACGGATAAAATATTACCATTTGGGTATATCCTCGGGATTGTTTTAATTGTTCGGAAAATGTCTCTCAAGTTCAAAATGGTTGCAAGTTAACAACGGCTGAAACATTTCATCTAAATCAGGTTGAATATCTATCCCCTTACGCAAATTCATTAGTAGTTCCTCAATTTTATGTTGTGGAATAGAAGATAAAAAAGACTCTGTAGGAACCATTGCATTATTCAAATCATTTGGCTCAAACTTTGCAAGCTTGTTGCCATATTCCCTTTTTGCAGACGACAAAATTTTATGGCCTGTCCTAGAGTATAAATACAAAAATAATGCATCAATGTATATGTTCCCGAAAAGATTGGGGTAAAAACAATGATAAGAAGTCAGAGTTTTTGCACTGGAATAATTTCTAACAACTTTATATCCTCCTCGTGAAAAAACATTGAGTAAAATCGGTGCTTGATTACGATGTTCCATCTTATACCAAGGAGAACGATTTTTCGTTAAAAAACCCTTATTAAATTCATTTTTCTCTCCATATTCGATGTGCATTTTGGCCGCAGGGGAAATTGGATCGGTTGGATTGAATAATAAAACAGGAGCATCCGCATTCAACAAATCCTTAAATGCACATTCGTCAAATATCGGGGTGGTTATTTGACAACTTTTTGTTATACATGGAATGTAATCTCGTTCTTCTAATTTCAATGATGTAATATCAGATTTTTTCAAAATAAAAAACTCATTCGCTCCCGTTGCTATACCTCTGGAAAAATGACCATAGGTTGATAGTTTTACTAATCTTGAATTACTATATGTATATTCTGTGGAATGTAAATTAAAGTAAACATCCCATTTTACATCAGGATTTAATTGCGAATATGGAATAGAGGATACTGGAGTAGTATTCAATATATTAGAGAGTTTGTCAATTGTGTTAACAGAAAAAAAAGAAAGGTTTTTTGTCGATTCGGCTGAATCATACAGCAAGATACACAATGAGGTTGTCGCATCCGAAAAAACATCTGTTTCACATTCAATTTTTATTATTGCATAAAGATGTTTCTTAAGTATTAGTAATTCTTTTACTGTTTTTCCGTACCCTGTATTTAAAAACTCACTTGGCATAATAAATGCCAAACGTCCTCCTGTTGCCAATTCACAAATAGCTTTTACTAGAAAAGCAGACGCAATGTTAGTATATCCAGATAATTTTACTCCATAATGTTTTTCGATTTCTTCAAAAATCAATTTTCTATCGTCAAAATATTGGAATTTTAAGTAAGGAGGATTACATATAATATTTTGATATTTTTTACCAAAACTCAATAGGTAATTCTTATTGAAGAGTGTGACATCCGCATTAGGGAAATTGGATGTGAAATAATTTAGTATTTCAGGATCTATATCCTGCCCTAAAAAATGCACTTTTTCAGGGCAATGATAATAAAAGGCACCAAGTCCGAATGCGGGATCAAAGATATGCGTATGTGTTGATCCGGCTAAAATCCAATTTAGCATAAATTCGGTAATAAATTTGGGCGTAAAGAACTGTGCAAATTTTTTTCTGTGTGCCAATCCAACCCGTTCTAAATAGGAATGTTCAATTTTTTTCATTTCTGCCAACTAACGCATTAAAAATATCAACATCCAAAAAACCCTCACCACCAGAAAACCTAACAAAAAACAATAATCTTCCTCTGTCAAGTTCCTTTTGCACAGAATAATGAGATGGCATTGTGATCTTGCCGATAATGGGAAGCGTTTTGTTTATGTCAATTTTTATCGTCGTTTTTTCTTGATTTTTTACATCTTTTTCTATAGAAAAGACGGAGCCTTCCAAATCAGGATTACTGCTAATGGACAGAATTTCTTCAAAGGAAACAATATATCCACTATCAAAAAACACCTGCAAATAATAATGAGGAACATTATACCTCTGAATCCAACGATTTACCAATGCCAAATCTTCGACCTTAGGAGTAACACTTAAATAATCTCTCTTGTGAAGCAACTTTATATTTTCCTTGAGTTGTTTTAGGCAGTCAGAAATATAGCATAATTCAGGTGAAGAACTCCAAGAAACGGTTCTGAAATTTATTTCACGAAAAGTAGATGCTGTTGCGTTTTCTAGCATGGAATATATGACATTGTTCTTGCTTTTTAATATGCTACCGTACGGCTCTTTAAGAATTTTGTCCGCCAACAATAAGCAGTTTTTTTCTGCTTGCTTAGTACGATTATTCATGTATTGGGCATATTTATTGCAGAGAAAACTACTCGAACGAACTTCTATAGCGAAAACAGCTTTTGCGATTAACGCATCATTTTGGGGATCGAACAATGAAGTCGCAGGTAGATCTGTGCGCTTAAAAACCAGAATATCAGGCCGTTTCCCAATCGTATTTAATTCGTTTTGATATTCCATGTAAAACTCAGAAAAACCAGGATCTCCAGCAGATATTGTATCAGATCTGCCATATGGAACAGCGATATATTCATGGGACGCAGTATTGATTGACGATAAAACTAATTTTTCTGCCCAATCTCCTTGCTCTTTATTGGTCAAGAATTCCGAAGAGGCTGATACTGGAGGACGTCCATTAATTTCTATATTTGAATCAATGTCAAGAGGATGATTACAAATTAAATCTCTAATTTTATCCCGATATAGTTGCAATGTCATTTTGTCCTCCACGCATGATTATATTAGTAAACAACATACTTTAATTAATGTAACTTCTTTTTTGAAAAATACAAGTGTCTAAGGATATTTTTCCTTACATAGAGTAGCCGTATACACTATGCTATGGAAAAAACAAAAGATACAATATCTGAAAATAATTCTTTCATAAACGACCGCAGATCTTACCAAACAGAGTATTTTGAGAGAATCTATGCAAAACACTTTTCTTTTCAGAGAATTTGCCGTTCTCTATTTGTTCTCTGTTTGGGAGCATTTACGCTATAAGTACCTGTTATTCATTGGGTAAAATCAAAATACAAAAAAATGGTCGGGATAGGGAGATTCGACAAGGAGCAAAGCGACGCAGAGCGTGAGCAGCGCAGACCACAGGTCGAGCAGCGCAAGGCAACTCCAATAAAAAATCATCGTCATGCCGACCATTGTCGACAGGACAAAAAGATAAAATAAAAAAATCGCAGTGCAAATCTTGTTTGCAAAAGCGATTTTTGACATTTTATCAGATGATTTTGGGACACATTTCCGGAATTTGGGCAAAAAAAAATGGTCGGGATAGGGAGATTCGAACTCCCGACCTTTTGACCCCCAGTCAAACGCGCTAAACCAGGCTGCGCTATATCCCGATCACATGAACTTAATATATACCCTGATTTACACTTTTTCAAGCGGTTTAGTGGAAATATTTGCATTTATGGTGTATTTTATAGGATATGGAGACGAAAATTTATTTTACAGCCGATGTTTTCGGCATGTGCGGCGGGGTTCATGCCGCTTTGAATACCCTTGAAAAACTGGTTGATTCTTCCGGGGACGGGGTTTATGTATTCAATGAATTGGTACATAACCGCTCGGTTACGGAGTCATTTGTCCGCAAAGGGGTGAAGTTTGTCAGCAATACAGAAGATATTCCTTTTGGGGTGCCGCTGGTTATCGGGGCTCACGGGGTTTCTCCGGAAGTGGAAAAGGCATTGCGTTCCCGGGCGTCACAGTGTCTGGATGCCACCTGTCCATTGGTCAAGAAATTGCACCATATTGCTGAATCGGTTTCCGGGGCTGATGAGCTGATTATTTTCGGCAAATCCGGCCATCCGGAAGTGCAGGGGGTTGCCGGTTATTCCGGAACGGAAAAGCTTTTCATCATCTCTGATCCGGCAGAAGCGATTCAGCTTCCGGAATTGAAAAACCCGGTTTTTATTTCGCAGACCACAGTTGACCATGAAGAAGTGGAAAAGGTGTTGACGCTGTTGAAAGAGCGTTTCCCCAATCTGCGTGAATCATCGGGGATCTGTGATGCTTCCAAAAAGCGTCAGGCGGCGGTGGTCGCTCTGGCGGAAAAAGTAGAAGTCGTTCTGGTGATCGGTTCCAATCACAGCTCCAATGCCAAACGTTTGCGGGAGATCGCGGAAAGAAGCGGCTGCCGGGCATATTTGATCGATAACGCTGCTGAATTATCTCCGGCGATGCTTGATTGCCGCAGGATCGGAGTTACCGGCGGGGCAAGTACGCCGCAGTACCTTTTTGATGAAGTGATTACCGCATTGGAAAAAGCCGGTTTCACCAATGGGAAAGGGGATTGAAAACGGAAGTGTTTTCAAAATCTCCGTTTTTTGGGCGGCCGCCGCATTTTTCCGTCTGAATCCACGCCGCTGGCGAAACATGCCGCCTGTGCTGCTGATGAAGCGATATTGAGAGCCAGCTGCAATCTGCCCTCCGGGGTGACTTCGGGGATCTGCATTGCTTGACGGATCATTTTGAATCCCCGGGGATTTGCGGTCAATTCGACGATGCCCCATTCGCCGGGAATAACGGCGGGATCGACAAAATTTTCCGGTACGGCAAGATAACAGAGGTCGGCATTTCCCGCCCGCCGGATGTACTCCAATTTACTGCCTTGAGTAAGAGCTTTAAGCTCTTTTTCCAGTTTGCGGCAAATTTTCCGGTACTCCGGATTGGCGGTTGCGGAGTAATCCCAGGAGCGGAATTCACCAAAGAGGTCATCGGCGGCGGCGAGATGAGGTTCATTTTTTCTGATTTCGGCTTCCAGCAGATTTTTATTTTCCTGCAAAAAATTGATGACAGCGATACGTTCTTCTCTGTCGGCACAATCGCTGAAACAACTGTCAAGATCATCGTACATAACGACCAGTGCGGTACGGGAGATGACGTTGGTTTTTCTGGCGGTCGGCGGTCTCCAGAATCCGGCGGCGGCGACCCGGTATTTGCTTCTTCTGGTCGGCACATTTGCGGCGATCCCGGCAGGCTTCAAGGTTGCCAGAAATGCCATTGCCGCCTGCCGCAATTCGGCTCTTGAGAGTTGCGGAGAAGCTTTTTCTTCCGGGGCAGGAGTGGAATCATTTTTCTCCTGTTCGGCGATGGATCGGGCGAAGTCAAAAAGGTCAAAATCCTGTTCCATATCAGTTCCTGAAGTTAAAAGTATGAGCCGTTTTTTGTTCCGAAAACCCAATCCTGCCGGTCATTTGCCGACTTGCGGCGGTTGTTGTGCAATTCTCTGACCACAGGATCATCGCCGGTTCGGTTTTGTTTCAGCAATTCTCTTTCAGCTTGTGAAAGGGATGAGTCGCTGTAATCCTGCTGGTTGCGATGGAAAACTGCTTCAAAAAGCGGATCTTTTCCGTCGTTATTGTTCCGGTGCCGGGGAGTTTTGATTTGCTTTCTTCCTGAATTGCTCCGGACTTTTGCCGGTTTCCGCTCCAATTCCTGCGGGTGGTAACAACCGGAAAATACGGACAATGCGATCAAAGCGGCAGGGATTATTTTTTTCATATTATTTTCCTCCGGCAGTTTTTGCCGCCCGGAGCTGACCGCAGGCGGCAGTTTCGGCGGAACCTCTTTCGATCCTCCGGGTGACTCTGGCTCCGGTATTGAGGATGGTATTTTCGAAGTCATCGATCACCTTTGCCGGGGGGCGGCGGAAAGCTCCTCCGGTCTCATTGTAGGGGATCAGGTTGATTTTGGCATGATGGGCAAAGGCAAGTCTGCCCAGTTTTTCGGCGTGCTCCGGAGAATCGTTGATCCCGGCAATCAGGGTATATTCCAGAGTGTACTGCCGGTTGTTGGCTTTGGCGATCTCATCGGCGGCGGCGATGATTTCAGCGACTGGGTAACGCAGTTTCGGGGGAATAAGTTTTGATCTGGTATTATCATCCGGGGCATGGAGACTTACGGCGAGGTTGAATTCCCGTTTCAAGGCGGCGAATTTTTTCATTCCCGGCACAAAACCGCTGGTGGATACAGTTATTCTTCTGGGGGAGAATTTGAATTGATCAACCAGAGTATTGAGGGTGACGGCGAGGTTGTCGAAATTGAGCAGTCCTTCACCGATGCCCATAAAAACGAGATTGTCCGGGCGTCCTGCCCGGAGGGTGCCGATGCAGAATTCCTCAAGCATTTCCCCGGCACTCAGGTTGCGGGTCAGACCGTTTCTGCCGGAAGCACAGAAAAGACATCCGACCGGACAGCCGACCTGGGTACTCAGGCAAAAGGTCAATCTTTTTTCGCTGGGGATGGCGACCATCTCGATATATTCGTTGTCATGGAGTTTGAGGAGGAGTTTCTCCACCTGATCCGGGGAGGTGGATATTTCGGCGATGCGTGATCCCGGAGCGTGGAAATCCTGTTTCAATGCAGCTTTGAGATCCGCCGGAAGATTTTTCATCATATCCGGATCAACGACACAGTGGGTGTGGAGCCATGAATCAATCTGACCGGCACGGAAAGCCGGGAAGTTGTGTTCACGGCAGTAATTTTTCAATTCTTCCGGATTGGCGACGGCAAGGAATGGAGTCATTTCAGTAATTTTTCCAATTTCTTTTCAGTGTGCAAGTTGTAATCAGTGCAGTCCGGATTGTCCGGATCGTAAATTTTTTTGGCTTTGTTGAGCAGGATTTTTGCTTCATCAAATTTTTTCAAAGCGGCTTTTATTTCGGCGGCATGGAGCATCATTACAGCCGTTGAAGCATTTGCTTCCCGGTATTTTAGAGCGAGAGTTATTTCCTTTTCTGCTTCAGCAAGTTTCTCCTGACGGAAAAGCACCCAGGCAAGGCTGTCTCTGAATGCGGACAATTCCGGGATCTTTGTCACGGCTTTGCGGATGAATTTTTCAGCGGTACTCAAATTGATGTTGAGGTCAGCGGCGACATAACCGGCTGCATTGTAAATGTTTGCATCCTTGAAATCTTTGTCATTGATAAGCTTGATAACCAATTTGATCAATTCCCGGTCTTTCTGGAAATGAGCGGTATTGATAACGGAATTAAGTGCCAACGTACCGAGATCCTGCAGCTGAACTTTCCCGGAATGTATCATCCGGGCGACATCATCGTAATCCTCTTGGGCGTATTTGAGGATGATGGTCAACTCATCTTTAAGCTTTTTTTCTGTCCGGTTGATCATGCGTTTGGCAGGGATAAAGTTTTTGACGGCGACCAGGCCCAGAAAGTTTGCCAGCGGATCTTTGGCAGGGATATAAAGTTTTTTCTGTTTCAGGACTCTGGCGAGGTCGATTGAAACTGCATTGAAATCCTCCTGCGGATATTTTTTGACCAATCCGGTAAACATTTCAGCAGCTTGAGGCATGTGCATTCTGGCTGCGGCGACGACGATTTTCAAACCGCTTTTGGGGTCATCGGACTGGAAAGCTGACAGTTTCCCGGCGTTGAGGGACAAACGTTTTTTCCAGAAATCCGTTTCACTTAAAAGGTCGTAACCATTTATTCCCGGAGCGGTGTCGTGAGTGCGGAAACAACCGTTGATATTGACCTCGGTGAGCCGGGAGAGAATATCGGGATCGCTGGGGAATTTCATTGCCAGTTCATCAATGAATCCGGCTGCTTGTTTGAGTTGGTCATTGACGGTCAATTCTCCGGTAACGATATACATGATCCGGACAAGTTCAGCTCTTTTTTCCGGATCAGCGGTGTTGAAATCGGCATGAGCCGGGAAATTCAATTGAACTTTCAGCAGTAATTCCTGCTTTAACTGCGAAGATGCCTTATCCGCCGACATGAGAAGAAAATCCATGAGAGTTGTATCGGCAGGATAGCGGTCAAGCTGGGTGAGGAGCCGGGAGAAATATTTCTCATTGAAAGCGATTTCTTTCCAATCCTGCTGAAGCAGTTTCAATACATTAGGGTCGCATTTCTCTGCGGAATTTCTTTCCAGAGTATCGATCAGCATAGACACTCTCAATGCGGGAGTTTCGGCTTCCAGAGCGGAGAGCAGATCGCCGTAAAAGGCAGAATCAGCCGCATGGACGGCAAGGAAAGAGGCAAAACAAACAGCGAGGGCAAGGAATTTTTTCATGGATTTACTTTCTCTCTTTTTCTGCGATAAGATCACAGCCGGCAGTTTTGATGATTTTGACATCGACAAAATTTCCTGGTTTCATGGTACGCTGTGCGTTGAATATCACCAGATTGTCGATATCCGGAGCATCGGCACACCCTCTGGCGTAAACGGTACCGTTATCGATCTGGTCGATCAGTACCCGCATGGATGAACCGATCTTTTTTCTCTGCGAGCGTTTCATGATCTGCTGTTGGATATCCATCAGTTTTGCGGCACGTTCTTCGGCGATTTCCAACGGGATCTGATTGGGCATTTCGGCGGCAGGAGTTCCCGGTTCGGGGGCGAAGGCAAAGACCCCCATGCGTTCAAAGCCGGAAGTTTTCACAAATTCGCAAAGCTCCTCAAATTCCTCATCTGTTTCACCGGGCAATCCGGTGATAAAGGTGGTACGCAAAGTAAGTTGAGGAATTTTATTCCGCAGTTTCCCGATCAATTCTTTTATGTGTGCCGCATCCGTATGCCGGTTCATTGCCGCAAGGATCCGGTCGGAAATGTGCTGCAATGGCATATCCAGATATGGCATGATATGTTTCGCCTGTGCGATGACGTCGATCAATTCACCGGTGTAATGAGCAGGATGAGTGTAGAGCAGGCGGATGACGAAATTTCCCTCCAGCTTGTCCAATTCACTCAATAATCCGGCAAGAGTTTCTCCCGAATCAAGATCATGCCCGTAGGCGGTGATATCCTGGGCGATAATGATAAGTTCTCTGACTCCGTTGCTTATGAGCGTGGCTGCTTCGGCAAGGACGGAGGCAATGGGGCGTGAACGCAGAGAGCCGCGTAAGTGGGGTATGGCACAATATGCACAGCAGTTGTCGCAGCCGTCGCATATTTTCAAATAAGCCACATGCGGCAGAGTCAACTGGATACGGGGCATATTTTCATTGCACAAATAGGTGCATTTTTCTCCGGCAGGCGAGGGGGTTGCTCCATTGAAAAGCAAATCCCGTATTCTGGCGGTATCATTGACCTGACACCAGAGATCGACCTCTTTGAAATGTTCCTGAAATTCCGGGAATTGCGGATGATTCATCAGGCATCCGGCGACAGCGATCTTCCTGCCGGGGAGCTGTTTTTTCCACCCGACCGCATCGGTCAATTCGGCGGCGGCTTCACCTCTTGCTTCGGGGAGGAAGGCACAGGTGTTGATGATATAGACATCGGCATCATCCGGGTCGAAACAGATACTGTCTCCGGCAGCGAGAAATGTTCCGGAGATCAATTCGGACTCGACCAGATTTTTTGGACAGCCGAGTGCGGCGATGAAAAATTGATGATTTCCGCTCATAATTAATCTATATTTTCCAGAGAAACAGTTACTTTATGGTTGACAATTTCCCCCGGGGCGATGGTTTTGAGAGTGCCTTTTTCCCGGTTGTTGTTCTGGTTTTCGGGCAGACAGTTGGCAGGTTCCAGACCGAGGACGTATTCGCCTTTGCCCATTTGTTTCCACTGGACGAGATTGGGCAATTCGGCCTTGCGGCATGCGACGGTAAGTTTGATTTTTCCGTCGGGATTGATCAGGGAAATTTGGCTCATACCGTTTTCATCGGCGGGCAGGTCGTGATAGAAAACCTGTTCGGCAAATCCGGCAGTGGGCAGCTGCATTTTTTCCCATTCATTCAATCCGGCAGCGGCGACTTCCCCCTGCGGGGTGACGGTATGATCCGGGGCGGAGAGGAAGCTGTTTTCATTGACCAGCGGCCAACCGAAATTCATGTGATAGAGCAGCATGAAAGGAGTTTCATTGTAACCGGTATTTTCGACGGAATCTTCAATGGTAACGGTATTGACTCCGGCGGTGCAGGAGATTTTACGGGTGAGGGTGAGATTTTCGCCGAAAACTCTTGACTGGACGACTTTGCCGGTGACTGTAAGGGTGTAATTGCCGTTTTCATCCCACGAAGCACAGGTATTTACTTCGGTGGCGGGGATGTGGGACAATCTGCCGTGGAGGCCGTGACTTTCGCCGTTGCATTCGCAGGGGCCGCCGACATTGGTCAGACCGCAGGAAGTGAGCATACCTCCGCCCCATGAACGGAGCCAGTTGATCCCTTCCGGGTCATAACTTGCAGATACGGCAGGTTCGGCAGGGAGCCAGACAAGGCAACACCCTTTGAAGTTTGCTTCACCGATATCCATGCCGCGGTCGGGATAGATGGTGAAGCTCAATCCGCTGCCGTTGTTGACATCAATAATTCTCATACCGCGTCCTTTGCCGTCATCGAGGATCGACCGCCGGATATAAGCCGCCTGACGCATGGAACCGATTTTGCCGGAAAGAAAGTTTTTATCGAATTTCATTTTTTTACATCCTTATGTTGTATTGCTGTTATGAAATATAGCACGATAAACACGGTTTTACAACTGAAAAGATTGTAAAATCTCCAAACATGGTATATATTATAAAGATGTTTTATAAAAAATGAGACGGAAGTGCTTGTCAACTTTAATAAAATTGGAGGAAAAATATGTCGGATGATTGCAAAGATATGCAGCTGATGGATAAGATCGTCAGTCTGTGCAAACGCAGAGGTTTCATTTTCCCGAGTTCCGAAATTTACGGCGGTTTCAACGGCTTCTGGGATTACGGTCCGTACGGTTCACGTATGAAACGTGCCATCGAGAATCTCTGGTGGCGTGAAATGGTCGAGACCCGGGACAATGTTGAGGGACTTGATTCCACGATCATCTGCAACCCGACCGTGTGGAAAGCTTCCGGTCACCTCGATCAATTCAGCGACCTGATGACCGACTGCAAAGACTGCAAGGCCCGCCACCGGGTGGATCAGATGGAAGATCCCACGACCTGCCCAAACTGCAAATCCAAAAATCTTACCGAGCCGAAAGAATTCAATCTGATGATGAAAACTTTCGTGGGTCCGGTTTTCGATGATGAGCATGTCGCTTATCTGCGTGCTGAAACCTGTCAGCCGATCTTTGTGGACTTCCACAGTGTCCGTATCGCCGCCCGTCAGAAACTGCCCTTTGGTATCGCCCAGATCGGCAAAGCTTTCCGTAACGAGATCAACCCCCGCAACTTCACTTTCCGCAGCCGTGAATTCACCCAGATGGAGATGGAATTTTTCTGCGAGGACGAGGGCAGCATGGAGTGGTTCGAGTACTGGAAAGAACAGCGGATCAAATATTACCGTGAGAAACTGGGCTTCCCTGAGGACCGTATGCGGATCTATGAGCATGAGAAACTTGCCCACTATGCCAAAGCGGCAGTTGATATCGAAGTCAAATTCCCCTTCGGCTGGGGCGAATTGGAGGGTATCCACCACCGCGGCGTCTGGGATTTGAGCCAGCACAGCAAATTCTCCGGTCAGGATTTGAGCTACGTTGACCATGATAATCAGCGTAAGATCATGCCGACCTGTGTGGAAACCAGTGTCGGTCTTGACCGTACATTCCTTGCACTTTTGAGCATGGCTTACGATGAAGAAACCGCCGCCACCCAGAAAGCCGGTATGGAAGAAGACGTCCGGGTGGTTCTGCATCTGCCCGCTCTGGTCGCTCCGATCCAGGTCGCCGTCCTGCCCCAGAGCAAAAAGCTCAAAGAGAATGCTTACAAACTCTACAAAGACCTTGACCGTTACTTCCGCTGCGAATATGACGAGACCGGAAGTATCGGTAAGCGTTATCGCCGTCAGGATGAGATCGGTACTCCTTACTGTGTTACATTTGACTTTGACACGGAAAATGACAATGCCGTCACCATCCGTGACCGTGACACCATGCAGCAGGAACGGGTCAATATCTCCCAGCTGCGTGCCTGTCTGGAAGAAAAGATCGGTTTCTGAATTTATTATTGAACCGGCGGGGGAGAGTTTTCTCCCCCTTTTTGTGTAAAGGGAAAAAATCATGTTCAAGGCAGAAGATTTTGAAATAATTGATATGCATGTGCATCCCATTGAGACTGCGGCACAAAGTATCAGCCGTTTCGGGTCGGTAAAGGATGCGGATGATTTTGATGCGGAGATGCGTCGGGCGGGGGTATCGCAGTATGCCGGCAGTGTATTGCAAAAGGGTGATCCGGATGACTTCAAGTGGATCGCACACTTGAACCGCATTGCCCTGCGTTTGCGGGACCGTTTTCCCCGTTACATTCCGGGGATCCATGTTCACGGCAAATTTGTGGAGGAGTCCTGTGCTGAATTGCACGCCATGAAAGCTGAAGGGGTGAAACTGGTCGGTGAATTGGTTCCTTATTATCTTGGTACCGGAGCTTTTGACACACCGGGGATGCTGACGCTTTTTCATGAGATGGCGAAATTGGGAATGATTGCCAATCTGCACCATGTCAGCAGGGAAGAAGCGGAAATTCTGGTGCGTGAAGTGCCGGAAATGACCTTTATTTTTGCCCATCCGGGTGAAGCCGGTGCTGAGTGGGGCGTGGATCAGCGGATGCAATTCGTTGCGGAGCATGAGAATATTTACATGGACATCTCCGGGACGGGACTTTTCCGCTGGGATTTCATCAGTCACTTTGTTGAAGTCTGCGGAGCTGAAAAAATTCTTTTCGGATCGGATATGCCGGTCTGCAATGTGGGGATGAATCTTTACGGTACGCTTTTCAGCCGGATAAACCGGGAGGCGATGCAGTTGATTTTAGCGGGGAACTTCAAAAGGATCATGGGAATGTAAGACGGAGAGTTTTTCCGTCTCTGTGATTTTGAATTTTTTCCCGTCAAGTTCCCATTTCCCTTTTGCCAGCGGAATACGGCTGACCAGCAGCGGTACGGCACGCTTATCCTCAAAAAAGGGCAGTGGGGATTTTTTCTGCAGTAAAATGCGGTTGTTTTCATCACATTCGGGGGTTGCGGCAACGCAGGAAGCTCCCAAAACTCCGGCAAGTTTCACGGCAAAACTGTTGGAAATGTGAAACGGATAGCGGGTGAAAATCTTTACTTGCGGCAGATTTTTGAGCAATTCAAAAGCGTGCCAGTGTCCGGCGGAGAAGTTTCTTACGCCGTTTGCGTAAGCATTTTTGATCTCTTTCCGGATATTGTCCAGCTCATTTTCCGGGATGAAATCGGGGATGGTGAAAATATTTTGCGGCAGAATTTCCGGCGGCAGGTCGGGGAAAATCTGATTTTCAGCATAGAATTTTTCCATTTTCACCGGGTGTTCCGGGAAGAAATCCATTGATCCCAAAACCGGAGTGAAAAATTCCCGGTAGTTACGCCGCAAGGATTTGAGCGTGGCGGCAGGGACGAAGAAATTGCCGTTGATACAAACTTCGATTTTTCCGGGGCGGAATCCGGCGGGCGGATTTTCCGAAAAAACTTTTTTGATCTGTTCTTCAGTAAGGGGCCGTTTTTCCGCCGGAGCGAAGTCGGTTGATTCCTGCCATACGGCATTGCTTCCGGGGATCTCCGCCTGCCAGAGAGTAGGGAAGGCGGTTATTTTCAGGGCAAATTCCTGCCGGAAATCCGGCAGAGCCGCCGCTCTGCGGGAGAAATCGAAGCCGTTTTCCCCGATCCTGCGGATCTCATATCCCGGAGCGGCACGGAAATTTCCTTTTATAAAAACAGTTTCCCCGCTGCGGGCCCGGATTATTCCGGTGCGGTTGTGATTTTCCATGGCGGCGAGGCTGAAACTTTCTCCTTCACCTCCGGCAGCAGGCATTACCCGCAGGCGGTCGCCCAGATGCAGAGAGGTTGCCACTTTGACCAGCATACCGCTGCGGATGACTTTGTTCACTTTGGCACAGCACTCTCCGAAAGAGCCTCCGGCAGAGGGATCGATCAAACTTTTCCAACTGCTTTTGAAGTAGAATCCGGTACTTTTCTTTCTGCCGGGAACCGTGCGGAAAATATTTTCCGCTTCAACAGCGGCCTCCGGATCATCCGGATTATCCAGCAATATCCGGTATGCTCTGGCGGTTTTCCAGATATAATCCGGTGTACGCAGACGCCCCTCGATTTTCAAAGAGGCGATATTGAGCTTGTCAAGTTCACTTAAAAGGGAGCTTCCGGCGAGGTCTGCCGGGGAGAGTATCCGCATATTTTTCATTTTCCCCTGCTCGAATGCCCTGCGGCAGGGCTGTTTGCACTTGCCCCGGTTGCCGCTTTCGCCATAGAGGTGGTGGGACAAAAGACATCTGCCGGATAGAGAACAGCAGAGGGATCCATGCAGAAAAACTTCCAGTTCCAAAGTGGAGTTTTTGGCGATCTGCCGTAATTCATCAAGTGAGATCTGCCTTTCAAGGATGACCCGTTTGAAACCGAGTTTTTCTGCGACAGCCACACCGGCAGAGTTGTGGATCCCCATCTGGGTGGAGGCGTGGAGGGTCATCTGCGGGAAATATTTCCGGACGATCTCACACACTCCGGGGTCCTGCACGATCAACGCATCCGGATTCATTTTATCGAGGATGAGGAGCTGCTCAAAAAGTTCACTTAATTCACTTTCCCAGATGAGGGTATTCAAGGTGATATAAACTTTTCTGCCGTTTTCTTTTGCGAAGTTGAGGAGCTTGCCAAGAGTCTCTTTGGAGAAGTTTTCCGCCCGTTCTCTGGCATTGAATTTCCCCAATCCGCAATAAACCGCATCCGCACCGCCGTCGAAAGCGGCGATGGCGGTTTCCAGATTGCCGGCAGGAGATAAAAGTTCCATAACAGTTTACATCCCGCTGATTTCATTCCACGTTTTGAAGTGGAGTTTGGCGATTTTCCGGAAAAGTTCCCCTCCTTTTTCGGAAAAAAGTCCGGCTGCGGTCTCTTTGACAGCGGCACTTGCCCCTTTGGGAAGTTCTTTCCCGGCAAATTCTGCAATTTTTTTCATCCCGGCAAGGAAGCCGTCTCTGGCAAGGATACTGGCGGCGGCTACTGCGACGTCGCTTTCGGCACGGACCATTTGTTCCATTTTGATCTGTCTGCCTCTTTCCATAAGGGCGTTGCGGATGAGTCTTTCATCACCGAATTTATCGGATAACATTCTTGGACACAGGGGATTTTGTTCAAGGAGATTTTCAATGACTCTGGCGTGTCCCCAGGCGAGCAGGCGGTTGAGATTGCCGATGGAGTTGTAGAGGCGGTTGTAAGTTTCCGGCATGAGGGTCACGCTGGAGTAAGAACCGGCAGTTATGGAACGGATCTCTTTTGCCAGCCGGATGATTTTTTCCGAACTGGTGATCTTTTTTGAGTCGCACACTCCGAGTTCCCGCAGTTTTGGTGCGGTTTCCGGGGTGACGACCACTCCGGCAATGACGAGCGGGCCGAAAAAATCACCTTTGCCGCTTTCGTCGATACCGCCGTGAGTGGTGGCTTCAGCCGGATCGGGGAGTGCGTCCAGCTGACTTTGGGTGTAGGTGAAAGTGTGGAGAATTTCCGGTTCAAGGGTGAAAAGTACGAATTCTTCAGTACCTTTGCCCTGAACGACGAGTTTTCCGCTCTCATAGGCAACGACATTGACCTGATTGCCGACCGCTTTGTATTTGGCGTATGGCAGAGTGGTAAATTCCCATCCGCGGTCAGTCAGAAGATTTTTCAATGCGGCAGCTTCAAGATCGGTTATTTTGCATGAATAGGTATTGGCAGGCATGATGTATTCTCACAGACCGGTGGGTACTTCAGCAAAGGAGGTTTCCACCGGGAAGGTTTCGGAAATAAGTTTCTGCATGGCAAGGACACCGGTGGTTTCGCTGACGTAATGCCCCAGAGCGATGACCGCCACATCCAATTCCTTTGCCGGATGGTGCATGATATGCTCCATTTCTCCGGTGATAAGCAGATCGCATCCGGCGGCTTTGGCGGCAAAAAGTGAATCGATTCCACCTCCTCCGGAAACGATCGCGGCAGAGGAGATAAGTTTTTGAGCATCCCCCCGGAGCAAAGGGGTTGTTTCCAGTGCTTCTCCAAGCACAGCGGCAATATTTTCCAAACTCTGTGCCCGGTCGAAATTGCCGGAAAATCCGATCTCCGCTCCGTCATATTCAAAGAAAGGTTTACGGTTCTTCAGTCCGGCGATATCGGAAAGTACGGCATTGTTTCCGTAAGTATCATGGGCATCCAGCGGCAGATGACAGCCGTAGAGGGAGATGCCGTTGTTGAAAAGAGCGGCGAAACGTCTGGCATCCATCCCGACCCAGCGTTTCAGACCGCCGCCCCAGCTTATGCCGTGGTGGACAAATATGAAGTCGCACTTTTCCTCTTTTGCGATATCGAAAACCTCTTGACAGGCATCGACGGCAAAAAGAATTTTTTCAACTTCCTCTCTGCCCTCGATCTGTAATCCGTTATTGGAGATATCTCCGGGGAAATCTTTCAGTTTCAGCGTCTCATTGAGAAATTTTACCAGTTCGTCACGTTTGATCATTATCAAAAATCCTTAACATACAAAGTTGTTTTATAATAATATAGACATATATCGCAGAGAAATCAAGCCGGAGTACTTGCAAAAAACAGATTAGCAGAGTATATTATGCCAACAGCATTAACTTATAAAAGAAATCTGGAGACTTTTAAGAATGCACAAGGTACTTATTCCGACCAAACTGGACAAATTCGCCGCAGACATGCTCACTCAAAAAGGCTATGAGGTCATCCTCGATGCTTCCAGCCCGATCGAGGAGCAGGTCGCTAAAAATCCCGATGCGGAAGTTCTGATCGTCCGCAGTGAAAAGGTTACCAAAGAGATCATTGATGCTCTGCCCAAATTGAAACTGGTTGTCCGTGCCGGTGCCGGATACAATACCATTGACACCAAATATGCCCGCAAACGCAACGTCGATGTGATGAATACCCCCGGAGCAAACAGCAATGCCGTTGCCGAAGAGGTCGTTTCACTGATGCTGGCAGCTTACCGTCATCTGCTTCCTGCGGATGCTTCCACCCGTGCCGGACTCTGGGAAAAGAGCAAATTCATGGGCCACGAACTTACCGGCAAAACTGTCGGTATTCTCGGACTTGGTCACATCGGTCAGCTGGTGGTCAAACGCTTGAGCGGCTTTGATATCAAATTCCTGGGTTACGATCCGATGATCTCTCCCGCCCGTGCCGAGGAGATCGGTGTTGAATCCTGCAGCGTTGACCGGATCTTCGCTGAAGCTGACTGCATTACCCTGCACATCCCCGAAAATGAAGAAACCCGCGGCATGATCAACCGCCGTCTTTTTGAAATGATGAAACCCGGTGCCATGCTGGTCAACTGCGCCCGTGCCGGAATCATCAACGAGGAAGATCTGCGTGCTGTCAAAGCCGAGAAGAAAATCATCTACTGCAACGACGTCTATCCCAAAGATGCCGCCGGTGAAAAGAGCGTCGCTGATGTCGCTGACATCATGATGCCGCACCTCGGAGCCAACACCTTTGAGGCGAATTTCAACGCCGCCAAACGTGCTGCCGAGCAGACTATCGCCTACTTTGAGCAGGGAATCACCAACTGCGTGGTCAACAAAGCTCTGCCCGACGGTCTGGATGCCGGTTTCCAGAAACTTGCTTACGTCCTGACCTCTCTTACCAGAGCCTATCTGGGCAATGAAAACAACCCGACCCGCATTGAGACCAGCTTCTACGGCAAGCTTGCCGACTATGCCAAATGGCTTCTGCCCCCCATCGTGGCGGCCATTGCCAAAGATTTTGCGGTCGAGCAGGGCCCCAAAGAAGCCGAGCAGTTCCTTGCCGATGCCGGAGTTGAGGTCGTCAACCGCATGGTCGATAACAGCAAGCACTACGGCGAAGCGATGACCATTGATCTTTTTGTCGGCGGAGCTGACGGACTTTTCAAAGCCGGTGCCCGCGGTACCATCACTGAAAACAATCCGATGATCTCCCGTCTGGATGAATTTGACAAGTTGTACTTCAACCCCGCAGGCAATCACCTCTTTGTCGAATATGCCGATGAACCCGGTGTCATCGGACGCATTGCCGGTATCCTCGGTGAGAAGAATATCAACATCGTTGACATCCGTGCCCCGCAGAATGTCAAAACCGGCCGTTCATTGAGTGTCATTACCACCAATGTTGAAGTGCCGGAAATGCTGGTGGAAAAAATCCGTGAAGCGGTCAATGCCACCAAAGCTTTCAGCTTCTCTTTTGAGGGCTGAATGAGGTAAATTCGGTCTCCCCGCCCCGGCATTTTTGTCAGGGGCGGGTGTTCCATTTAATAAAAAGCAGAGTTGTCATGAGCGAAAAACAGCCGAATCTGAATGATCTTCCGGAATTGGGTAAAGAACGTATTCCGGCGGATGCTGCTGTCCGTAAGCACCGTGCCGGAGCGTTGTTCCGGGTGAATCTGCCGCCGCTTATGGGCAGGCGGGATGCGGTATTGGATGCGGCGGAAACGTTGATCCGGGTTTCCGGCAGGATCGGTGCTGCCGAAAGAGAGACTCTGTACTCCTATCTGCACGGTTTGTTTGCCGCTGCTGAATCAAATACTTCCCGGATCAGCGGTATGTTCAACAACCATGATACTGTCGCCCGTGAACAGCGTTTGTCGCTGCACATCGGAGTATTGGCGAAACTTTCCGCTTCGCTGGATGAGTTTTGCATGCTTAAAATGCGTATGCTGGAAGCTGCTTTGCTTTATGCGGATGACCCGACCAATGAATTTGATACCGCTTACACTGAAAAGGTCAATGAGCGGATGCTGTCGATCGAAGAAAATCTGCTTGCCCAGTTGAGCGGATACTTTGACCGGGTCAGAGAGAGAATTGCCCGTTACCGGCTGTATGCGGTGAAAAACTTCAGCAAGGAGTATCTTGACCGCTATCAGAAGTCTTATCAGTCGGTGGTCAACCGGTGCAACGAAGCTTTTGAATTGTTTTCTGTAAAAATATCAACCCCTAATTGAGAGGTCTTTTTCTAATGAAAAATTACCGGATTGAACTTGCTCCGCTGCCGGTGTGGCGTGATCCCCGCGGCGAAGCTCTGGTACGGCAGGCGGAAGCGGTCTGCGGAATCAAACTTGACAATGTTTATACCCGTGACGTCTTTACGCTGGTTGCGGACTGCACCGGAGATGATGCGGCGAAAATCGCTTCACTGCTCTACAATCCGGTACTTCAGATGTGGCGTACCGGTGCGGATAAGTCGGATAATTTTGTTCCGGCAGCTGCCTGTGATTATTTGATCCGGATCGGTTTCAAACCGGGTGTTACGGATAACGTCAGCCGCACTTTCCGTACGGCGGCGGCAGACATTCTCGGCCGCAAACTGCGGGATGACGAGTATGTTTTCTCCTCCACGGAATATCTTGTTTCCGGCAAAATCACCAAAGCCGATGCCGAAACGATCGGCAGTAAGCTGCTTGCCAATGAATTGATCCAGAGTTCACTGGTTCTTGACGGCAAAGAGAGCGAAAATGTGCCGGACAATCTGCCGTTTATGAATGCTTCGGACAAAGTTGAGGTACGCAAATACGATCTGGAAGTTTCCGATGATGAGCTGATGAATATCAGTAAAAAAGGTATTCTCGCTTTGAGTCTGGAGGAGATGAAGTCCATCCAGAACTACTTCCGCAATGCCAAAGGACGTGAAGAATTCGGTCTGGATGCCAATCCGACCGACGTGGAAATGGAAGTGCTTGCCCAGACTTGGAGTGAACACTGCAAACACAAAATTTTCAGTGCCGAGATCGACTATGAGAACAGTGAGACCGGCGAAAAGCAGACGATCGATTCCTGCTACAAAACCTTTATTAAAGACAGTACCAAAGAGATCGCCGGCAAAGTTGACTGGCTGGTGTCGGTTTTCAAAGACAATGCCGGTGTGATCGACTTCAACGACAAATGCGATATCGCTTACAAAGTCGAAACTCACAACAGTCCTTCCGCACTTGATCCTTACGGCGGTGCCATGACCGGTATCGTCGGCGTCAACCGTGACCCCATGGGAACCGGGCAGGGTGCTGAATTGCTGATCAACGTCTGGGGGTACTGTCTGGGATCTCCATTCACTGATGACAGCAATGTCCCCGAGGGACTGCTTCATCCCCGGCGTTTGCGTGACGGCGTGCATAAAGGGGTCATTGACGGCGGCAACCAGAGCGGTATTCCCTACGGCAACGGCTGGGAATACTTCGATGACCGTTACATCGGCAAGCCGCTGGTTTATTGCGGTACGGTCGGTAAACTTCCCAAGACCGTCAATGGCGTTCCGGGCAGTTCCAAACGGATCGAACCGGGCGACCTGATCGTCATGGGCGGCGGCAGGATCGGTAAAGATGGTATCCACGGAGCGACCTTCTCCAGTGAAGAATTGCACAAAGATTCTCCGGTGCAGGCGGTTCAGATCGGCGACCCGATCACCCAGAAAAAATTGTCGGACTTCATCATGGAGGCCCGTGACCGCGGCTTGTACCGCTTCATTACCGACAATGGTGCCGGCGGTCTTTCCAGCAGCGTCGGAGAAATGGCTGACGAGTGCAACGGCTGCCGCATGGATCTGGCGAAAGCTCCGCTGAAATATGCCGGTATGCAGCCGTGGGAAATTCTGGTTTCCGAGGCACAGGAGCGTATGAGCTTTGCGGTTCCTCCGGAAAAGATCGACGAATTCAAGAAACTTGCCGAAGAACGGGATGTTGAAGTTTCCGTGCTGGGTGAATTTACCGACAACGGCAAATTCCACATGCTCTACAACGGCAAAACTGTGGCGTACATCGATATTGAATTCATGCACGACGGTCTGCCCAAAATGCACCTTAAAGCCACTTGGAAAACCCCTGAATTCGCTGAACCGGAACTTTCTTCCCGTGATCTGGGGGCCGACACCATGGATCTGGTCGGTGCTTTGAATATCTGTTCCGATGAGTACAAGGCCCGTCAGTATGACCACGAGGTCAAAGGCTTGAGCGTTTTGAAACCCTTTGCCGGTAAAGGCCGTGATGTGGCGGCGGATGCCACGGTCACGATGGTTGAACCTTTGAGCAAAGATGGTGTGATTCTGGCATCGGCGATTTTGCCGCGTTACAGCGACATTGACACCTACCACATGGCGGCGAGCTGTATCGACTTGGCGGTACGCCGGGTGATTGCTGTCGGCGGTGATTTGAAAATGATCGCCGGTCTGGACAACTTCTGCTGGCCCGACCCGGTCAAGAGTGAAAAGACTCCGGACGGCGAATACAAACTTGCCCAGCTGGTGCGTGCCAATCAGGCAATCTACGATTACACCAGAAAATATCTGGTGCCGTGCATCTCCGGTAAGGACTCCATGAAAAACGATTCCACCAGAGGCGGCAGAAAGATCTCCATTCCGCCCTCACTGCTTTTCAGTGTGATTTCCCGTTTGGATGATATTTCCAGAGCGGTTTCCTTTGATGCGAAACAGGCGGGCGATACGGTTTATGTGATCGGTATGACCAAACCGGAACTCGGCGGATCTGAATACTTCAACATGCTGGGATATACCGGTAATAACGTACCCAAAGTGGATGCTGACAAATCCATTGACATCTGCAACAAGGTCAGTGCCGCTACCAAAGCTGAATTGGTCAATTCTCTGATCACTCCGGCACTGGGCGGTATCGGTATTGCTCTGGTGAAAAGTGCGATGGCGGGCCGTCTGGGTATGGAAATCGATCTGGACAGGATCCCCTGCGAGAATTGCAGTGCGATCGAAGCCTGGTTCTCTGAATCCAACAGCCGTTTCATTGCCACGGTTCCGGAGAAAAACCGTGCTGCCTTTGAAGCGATTTTTGCCGGAGTGCCGTTTGCGGCGATCGGTAAAGTTACGGACAGTAAGTTCCTCAAGGTAACCGGAAGAGGAGCCGGTTGCGAACTTGAGCTGGATGCGTTGTTGAGCAATTACAAAAAGACGCTCGACCGCGTGTGACCGGAAAAGTAAAATCCGTTTTTGCGTGCGGATTTTTCCGGTAAACATATAGCAGAGGAGAGTGACGATGGAAAAAGAGGAGAAGAATCGTCGCAATCTTGAAGCGGACGCCCTGATCCGGGATAATATGCGGCTGGTCTTGAAGATCGCCAATGATTTTCTCGGACGGGGACTTGCCTGGGACGATCTTGTCTCGGAGGGAAACCGCGGTCTGGTGATCGCAGCACACCGCTTCAATCCGGATCTGGGAGCTAAATTCAGCACATACAGTGCGTGGTGGATCAAACAGGCGATCCGTCAGGCATTGGCTGAACAGACGTTGACGATCCGGGTACCGGTGGGAACGCAGTTGAATTCCCGCCGTATCAAACGCTCGGTGCGGAGATTGACTTTGGAGTTGAATCGCACACCGACCAATGAGGAAGTTGCTAAAGATGCTCAAGTATCAATGGCGACAGTGGAACGTCTCCGGGACACCCGTCAGGTGGACATGCAGTCTCTCAATGAGCTTATCGGCATGGATGATTCGGACGGGGTCGAATTGCAGGATTTCTTTGCAGATGAGGGGGCGGGAACACCGGATCAGGAGTTGATCCAGGTGGAGGATATCGAGCAGCTGCTGCAGTTGCTGGACGGATTGCCGCCCAAAGAGAAGCAGGTATTGAAACTGCGATTCGGCATGGATGGATCACCGGTGATGACCTTGGAGGATGTCGGTTCCATGCTCAACTGCACCAGTGAGAGAGTCCGTCAAATCCAGAATCAGGCATTGAAACGCCTGCACAAACAGATGATGGAAAACGCCTGAAGTTATCAAAGCGATCCAAAAAACGGATCGCTTTTTTTTATACACCTTCAGGTCAATAAAACGGGGCTGTTGCAAAACCTCAAAAAAGGTGAGCAACAGCCTTTTTCTATTGTTTGAGCAGAAAGTTGGAGGTATAATAAGTCATGATAGGAGAAAATTATGGCTTATTTTACAAATTCTCAAGGCTAT
>SUWD01000060.1 GCA_015061685.1 Lentisphaerota bacterium | reverse complement strand
TATGATTTCCCGGCACGACGCATACCGGTAACAACTTTAATCATGCCATTTTGCCGCCGTATCATCAGCTCGTTTATATAACTGTCTCTTAAAATTTTCACCACCGACTCCATTATCAACAGAATTTCAGTTGTACACAAAACTGTTCAAAGTGTAATATACATGACAAATTCCATATTACAAGGCGCAGATTGAACAAAAATGCAGTTTTAATCAAAAGTGTCAAGCACAGTTACGGTGAAATTATCCGTGACACCACCAAATGGCGATCCGGACGGCGATGAAGCCGAGGAAACACATTCCGGAAGACTGGAACGAACAGCGCAAGTCTTTCGGTTTCCCGGAACGGTGATAGAGGGAACCGCTTGGCGGCAGGAGAAAAATCCTGCCGCCTTTTTGCGTTTACGCACGGCGTGTCGCGGCAGTTACGGCAAGGGGCAAGATGAATCATGGTATACCGGGAACTTTGTCAGATTTTCTCAAAAAACTTTTATTCTGCACTTGTATTCCGGATTTTTGCAATCACACTAAGTTAGTGAATGATAACTAACAGCAATCAAAACAGGAGAAGATCATGGATTGGAGCAAACGGCAGAAAGAGATTATTGAGGCGGCAATTTCCCTGATTGCCCAAAATGGGATCGAAGGTTTGACAACAAAAGCCCTTGCTGCAGCCGTTGGGATTTCTGAACCGGCTTTGTATCGGCATTTTTCTAATAAAGCCGAAATCGTCCAGGCGGTGATCGGGTGTTTCGATGATGACGTGGAAAATTTAAAGAATACACAACGCGGATGGCAATTCATCAAGGCTTTTTTTGCTCATCGCATTGAACAAGTAAAAACCGAACCGGCACTGGCGAACATGATCTGTTCTGAAGAATTATTTATCCACAACAGCGATTATGCCGGTCTTATGAAAGAGATGATGCACAAGCACCGGAACATGATAATGGAAAATATTGTCATTGCATCAAAGAATGGAGTCATCAGAAATGACATTGCTCCGGAAATGATTTTCCGTATGCTTGCCGGTTCCTTGCGTTTGTTGATAAAACAGTATGGAATGAGCGGTAATGCATTTGATTTATGTTCTGAAAGTATTATTTTGTTTGATACATGGGATACACTTTTTAAGATAAAATAACCGTCAATGTCCAACCGGGAGGTATGAAATGGAAGAAAAAATGTTCTGTTTTCAATGTCAGGAAGCTTGCCGAAACACCGGATGTACCATTGCGGGAATGTGCGGTAAAAAAGCTGAAACTGCAAATTTGATGGATGAACTCATCCGTCAGCTTAAACTCATTGCTCTTTCACGGAAACCCGATAAAAAATTGGGACGCTTTGTTATCCAATCGCTTTTTATGACTATCACCAATGCAAATTTTGACAATGCTGCACTTCAAAAGCAACTGGATGAAGCAATAAAACTTGCCGGAGAAAATCAGGCAAAACTCCCAATCGGCGTGCTTGCTTGCGAAAATGAGGATATTCGCTCCCTGCGGGAATTGCTTACTTACGGGTTGAAAGGTATTGCAGCTTATGCTGAACACGCCGCTGTTTTGGGCAAAGAAGATGACAGCATTTACGCCTTTTGCTTCAAAGCATTAGAGACCGCCGCAACGGAAACGGATTCCGAAAAACTGCTTGCAGTTATTCTGGAAGCGGGCGAAATCGCTGTAAAAACAATGGCATTGTTGGATGGCGCCAATACAGAAACATTTGGAAATCCACAAGTAACAACGGTCAAAACCGGAGTCGGCAACCGTCCCGGAATTTTGATTTCCGGACACGATCTCTTGGACCTCAAGGAACTTCTGGAACAAAGCAAGGATGCCGATATCGATATTTATACCCACTGTGAAATGCTTCCCGCGCACTATTATCCGGAGCTGAAAAAATATCCGCATCTTTACGGCAATTACGGAAACGCATGGCACTTGCAGAATAAGGAGTTCGCATCGTTCAATGGTCCGATTTTGATGACTACCAACTGCATCACCCCGGTTCAGGATGCTTATAAAGACCGGATTTTCACGACTGGGGCTGCGGGGTATCCGGGCGTACCGCATATTGCGGACCGCAAGAATGGCAAGCAGAAAGATTTTTCAGAAATCATCGAACTTGCCAAAAAATGCAAAGCTCCGGAAGCATTGGAAAACGGTACGATCACCGGCGGTTTTGCTCATGCTCAAGTCTTTGCTCTTGCAGATAAAGTTGTGGAAGCCGTCAAGTCCGGAGCAATCAAACGCTTTGTGGTAATGGCAGGTTGTGACGGCAGACAGAAAGAGCGGCAATATTATTCCGATGTGGCAGAAAATCTGCCTGAAGATGCCGTCATTCTGACTGCCGGATGTGCCAAGTATCGGTACAACAAACTTGTGACCGGTGATATCGGCGGTATTCCCAGAGTTCTGGATGCCGGACAGTGTAATGACTGTTATTCTCTGGCTGTGATTGCATTG
The DNA here is from genome assembly GCA_015061685.1 of Lentisphaerota bacterium. Classification (GTDB taxonomy): domain Bacteria; phylum Verrucomicrobiota; class Lentisphaeria; order Victivallales; family Victivallaceae; genus UBA1784. The sequence continues at coordinate 1,107 of SUWD01000060.1, read as the reverse complement.
AAGCTCAAGGAAGTTTTCGGAGTCAAAGATATCAACGAGCTGCCCATATCCTTTGATATTTCATGGTATGAACAGAAAGCGGTTGCGGTATTGCTTGCGTTATTGCATCTTGGATTTAAAAATCTCCGGCTCGGTCCGACACTTCCGGCATTTTTGTCTCCGGGTGTTGCGGCAGTATTGGTAAAAACTTTTGACATAAAAGGAATAACCGATCCGCAAACAGATATCAAAGCAATGATGGCTGGAAAATAAATTTTCACTGAAACTGGCGGCTGGAATTATCCTGCCGCCTTTTTTGTTTCATGGGTTGTATCTGACTGTAAAAATGGTATATTATAAGTGTGAGGTGTTTTATGAATGAAAAAATTACTATCCGCCGCTTTGCTGAAACTGATGCTGAAACGGTGCAGAATATTATTCATCGCGGCTTGCGGGAAATCAATGGCAAAGATTATCCGGCAGAATTGATGGAGGAGTATTGTAATTACTTTACCCTTGAAAAAATCAAAAATCAGGCAAATTCTGCACATATGTATGTTGCGGTATCCGGGGATGAAATTGTCGGTACGGGTTCAATAGCACCTTATTGGGGGAGTGAAAAAGAAAGTATTCTGCTGACGATTTATATTCTGCCGGAAATGATTGGACATGGTGTCGGTTCTGCCATCATCAACACCTTGGAACAGGATGAATACTTTTTGCGGGCAAACCGCATAGAGATACCATCATCAGTTACAGCTGTAAAGTTTTATCAGAAAATGGGCTATGGGTTCAAAAACGGCATCATTCCCGATGCTGAAGGAATTGTCAGCATGGAAAAATTCAGGAATGTCAAACTTTTGTCAGAAATGACATTGGCTGAATTATGGCAGCTTTTCCCGATAGTTTTGTCAGAACATGATCCGGCATGGAAAAACTTTTATGCTGATGAAGAAAAATTGTTACAAAAGCATTTCGGTAAAAATGCTGCAAGGATCCGTCATATCGGCAGCACTGCAGTGGAAGGTCTGCTGGCAAAGCCGACCGTTGACATATTGTTGGAAATTGCGGATAATGCTGATCTTGCAGCAGTCCGGCAGTTGGCAATCGAATGTGGTTATACGGTCA
>SUWD01000031.1 GCA_015061685.1 Lentisphaerota bacterium | reverse complement strand
TCGACTGGCAGGTCTGAACATAGTGTAGTAGCAAAGGTGAACTTTTGCAAACTATTTCTAAAGATTTTTTCGGTACTCACCGGCAAAGCCGGTGGTTTTATTGACCTGAAGGTGTATAACAAAAAATCCGCAAAAGTCATAAACTTTTGCGGATTGGATATTTAAATGGTACACCCAAAGGGATTTGAACCCCTAACCTTCTGGTCCGTAGCCAGACGCTCTATCCAATTGAGCTATGGGTGCAACGTCTCTTTCAAAACGATGTTATAATATACATCGGAAATACCGGTTTGTCAAGCGACATTCCCCAGAATTTCCAGAATATTTTTATCGTTTGGAGAACTGGAACCGACGACGGGCACCCGGCTGACCGGATTTTTTACGTTCCTTGACGCGGGCGTCGCGGGTAACCATGCCGGCCTTTTTCAACGCAGCACGGAGTTCTTCATCATAGGCAATCAACGCACGGGTGATTCCGTGACGCAGAGCACCGGCCTGACCGGCCATACCGCCGCCGTCACAGTTGGCAGCAATATCAAATTTACCGACAGTCTCGCTGACGGTGAATACCTGATTGACAAAACCGCAGAGAGATTCGCTGGGGAAGTAATCCGCCATCGGTTTGCCATTAACCACAATATTACCGCTGCCGGGGGTCAAACGGACACGTGCCACAGCACATTTGCGGCGACCGGTAGCCAGAACAACATCACTTTTCTTGACCATGGTTTACTTCTCCAGATTGACTTTGACAGGTTTCTGTGCGGTGTGCGGGTGTTCAGCACCGGCATAGACTTTGAGTTTGGCGAACTGGGCACGACCGAGACGACCATGCGGCATCATACCCCAAACGGCATCTTTGATCAGACGCTCGGGATGAGTTTCGCGAACTTTTTCAGCGGTGGTTTCGGTTCTGCCGCTGCGGTAACCGGAGTAGTCAACATAGACTTTGCGTTCATTTTTGTGTCCGGTGAAGACCGCTTTGGAAGCGTTGATGACGACGACGAACGCTCCGGTATCGATGTGCGGAGTGTAAGTCGGTTTATCTTTGCCGCGGAGAGCGTTGGCAATACGGACTGCCAGACGGCCGACGGGCATTTCAGAGGCGTCGAAAAGCAAGCATTCCGGCTTGATTTCGCCAACTTTAGCCAAATAAGTTTTCATTTTCACTACCTGATAAAAAATATTTTGTCAGAACTTCTTACGCCCTTGTCACTTCGCTTTTGAATAACTGCTTATTTTTCGCACTCAAGCAAGGAAGATTTTGCTGCCTCCAGCTCCATACATCCTCAGATGGATCACTGACCCGCCAAGTTATTCTCCGCTCCGTCAGGTGCGTTTCAACTTTCCTGCAGCTGCTTCCGGGGCTTTGCACGATGATCGGGTGTGCTGCCGCCAAAGCATATTCTGCAATGGAATTTACTTAAAATAGCACACAATCAATGTTTTTTCAAATTATTTTATGATTTTTTTGCATTAATTCCTGATTTATCAGTTCATTTCAGTTTGAATTTAACGATCCGGAAGTCGTGTTTGGGGATTGTCAAAGATATTTTACCATCTTTGACCGGAATATCTTTTCCGGATTCCCAATCCGAACAACTTGCCGGAGCGAATTTCCCGGCATCCACTTCTGCAGTTGCGTTTTCACCGAAGGAACAGACGGCGACAACCAGTTCCTTGCTTTTTTCTTTTGAATAGGTGCATATCCGCCAATTTTTACATCCGGTGGTTACCTGATTGTTTTCCCAGCATGGAGTGACTTTGACCTCATCCGTGGAATATCCCCAGCTGTAGAGGGATTTCCAGGTGTTTGTCCAGGTGGAAGTCAGTCCGCCGACATTCATCACCATCGGAATATCATAGGCAAGAGTCACTGCGAGGAAAGTCCGGGTGGTGAAGTCGGTCTTTTTGCCGGAAATGCTGATGAGGACTTCCGGGATAATGCCGCTTTGCAATCCGAGTGTACAGCTTTGCAGATAGCCTTCGGAAAAGCGATCCTGGAAGTCTTTACTGCCGTATTCAGCTTCCAAATCGAGGGAAACACCGCCAAATGCCAGTACCGGAACGATGTTGGTATTGGTCATGTGCATCGTTATAACCGGACGGCCGTCAGGGAACACTTTCTTTTCCTGACAGAGCAATACGGCGGTACGTTTGGCAAATTCCCGCAAGGCAAAGAGGTCAAAATAAGGCTGCATATTGCCGTTTGGCAGCTGATACGCCGGACCGGTTACCGGATTGGGATTTGACCAGTCACGGATATTGTCGTAATAGACCCCATCCATACCTTCCCGGAGAAGTCTTTGCAGATAGTAAAGCAGCATATCCTGATAACTTCTGGTAAGGGTGCTGTTGTATTGATCTGCATTGGCAGCCCGGTAATCGGCACACCACCACTCATCCATATAGGTACTGTATTCCGGCCACTTCAACGAAGTGCTGCGGGCATTGAAATATGGAACCATATATTTGCAGTTTTTGGCATAAGCGATACCCCGCACCATGTGCCGGTCGAAAGACTGTTTTTGAGGAGTTGGGATATTTGCGAGATTTCGATCGATGAAATCATCAATGAATTTCCGGTCGGCGGCGGGAGAGAAATTTTTATCCCGCAAATAATTCACAAAGCTGTAATCCTTGTCCGGCGGGTAGAAGGCTCCGAAACCGCTCCAGCAGTAAGCTCCCATATAGGTACTGTATTTCCAGGAATTGGGGAAATGGGTACGGCAGGTAAGTTTACGCCGGTATTCCGGCATGGGGCGGACCGGAGTTGCCTGAAAAGCCTGCTCGATGGTGAAGGAGTTTTCCCAGCTGGTCGGCTTATTGACCAGATGGATACGGAGGATATGCCGGTCATTTTCAGCAAGGATATCCAGGGCATCCAATTTGGTATCCAGCGACCAGAAACGGTCGGATTCACAAATCCAGACCAGACCTTTGGCAAGAGTGCCGAGCCAGACATAGGGACGGAAATTACCATGCAGCTGTGGAGTTTTTGCCGATTGTGAACTTCTCCAGATAATACCGTTTCCTTCGGGAAGGAATTTTGCATCGTTATATTTCATACGATTGCAAAGCGAGTGGATCTGGGTGGCAAATTCTTTCTTCAGGGGGATGGCGATATAAGCACTGTCGATTTTCTGTTTGCCCTCGGGGATGAACTGCATAGTGAAGCGGTAGAATCCGTCATACTCCATGCGTCCTTTAAGTTTGATTTTTCCGCCATCCCAACTCATTTCTCCGGCGGTATTGATACGGTCATCGCTGACTTCGGTAAAGTTGAATGCAGTTTCTCCGGCAGCTTTGCCGTTGATGTAAAGCGTAATGGGAGCTGCGAGGATATTATTGGTATCATCGGCGGAGATCCGGGTGAAAAAGCCATTGCCGAATTCATAAGCGGTCATAGTCGCTTTAACTGAATTGTCGGACAATTTCTGCAAAGGTTTGTAAGGCGGGACGATGATTCTTTCGCAACCGATATTGTTGTGTTCCCACGGGAAATTTTTAATTTCAAACGGTCGTTCCCGGGAGATGGTTTTACCGTCCTTGCCGGTTGCTGTCATAGATATCAGGTAATTCCCGGCAGGGCAGTCAAAAGGCAACTGGATTTCGAACCCGTAAGCAGTTTTGGTACCGGGAGCTGATTTGAGAATTTTCCCGTCAGCACTCTTGAGCGCAAAAACTGCACTGTCAAAGCCGTTGATTTTTTCCGAGATGTTTCCGTAACGGGCCCGGACAAGTTTGAAGTAGGGATAAATACCGAATTCAAGATCGGCGTCTTTTTTTACTTTGGGATTGATCCAGCAATTTTTGCGGAGAGCCGGATCATAGAGGAAGTTGCGGCGGAAAAGAACTTTGCCGGAAGTTTTATCGGTAAAAATGATCTTGAAGTCTCTTATTACGGCAGTTGCTTCGGAGAATTGTAATCTGACCGGGATTTTTTCTCCGGGGCGAAGCGTGACGGTATTATCCAGCTGCCGGGGAGCGGCATCGGAAACGATGGTAATGTCGCAATGGATGTCTCTTGCCTTGTTGCCGGGGTTTCTGACCTCAAAAACTATGTCAAAGTTGCCGTTTACGCAATCATCACCGATCCCGGAAAAAGAGACGACCGGAGAAGCCGGATCAAAGGTAAAAGGAACCATTTCATCTGGGTTAACGAATATGAAACTCTTGGTCAGCGTGGTCTGTTCCGACGGGAAGTGCCACGATCTGCCGGCAAGAAGTTTCCAAATTTCTCCGGAGACAAGTTGACCATTGATACCAAGATCCCGGAGCGGGATTTTTGCTTCCATTGTCCAAACACCATTGCCGATGCTGTTCTTTACGGTGATCTGCGGATCCCAAGAGTGAGAGTCACTGGGAGTGACACCGCCATTGATCACCCGGTAACACCGGTCGAAAAATGTGCCTTTCGGATTGACAATAAATTGATAGACAAATTTTTCATGAGGCGGCAGAATAGTAATTTCCACCGAGTCATCCAGATAAACTGCTCCGTCACGTTTGTTTACCCGGGAAAGAATGGGAATACCTTCCGGCGGCAATTCGGTCTGGGAGGCGAAATAGAAATATTGATCATCCACCGCGAAAAACTGTTTGCCTTGACGGCTGGAAAGGTAGGCGGAATTATATCCGTGCAGACCGTAAATCTCTGCCGCATTGCTCCACTCCTCCGGGGAAATTTTTCCATCAATTACCGGAGCTTTTTCAATAACCGGCAAAACCGCACTCATTCCGGCGGCACTTCCGGAAATACAAGCGGATAATGTTGCCAGACAAAGCAGAAGTTTTTTTATCATAGTATGTATTCTCCAAATTTCGTTTATTTTACTCTTTTACTGCTGCCTTATAGATCATATCCAGCTCCTCATCAGAGATTCTGCGGGAATAAACCATAAAATCATCCAAGAGGTAATTCCAGTTGTTTCCGGCACCGATAGAGAAGTAATCCGCCGGGAAGTCATCATTGGTAATACCAGCGGGGTGTTCAAGAATTTTTGCCGGTTGATCATTCCACCGGACATAAAGTCTATTCCCAGCCCAGGAGAATGCCAGCATGTGCCACTTTTCTTCGCACCCGGTTTTTCCCGGCGGCGGCAGGGTATAGACTTTGTCGGGAATCCTTTTGCCGTAGAGGAACATCAGGTGGATCTGCCGCTGGCACATGCAAATATTTTTAGGATCATTTGCACCTTGCAGACTGATGAATCCTTTGGCTGAATCAATACCCCACAGAAAGAGTCTCGGGAAATTTTTATTCCGGTCAGCTTCCCAGTTGAGCGGTTTGTAGAAGAAAATTATCGTGCCGGGATTGTCAAAGTCAATATTCCCATTGCGGGAAAAGCGGAGAAAAGAACCGCCATCTTTGCCGCAGAAAAGAGCCGTCCCATGCAATCCGGGGACGAATTTGGGATTTTTATTTTTCAGTATCGGCTCTGCTTTGCCATTGCTCAAGTCGGCAGTAAGGCTGTTCTCAAAACCGTGATAAAAAATCAGATTTTCCGGGAAAAGCGGAAATGATGTATCTATGGCATTACTGTTGTTTTCCGGAGCGGAGACCGGGATCGTGCTGTCGGAGGACTTTGGATTTGCCGCTGCAAAATATTCCAGTATTCCTCTGGCGACGGTCATTCCGCCGCGTGGAGTCAAATGGACACCATCTTCGACATAGAGCGAACGGATATCCGGATCCTGCCGCATGGTGTTGAGCATATCGATATATCCGAGATCGAATTCCTTTACCAGCTTGCGGTTTACTGCATCGTAGGCATCGAGGAACTCTTTTTTGCCGAACATGTGGATTTGAGTTTGAGGGTTGAAACGTTTGTCGTAATCCTCAAAAAGTTTAACGTAAGACGGTGACGGAGAGATGATAACTGTTTTTGCTTTGGGACTTTGAGAGAGCAGGATTTTGAAAACATTGCGGTAAGCTTTTTCCTGTTCTTCCGGAGTCACTTGCGGGCGGGCGAATTTGCCATGCTTGCTGATGCGGGAAGTTACGGTATCATTCTGACCTAAAAACATGAAAATATAATCATATTGCTGATCAAAAATGCTGCTGTACATATCCTGCCGCCACGCCGGATTTTTTCCGGTCAGTTTTGCATTGAGCCGCTGTTCCACCCGGAGAATGAAGTCTCCGGCAACACCGTAGTTGAAAATACGGACTTTTCCCGGATTATACTTGTTGAGCCAGAATCCCAACCGGGAAATGAAATTCTGCCCCGGATAAAATTCGCAATGACTGCCGCCAAGGAAAAGGACATTTATATTCCGGTTGATGCTGATTTTTCCGGCGATCTCATCATCGGCGGCAAATTCATTATTCACATCAATAAAGGCAGAAGCCGTTTTCCCTCCGGCAGCGATGGTGATTTCATTGATCCCGGGGAGCAGATTTTCCGGTTTGACGGTTACTTTGCCGTTGACAGAAATTTGAGATACGCTTGCATTTTTACCGTTTGCGGTACAAAGTATTGCTTTGCCGTCCGGGACATCGGCATTGAAAATGACCTCTTTGGCATCGGCAGGATTTTTTACGATCTGCATGGAAGAAAGGGGGGCAAGTTTTACATTCGGATCAATGGCACAGTGCATGTCAAAAAATTCAACGATAACTCTGCCTTCTCCCCGGATTTCCATGAAGGGCAAAATTTTGCTGTATTTTTCCGGGAGGATGAGGTAATCGGTCAGATATTGGAAATCCCCGGAGAGGGTGATCTCTTTTCCCCGCTGATAACCGGCCGGATTTTTACTGTTGAGCGGGTAAACAAGAACTCCGGTATTGAATTTTCCCTCTCCCTTGACCCGGACTTTGATTTGGAGAACCATCCCGGGATAAAGGGCGATGTTTTTACAGTGCCCATGTGCTCTGCCGAAAACTTCGCTGTTTCGCTTTCCGGCGGTCAATTCCAGATATTTCCGGTTATTTTCGGAAATATGGGCGATTTTTCCTGGCCAGTAGTTCGGGGAGATCCATGCGTGCAGAGATTTGTTGAAGTCATTTCCGGTAAGTTTGGTTTCCGGTTGATATTCCGGGATATATTCTGCTTTTTTTTCGTCGGGAGCGGCAGTTTTTGCGGGCGTTCCGGCAAGAAAACGGAGAATTTCCCGGGCGGCAATTCTTCCTCCGGCAGGACTCAAGTGGACCCCATCTTCCACATAAAGTTTTGCAATATCCGTCTGACTGCTCATGGCGGCAGTCATTTCGATATATCCGAGATCGAATTCTTTGACCAGTTTACGGTTTACTGCATCAAAAGCGGCAACAAATTCCGGTTTGCCGAACATGTGGATCTGAGTTTGAGGATTGAATCGTTTATCGTAATTTTCAAATTTTTTCACATCTGACGGGGAGGGGGAAATGAGGATGATTTTGGCATCCGGGTTGAGTTCCCGCAGTTTTTTCAGAACGGCACGGTAAGATCTCTCCTGCACATCCGGAGTTATTTGCGGACGGGCGAATTTGCCATGTTTGCTGATACGGGAAGTGACAGTATCATTATGACCGAGCCAGATAAAAATATAATCATACCGGTTTTTGAATATATCTTTATACATATTCTGGCGGTATGCGGCACCTCTGCCGGTCAATTCGGCATTGAGTCTCTGTTCCACTCTGGTGATGAAGTCGCCGCCGACACCGGCATTGACCGGAGTAACTTTACCGGGATTGAATTTATTCATCCAGAATTCCAATCGGGCAAAGTAGTTCTGTCCCGGATAAAATTCGGTCAGACTGTCTCCGAGAAAAAGGCATTTTATATTGCGGTCAAATTTGATTTCCCGGGCGACAGTTTCATCGATATCATATTCATTGCTGATTTCGATATAGATCGTGGCGGAAACACCATTGGCGGAAACGATGATCTCATTCATCCCCGGCAGCAGATTTTGGGGTTTGACGGTCACTTCTCCGCTGCCGTTTCCGCTGCGGGTAACGGCATTTTTTCCGTTGATCTCTGAAATGAAAAATTTATTTCCGGTGGTATTGACCGAAAATTTCAATTCTTTTGCCTGATCCGCACTTTTCACGATTTGAAATGATGATACCGCTTTGATCTCATTTCCCGGCATGGCAACGGCGTCCATGATGAAAGATTCCACGATGGCTTTGCCTTCGCCATTGATTTCCATAATGGGCAGGATCTTGCTATGGCACTGTTCAAGTTTGAGAGTGGTTTCCAAATCCTGAAATTCTCCGGAGAGAGTCAGTTCTTTGCTCCGCAGGTATCCCGCAGGATTGCCGTTGTCCATCGGGTAAAGCAAAATTCCGGTATTGAATTTACCTTGTCCTTTGACCCGGACTTTGATTCTGATCATCATATCCGGGTAAAAGCGGATCATTTTGCAATATCCGTGAGCTCTGGCAAATATTTTATTACCTTTGGCGGTGGCGGTCAATTCCAGATATTTGCGGTTGTTTTCGGTGATACGGGTGAGTTTTCCGCCCCAGTAATCAGGAGATATCCAAGAACCGATCGAATGGTTGAAGTCATTTTTTGTCAACTGGATATCAGCTGCAAAAACGGACAAAAAGACACAAAAAACAGCTGTTGTCAAAAACTTTTTCATCATGATTCCCCTTTTTTGGCAGCGGATCACTCCGGATCAAACCCGGTGTTTTCACTGTAATAGTAGGCGTAGGCTTTAACTTTCTGCACTAAAACATCATGATGCAGAACTCTGGCACTGCCGTCAATGAATGAGGTCGTACTGTTGAAATCGTGAATAGGCACCCGGCCTTTGGTGGCGGGCTTAACGTTCTCAACATTGTTGGCCTGATGGTTGTTGTAATTGTATATGCTGAAAAATGGAGCACCGGTTCTGGTTTCTGTCCAAAGGATGACCCGGGATGCCTTGGCAATAGAACCAGGTTTGAATCCATGGATTTTCATTTCGTTTGCAGAAGGACTGTTTTCAGCCGTGCCGTAATCAAGATAACGCTTCCAGGGAGCAAATTTCCCATGGACAGAAAGGTGCATATTCGTTCCATAGTCAATACGTGTTGCCACCAGGGGATTGAGTGGACGGGAGGGGCACTCAAAAATTTCTGGGATCGGAGTATTGCCATACTGAGTAAAAGTTTTAATGTCGTATTTTCCGACGTAACCGGCATTGCCGATATTTTCGATCATCTTTATTGAAACACCGCCGGCTTGACCGTACAGCGTCAGACACCATCCGTCAGATTCATCGGTGTACATGGTCATCGCATTGCCCAGCTGACGGATATTATTCAGGCAGGAGATGCTTCTGCCGCGTTCCCGGGCGGAATTAAGAGCCGGAAGCAGGATCGCTGCTAAAATAGCGATGATCGCAATGACGACCAATAGCTCGATCAGCGTAAACGCTGATCGAATGAAGCACGGCTCCGCCGTGTGAAGCACAGCGTTGCTGCATGAAGCGTTTGCCTGCGGCAAACATGAAGCACTTGCTTTGCAAGTATGATGCGGCGTATTTTTGTGAGCGGCACTCTCCGTATGTTTCCGTACACATCCGTACTGATCCGTACAAATAAAGCGTTTGAAAAAATTACGGCAGAGTTGTGAGGTGACCACGAGAAGCTCGATGAGGGTGAAGCACCGGTGCTTCACCCCAATGGATTGGGGTGAAAATCCTTTCATAGTCAAAATTCCTCCTTGGTTATTGACGTTTGGTAGATTCCCTGAATATTATTTCCGGCTGTACTTTTATCTGATGGATCCCACCGGCGGCAAGACAATCAAAAGCCTTGCAGCTCAACTCTTGGGCATTGATGTTGACGGTGGTTATCTTATATTCGAAATTATTGCCCCACGCATTATCGTAACATCCGGAAACCAGCAGATCTTCCGGGACCTTTATTCCCCGTTCCATAGCGGCACCGATGAGACTGTAGGCAAGGCCGTCGGTACCGCAGATGACGCCATCGGCTTTACTGGAGATGATCCTGTTTATTTCTTCATCCCAGTTGATGCTTTCACCGTTATATTTTTTCTGGAAAGCTGATTGCGGCATGGAAATCCCATATTCTTCCGATGCTTTTGCCGCTCCCTGCTGCATCAGAGTGGCCGGGTGTCTGCTCCAGTATTCCGGGCTTTTTGGGACATCATCGCGGATGAAACCGGAATAGACCAGTAATTTTTTGGCTCCTTGAGCGATCATATGTTTTGCCAATCCGTACCCGGCGGCGAAGAAATCTGTTTCGATCACACTTCCCGGCGGTGTCTGGTCCGCATCAAAATGGATCAGACCTGCTGAACGCAGGTTTTTCCACTGATTGAGAAATGGATGACGCCAGTAACTTCTCCCGATGTAAATGACCCCGCAAATAGGAGCCCGGAGCAGCTGGGTGATGCTGGCAGTCTCCTGCAAACTCATTTTGTGAACAGCATCAGGCATATTGAGATTGATCGGGAAAAGCCCCCGGCGGAGAGCTTCAGCACGCAGAGCATCATAAGGTTCGGTCTCATATATGGAATATTTGGGCATCAGTATGAGGACCAGCCGGTGAGTAAGATTATTGACATCGGGGATTTGACGGTTGATAAAGATACCGGTCCCCCGGACGCCCCGGATAAGTCCTTCTTCCCGGAGGCGTTTAAGTACGAGATCAATGGTCTGATGACTCACCTCAAAGTGGTCGATCAGGTCTTTTTTGGATGGCAGTCTGCCATCCGGAAATGACCCGTTCAGAATGCCTTCCCGCAATTTTTCAGCGATTACATCAGTTTTGGTTTGACGGATTTTCGTAATCATAACAGATATATTATTTATATGGTTTGATGATATGGTTTGTTCATTTGTTTATAAGATACTCCCGGAAAATTCAAATGTCAAGCGGCTGAGGACAAAAATATTTACATTTTTTGTCGATGACGATTGTAAAAGTAAATGCATGACTTTGCCGTTTTTGCTGTATCTGCTGTTTTATCAAATTATTTCTTATCCACTTGAGTTTTGTTATTGAACATTATATATTGAAAAATGCGGGGTGGAGGAGCCCCCCGAAATCGTTGCGTGAAAAACAAAGAGGAGGAAAAAAATGAAAAGTTTCACCACGCTTCATCTGCAGTATGCCCACCGTTTCTACAACTTCAAAGGCGAGGCCCAATATCTGCACGGTCACACCGGAATTCTGACCATTGAGGTCGAGGACACCATAAATTGCGGAGTAAATATGGTTTTTCCCTGCAATGAGATCAAAAAGACCGCCTGGGAGGTGCTGCAGAATTTTGATCATGCCTTGATCCTGCGGGAAGATGATCCGCTGCTGCCGGCAATACTCAAAGTTTATGATGAACAGGGTATCCGCAATGGTTCGCCCACCAACACCATGACCGGCCCGGCGTTCCATACTGAATTGGCGACCGCTTACCCCGCTTGCCGTCTGGTTGTCACCAAAGAGACCATGACCGTGGAAGGTATGATCAAAATTGTTTATGATCTGCTCAAAGAAAAACTCAATATTGCCAAACTGATTTTTGTCAGCGGCGATAATTCTGCGGTTCAGGAGTTCACTCCTGTCGGCACGATCGACCGCTGTCCGTGTTGCGGTATAACGATGGTCAACGGAGTTTGCCCCAAATGCGGCTGCCGTAAAAAGTGAATCGTTTTCTTTTTACTCCCGCTGTTTTCCGCAACGGGAGTTTTTTTTGATAAAAAACAGCTCTTTATTTGCAAAATTACTGTCGAGAGGTTATGTTAACCGCAGAACTTTGTCAATACAAAAAGAGGTAATTTCCATGCTTAAAACACCGATCATGCCGATCACCGGCACCTTTGTCAACATGCTGATCTCCGATACCGGAATTATCAATGCCGGTCTCAAAGAGTGGGAGAATGACTTCAAAATGATGAAAGCTATCGGAATGGATCAGCTCTTTATCATCCGTACCGAAGTCGAACAAAACGGCGTCCGTCTTTCCGCCGAAGATCCCCGGTCAACCACCTGGCCGGAAGATGAAAACCTGCTGGATATGGTTTTCCGTTTGAGTGACAAATACGGGATGACCGTCTATCTCGGCGGTCCGGTCGGTATCACCAATCTGCATACCGGAGATTGGAGAAAAGAGATCGATGACAACAAGCGTTACTACGAAAGAACCGTGGCAAAATATTCTCATCATCCCTGCTTCAAAGGTCTTTATGTTTCTCTTGAAGCTCTGCCGTGGCACTTCAACTTTCTGGATATCTGCGAGGGAGTTCTGAAATTCATGCGGGCGGATTATCCGCAGATGAAAACCTTTATGAGTCCGAGTTTCGGCGGACCTCTGGGGGATATGGCAGGTCAGTACACCCCGGAAAAATGGGTGGAGATCTACGGCAAATACTTCTATGACAAGGTTGCCGGACTTCTGGATTACTGTGCACCGCAGGACAAGATCGCTGCTCCTGCGTGCCATTACGGAAAAATTGAGGATTCCGGTATTGCCAAATGGTACACTCTGGTCGGTGAACTTTTTGACAAATGCGGTATCGAATTGTGGACGAATATTGAAACTTTCCAGCGTCCTTTCCCCGGTCACGGCGAACCCAGAGGGGTTTTCCGTCAGGGAGATTACCGTTCACTTTACATGAAACTTGCCGAAGCAACTCCTCTGGTCAAGCGGATCATCACTTATGAATACTTCAGCTGCATGAGTCCCAATACCGAATGGGGTTCTGCCCGCCGTCTGCTTGCCCGTTATCTGGAAATGATCGGCAAAGATCCTGCCCTGATCGACGAGATCTACAACTGACTTACTTTTCTTTTTACGAAAAAAGAAAAGTAAGCAAAAGAAAAACGTGGTGTCGCGGCGGCTTCGCTCGCCTTGATCGGACGCTTTTTGAAAAAGCTTAGCAAAACTCCGGTTTGGTTCGACTCTGCTTTTTACGGAAAAAGAGAGGTGTTTGCAAAAATCATTGTTTGTGGCTCGCTACGCTCGACAAACTGCGGTACGGACACTTACGGACAGCTCCGGGGATAGTCTGCACCGGCTTTTGTCTGTGCTGCCTCCCATCGGGCGGGTGCCGCTTGACTACGTTTCCATACTGCGGAGGGCGAAATTTTTTATTTTCAACTGCGGTCAAATCCGCAATTTATCCCAAGCTTCAGCTAATTTGGCGAGGGGGGATTTGACTGCGGTTTTCACTTCCGGGGCATAGACAGAAATTCTTGCTTCCTCCAAAAGCTCCCAAAAGGCGGTCAGACCGTCGGAGTCGGTCAAATCATTGAGAGTTGCCAATGCGGCATTGAATTTCTCCAGCCACTCCTCCAAAACTTCCCCTTTGGCAATATCCTTGCCCGGAGCATCGGCAGCACGCTGGGCACGCAGTTTCAATGCCCGCAAATATCGCTTGTAGTCGTTGAAAACCGCCTGCCGTTTGAGAAATCCCGGAGCAAAAAGCAGTTCCAGATGCTCTCTGATCGCTTCTCCGGCATCTTTTGCCCGTCTTGACAACTGCCTTATAAGAGTGTATTCCGCAGTGAATTTTTCCAGTTCATCAAGCAATTCATCCAGCGTATTGCTCCAATTTTGCCGGATAACTTCAGAAACATCTTCAAAATCGGCGGCGGAACGGACTTTTTCCAGTTCCCGGTCGGCGGCATTGATTATTGCGGCATTGAGCAACTCATTTTCAAAGTCGGCGGCGGAAGAATTTATCAGCAAAGAGAGTTTGAGTTCATTGGAGAATTTTATTCCTTTGCGGATCATTTTTGCCAGCTGGGCATTATTCATGATAAAAAGCTTGCATACGGCGGCGGCGTGGGCTCTTTTTGCTTCGGCGGCTTTGAGGAACAACTCTTTGCTGACGGTATTTTTTTCCGGATCGACGGTAAGTGCCGGATAGAAAAGTTTTCCGGAACCGGGAGGCAATTCAACTGATTCGGGGATTATCCCGGCATCGCTTCTCCAGGACTCCCAGTTTTCTTCCCGGTGTTTGGCACTGCCGGGGAGATTGGCGGAGACCCGGGAGGTATTGCGTTTTTGTTCGGGGAGGGAGTATTCGATGCTTTTCACTTTGCCCTGATTATTGAGGACGGCAAGTTTCATGCGGAGATATTCCGGCAGGACGACATCATCGAAAACTCTGGGGTTGACCTCGATATCCAGCACTGCGGCAAGGAAATCCGCCATTGCTTCACCGGGATACAATTCTTTCATGGCAGGATCGTTTTTCAGCTCATCGGCAAAAAGTTCGGCACATTGCCGCACTCCGCCCAGATTGCGGCGGATATCTTTGGGCAGTTTCCGCAGGAAAAATTCGGCAAAGTCGGCATAAAATCCGGGAATGGGATAATCAAGGGCATTACCGGGGAGTAAATTGAGAGCATTTTCCGGTACGCAGATGGTTACACCGTCAAGTTTTTCTCCGGGTTCAAAGCGGTAGAACAGTTTGAATCTGACTCCGGAAAACTCCAGATGACCGGGGTAATCAGCCGGGGTGAAGGTCATTCCGGCAGTGATAAGATCTTTTTCTTTTATCTGCCAGCTGCCGGGATTTTTTTGCAGGAATTCTTTGAGGGCTTTGGCTGAATTGACCTCCGGCGGGAGATTTTTGCGGAAAAATTCTTCAGCAGCGATCCCGTCATAGAGCATTCCGTTACGCCGCATCCGCACCTCATATTCCAGAAGTTTTGCCCGGATGGAGTTGATTTTTTCGATCTCCGGAGAACCGGTGACAACGCCCTCAAGCAACCCTTCGCGGATGAATATTTCTCTGGCAGCAGAGGGATTGTGTTTGGCGAAATCCACCTTTTTTCCGGCATTGAGCAGCAGAGAGCCAAGCATGACTTTTTCTCTTGCCCGGACGAAGCCGCTGGCTTTTTCATAGTGTTCCTGATCGTAAGAGTGGGCGCAGAGGTAAGGGACGCAGTTTTCCAGCCATTGCGGCTGGATTATGGCGGCATTTCTTCCGAAAAGACGGCTGGTTTCCACCAGAGAAAAGCAGACGATCCACTCCGGCAGTTTTTTCAGTTTTGCCAGCCCGGAACCGGGGAAAATGACAAATTTTTTACCGTCGATGCCCCGGTAGAGTTTGCTTTCAGCATCAAGTTGAGCGATATTGCGGGGGATACCGGTGAGCAGTGCTTCATGGATAAGCTGATAATTATCGGTACCGGCATCGGGCATAATGGTATTGGTTTTCAGAGCATCAGCGAGATCGGAGACGAGGTTTTTCCACTCTCTGGTACGGGTGAAGTTGAGAAAATTCTTTTTACAGAATTTCCGCAGATTGCCGTTTGAGTCAAAAGCCCCGGACTCTTTCAGGTGATTCCAGCAGTTGAGCATGGCGATAAAGTCGGAAGATTCACTTTTCCAGAAAGCGTGAGCCTGATCTGCCATCTGCGGTTTCTCAGCGGGTCTTTCTTTGACATCGGGGATGGACAAACCGGCACAGAGGATGAGCAATTCTCCGGTAACTTTGCGTTTTTGAGCTTCCAGAAGCATTTTCCCCAAATGCGGATCTATCGGCAGACGGGCGATAATACGTCCTTCTTTCGTTATACGTCCGGCATCGGTCAACGCCTGAATGTCGCACAACGCCCGGAATCCCTCTCTGATAAGCTGTGGTGTCGGCGGATCAATGAAAGGAAATGTACGGATATCCGGCAGTTGGAGATAAGCCATTTGCAGAATAACACCGGCAAGACTGGTGCGTTTTATCTCCGGATCGGTATAAGGGACGGCATTTTTCAAATCTTCCTCATCGTAGAGGTGCAGACAGATACCATCGGCAGTTCTGCCGCAGCGTCCCCGGCGTTGACGGGCGGAAGCTTGAGAGATCATTTCGACCTGCAATTCCTGAATTCTCCGGCGGGGATTGTAGCGGCTTATCCGGGCGAATCCGGAGTCGATACAGAATTTTATCCGGGGGATAGTCAGAGATGTTTCAGCGACGTTGGTACTCAAGATGATCCGCCGCTGATTGCCGGGGTGGAATACCCTTTGCTGTTCAGCGGAACTCAACCGGGAGTAGAGCATCATTACTTCGGTATTGGGATAATTTCTGCCGATGAGCATTTCGGCACACTCCCGGATCTCTCTTTCGCCGGGGAGAAAGACCAGGATATCTCCTCTTTTGTCGAATCCGGAGAGTTCTTCCACGGCACGGGCGACGTGGGGGGCAAGTTCCTCATCTTCAAAAGGCGGCAGGAAGATATCTTCCACCGGGAATGTCCGTCCGGCAACTTCGATCACCGGGACATCACCGAAAAACTGCCGGAATTTCTCTACATCCAGCGTGGCACTGGATATCGCCACTTTCAAATCGTGCCGCTGCCGGAGGATATTGCGTAAAAGTCCGAGGAGGAAGTCGATGTTGAGCGTGCGTTCATGTGCCTCGTCAATGATGATGCAGTCATATTGCCGGAAAAGCGGATCGTTACGCAATTCGGCAAGCAGGATACCGTCGGTCATAAATTTGAGAACGGTTTCCGGACCGGTACGGTCTTCGAAACGCACCTGACTGCCGACCTCTCTGCCGCAGGTACAGTGCAATTCTTCGGCAAGACGTCTTGCCATGGCGGTTGCGGCGATCCTTCTGGGCTGGGTACAGCCGATGCGTCCTTTTCTGCCGCATCCCAATTCGATGGCGATTTTGGGCAGCTGGGTGGTTTTACCGGAACCGGTTTCACCGCCGATGATGATCAGTTGGGAGTTCTGCCATGCGGCTTTGATCTCATCGACTTTGGCGGAAACGGGGAGAAATTCCGGATATTCGATGCGGAATTTCTCTGCGGCGGCAGTCCTTAACTCCTGCTGGGTCATCGTGTTACAATCCGACTGTGCGGGAGAATGGCACTATTTTTGTTGCTTTCCCGGTGGTGTGGTCATAAGTTACTGCCGCTCCATCGACCCGGATCAAACCGGTCTCCACCACCGGCAGGCGAACCGGCATCCCGGAACGGAATTTATGCAGGACTGCTTCCACTTCTCTGCCAAGTACACTACGGTCAGCTCCGCACATTCCGGCATCGGAAAGCACCGCCGTACCACCGGGCAGTATCCGGGCATCGGCAGTTTGTACATGGGTGTGAGTTCCGATCACTGCGGTAACTTTGCCCTCAAGGAAATATCCCATCGCCAGTTTCTCACTGGTTGCTTCACTGTGGAAATCCACCAGGATCGTTTTGACCGTCCCGGGCAGTTTGGCGAGGATCTTTTCAACTGTTTCAAAGGGGCAGTAGGCACTCTCCCGCATGAAAACTTTACCTTGCAGAGCAATTACCGCAACTTCTCCGCCGGCAGGGTTGCGGAAAATCCCGAAGCCTTTTCCCGGTTGAGTATCGGAATAGTTTGCCGGCCGGATGACTCTGTCGCAGAGATGGATCTCATTTTCAAAGCCTTTCTGATCCCAGGTGTGATCGCCGAGGGTCACCACGTCGGCAGTTTCCAGCAATTCTCTGGCACAACTGGCGGTTATTCCGCTGCCGGCGGCGGCGTTTTCACCGTTGACCACGGCAAATTGGGCGTTGAATTCCCGTTTTAATTCCGGGAGCAGGGCTTTGACGGCATTTCTGCCGCCTTTGCCGACCACGTCACCTAAAAATATCAGGTTCATAGAAGTAACCTCCGGTGGTTGTCCGGTAATCAGTAGATATCCCGGTAATCAACAATATTCAACTGCGGCGGTGCATCCGGCTGACGCTTGTTGAGCTGCGGAGTGGCAAGCACATCCATGACCCGGTTGGAGAAGTCCGAGACCGGGCGGTTGAAAGCGATGAATTCGATTTGACCGGAGCGGTTCTGCATGATACCTCTGGTATGGGCACCGCCGCCCACGGCACTGCTGCGGATGATCCGCACATCGTTGAAACGGTAGATGGGTTTCTGGTTGCTGTGACCGAAAGGAGAGAGTTTCTCCAGATAGCGGAAAAATTCCGGGGTGAGGTCGCCCAATTCGGCGTTACCGTCGTATGAGATGAAACTTTCCAGCTCCGACGGGTCGATCTGATTGCGGATCTCCCGGTCCATTTCTTCGTAGAATGCGGCGATATTTTCGGTTTTAAGTCCGATGCCGACCGCCATCGGGTGACCGCCGTAACGCTCAAGCAGATGGGCACTTTTGGTGAGGACTTCCACCAGATTGAGATTGGCGATACTGCGGCCGGAACCGTAGGCAAGACCATCCTGGATCGTCAATACGATCGTCGGGCGGTTGTAATCTCTTGCCAGACGTGAAGCCACAATACCGATGACGCCCTGATGCCAGTCTCTGCCGGCAACCAGCAGCGAATAGGGACTCTGCCATGCCAGACCACGCTCGATCTGACCGCAGGCATCCTGATAAATTTCCTGTTCTTTTTCCTGACGGCTGCGGTTGAAACTCTCCAGCATACCGGCATTGGCGTGGGCATCGACGATGCACTCTGACTCAAGCAGCTGCAATGCGACATTGGCATCACCGACTCTGCCGGCGGCATTGATCCTCGGAGCGAGGCGGAAAGTGATGTCCGAGGGGGAGAGATCGGAGTGTAGTTTGGAACTTTCGATCAAGGCACGCACACCGGGCCGCAACTGTTTACGCAGAGCTTCGATGCCGTATTTGACCATGATGCGGTTTTCTCCGAGCAGCGGCACGATATCAGCGACAGTACCCAGAGCAACGTAATCGAGGACTTCTTCCAGCCGGGTCATGAATCCGCCGTAATTTTTCTCTCTGCCGTATTTGATGAATGCGTGGGAGAGTTTGAATGCCGCACCGGCACCGGAGAGCAGCTGGAGATCTTCCAGCTCCGGATAGACTTTGGGGTTGATAACTGCCAGGGCATCGGGCAATTCATCTCCGGCCTCGTGGTGATCGGTAACGATGACATCGATACCTTTTTCCCGGGCGACTTTGACGGCATCGCAACTGGTTATGCCGCAGTCAACGGTGACCAGTACGCCGCAATTACCGAACATTTCCAGAGCTTTTTCCAGCGATTCCGGGGTGAATCCGTAACCGTCATCGAAGCGGTGGGGGATGAATGAGTTTACGATCGCTCCGTTCTGCCGCAGAACCAGTGCGAGCAGGGCACTTGCGGTGATACCGTCGGTGTCGTAATCGCCGTGAATGAGGATCGGCTCACGGTTTTCGATCGCCTGCCACAATCTTTCACAGGCATCTTTGATGCCGGGGAAGCGGTAGGGGTCGCTCAAATTTGCCAGACGCGGCTCCAGAAAGCCGGGAATATCCTGTTCTTTTATGCCCCGTGCGGCGAAATAAACTGCGATCGGACGCGGCAGGTTGTATTTTTGCTGAATCGAATCAACATCCTGTGTAAGGATGTTGCCCAACGGTTTCCAATTTTTTGCACCCATTTTTATTCTTCTTTCCTTTTATCATCTTATTAAGATACACCGGAAACACTGTTTTTTAAAGTGCATAACAGATTTTTCTTTGTTTTTTTGCATCAACTATTGTTTTTTTGAAAATGTGGTGTTATACTAATGGTTGTCAGGAAAATTATTGAAATTCTTGGAATCACTGTCGTTGCGGTTTGAAAAAAAGGAGGTTTCTTATGGTGAAAAAATTTTTCTGTTTTGCTGCCGGAGCAATGTTGTTCTGCGGATGCAGCAATGTGATCGACCGGGATACGGTTGCTGATTATGCTCCTCCGGCAGAAGCTGTTGCCATGCGGGATTCTGCTGCCGGAGCGAGGATGATGAAAGTATCAAATTCGATGGCAGTTGTTTCTGAAAGTACTTCCGGATTTTTTCAGCAGGGCAGCCGGATGATGGCTTATACTGCCGGATTCACGCTCACGGTCAAGTCCAAAGACAAGGCTCTGGATGAGCTTAAAACGCTTGCCGAAAAACTTGGCGGTTATCTGGTTTCCAGTGCCAGAGGCAATATGCAGATCAAAATTCCGGTGAATAAAGCGGATGAATTTCTCAAGACCTCCGGTTCATACGGGAAATTGAGTGATTTCCGGATATCGGCGGAGGATCTGACTGATACGATCACCGATCTGGGTGTCCGGCTGGACAATCTGCGTAAGTTGCGGACGAGACTTACTGAATTGCTTGCCAAAGCCAAAAATGTCGATGAAATGCTGAAAGTTGAGCGGGAACTCAACCGGATCACCACCGAAATCGAGCGGATGGATGCCCAGCTGCAGAATAATAAAAACCGGGTGGATTTTGTTACTTTTGACGTTGCCGTTATTGAGGAACATGGAGTTTTGCCGACGGGAACTCCGCAGGCGGTTAATCAATTCAAATTCCTGAAAAATTTGAGTTCAGCACTGGTCGGAGATGAGGACGAGCCTTGCTTCGGTCTTGCTCTGCCGGAAAATTTTGTGGCAGTCAGAGAGGGCCGTCTGCAATCAGACAGTTTTGCCGCCACGACCAGTGATGACTGTATTTTCCGCACCTGGGAGGTGGATGTGCCGGATGACAGTTCACTGAATTTCTGGGAAAATATGGTTTGCCGGGCATTGACAACTTTGCACGCTTACAGCAATGTGAAAACTTTCCCTGCTGAATTGAATGGCAAAAAGGCGGTGAAAATCACTGCTGAATTGACCACTTCCGGAGGTGTCCAGCATTACATGGCGGTCATTTCAGTCAAGCCGTCCTGCGGGGATGATGAGTTGCGGATCGTTGAATTTTTCGGTCCGGAAGCGGCATTTGCCAAACATGAAAAGGCGGTCAACGCGGTGTTATCGAAATGAGCTGTCTGCCGCTGATCGAATAAAACGGCAGTTCATGACCATGCGGCAAGTTGCAGAATACCGGACACGTTACATTGCCGGTGAAATTCTGCAATACTGCCATAACTTCGGGAGTTTCTCCGCAACCGGTGAAGCTCCCGAAAACTATTCCGGCACACTTCTCAAATGCTCCGGCAAGCCGCAGCTGCGTAAGCATCCGGTCGATGCGGTAAGGTGCTTCTCCGACTTCTTCCAGTATCAGGATTTTTCCGGTAGTATCCGGGAAAAATTCCGTACCGCAGAGAGCTGCTGCCACGGTGAGATTGCCGGGCAGGGGGTAAGCACAAATTTTTCCGGGACGCAGAGCATCAAGTTTAAGGGTGATATCTTCCCCGGAAAAAGCGGCATGGAGAGTTTCAGCGGTCAATGAATCGCACACTCCGGCAATGAATTTCATCATCGGAGCGGCAAAATAAGAATTTATCCCATGTTTTGCCATTGCCCAGTGCAGAGCGGTTATATCGCTGAATCCGAGAATGGGGATATCTCTTTTTTTCAGCATTTCCCAATCAATCTTGTCCAGGATCCGCATACAGCCGTAACCGCCGCGTACCGCCCAGATCAGATCGATATTTTCATCATTGACCGCCGCATTGATATCTGCCGCCCGTTTATCATCTCCGGCAGAGAGATATCCGAGGGAATCCCGGTCGGAGATGTGGGGCATGAGAATCACTTCATTACCGTATTTTTCCAGAACCGCCTTGCCGGCGAGGATGGTATTTTCATCACAGCTTCCGGCTGGGGCGGTCAGGGCGATCCGGTAACGACGGGGGAATTTGAACATCAGATGAGGTGTCCCATTTTGCACTTTTTGGTTTCCAGATAAAATTCATTTTCCGTTCCCGGCTCAATGACGATGGGGACCCGGTCAACGATATTCAAACCGTAGCCGTCAAGTCCGACCAGTTTGGCCGGATTGTTGGTTAGTAAGCGGATGCTTTTGATTCCGAGGTCGAGCAATATCTGGGCACCGATGCCGTATTCCCGCATATCGGCAGGGAAACCGAGTTTTTCATTGGCTTCCACGGTATCGAAACCCTGTTCCTGCAGTTTGTAGGCATGGAGTTTGTTTTCCAGACCGATACCGCGGCCCTCCTGCCGCATATAGACCAGAACTCCGCAACCTTCGGCGGCGATCATTTTCATGGCAGTATGCAGCTGATCGCCGCAATCGCAGCGGGCAGAGCCGAAAACATCACCGGTAAGACATTCGCTGTGGACACGGACGAGGACGTTTTCCTTGCCGGCAACTTCGCCGCAGACCAGGGCGAGGTGTTCGGCATTGTCCGTTTTTGAGCGGTAAAGTGACATTTTGAAGTCCCCGTAAGCGGTGGGGAGTTTGACTGATTCTTCGCAGGAGACAAGCTGTTCAGTTTTGCGTCTGTAGGCGACCAGATCGGCGATGGTCAGGATTTTGAGCTGATGTTTTTCTTTGAATTCCATCAAATCAGCCATGCGGGCCATTTCGCCGTTTTCTTTGGTGATTTCGCAGATGACTCCGGCTGGTGCCAAACCTGCCATACGGGCAAGATCGACGGCAGCTTCGGTATGTCCGGTACGCTGAAGCACTCCGCCGGGGCGGGCGGCTATGGGGAAAATATGTCCGGGGATGCCGAAGTCATCTCTTTTGCTTGCCGGGTCGATCAAAGTTTTTACGGTATTGGCACGATCGGCGGCACTGATACCGGTAGATCCGCTCAAAGCATCGAGACTTTCGGTGAAAGCGGTTTTGAAGTGATCCGTTGAGGGCGGCCGCAGAATACCAAGTTCTTTTGCCCGTTTTTCGGTGATCGGGGCGCAGACCAGACCTCTGGCGTGAGTGATCATAAAATTGATTTTTTCCGGGGAGATCAATTCGGCGGCGCAGACCAGGTCGCCCTCATTCTCCCGGTTTTCGTCATCGGTGACGATGACCATTTTTCCCTGCCGGATATCTTCGATGACTGCTTCGACGGAGTCAAATTTGAATTCCATAAACCAAAACCCTTTCTGCAAAAAAATACACATTCAGGGCAGGCTCAAAGAAAATAGTATCTTCTTTCATCCAGACTGTTACTGTCGGTCACGGAATTTCACCGTATCGATCCGGATTTACCGGATTCGCGGACTCTACCGCCGGTCAGGAATTGCGTAACGGACGCTTCACCTTGCCCTGAAGAACTTTTGTTTCATTATTACAATATACTCCGTCAAGCCGGATAATGCAAGAGACGGAGCATTATTTACGGTAAAATCTCCGTTCCAGTTCTCTTATGGACAACTCCACCATCGTTGGACGACCGTGGGGGCAGAGAGTGCCCTGACGGCAGTTTTTGAGCTGTTCGAGCAGGGAATCCAATGCCTCTGCCGGAAGCGTATCGTGAGCTTTTACTGCTGCTTTACAGGCGGCTTTTGCGGCGGTTTCCGGGGGCATTGCACTTGCCGGGATGGCACAATCGAGCAATTCATTGAGCATGTCGCAGAGCCAGTTTTCGATATCCCGGTGGTCAAAAGGGGTTACGGGGACGGCGCTGACGATCACGGAAGTACCTCCGGCACTTTCGATTTCAAAGCCGAGTTTTTCAAAAATTTCCCGGTTTCCTTCGAGCAGTTTTATCATGGGACGGGATAATTCGATGGTTTGCGGGATGAGCAGTTGTTGTCTTTCGCAGGAATTTTCCGCGAATTGAGCGAGGATCTTTTCAAACATGATCCTTTCGTGGGCGGCGTGCTGATCTATGATCACCAATCCGCCGGTGCTTTCTCCGAGCAGATAAGTTTTGTCGATCACCCCGATTATCCGGTGCGGCCAGACTCCGCTGAAAGCCGGAGCTGCCACGGGTTTCACCAACGGCGAAACTGTTTTTTGCGGCGGAGCGGGAGGGATTGTTTTTTTCTCAACCGGGATGATTTTTTCAATAACATCATTTTTTTCCGGGCTTTCCGGCGGCGGAGTTTTAGTTTTTGCCGGAGTATTGATCACAATATTGGCGGTGGAGATTTTGGGAACTGCCGGCAATTCCGGTTGTTCCACTGAAGCCGGGGTGTAGGAGATTTGTGCCGAATCCAGCACCATGGACAATGGCAGTTTGCCGGAGAGGGTCATGAATGGATCATTTTCCACGGCGGCAAAGATGTCGCTTTCCCGGTTTTTGCGTAAAGCTCCGGAGATGGCGGCGGCGACGGCCCGGCTGATACGGTACTCATTTTTGAATCGCACCTCTCTTTTAGCCGGGTGGACATTGACATCGAGATCTTCCGGGGGGAGATCGATAAAAAGGACGGTCGGATTGTATCGGCCCGATTCAGCGAGCGTGGCGTAACCGTCTTTTATTCCCCGGTAAACCGCCATAGCCTCCACCGGGCGTGAATTGATGAATACCCGCTGATCTTTCCGGGATGGCCGGGTGAATCCGGGGGCGGCGGTATAGCCGGAAATATGCAATTCTCCTTCGATATGTTCGACAGGAAGCATGTTGTCAACGAAGTTTTTGCCGAAAATCTCCCTTAACCGCAAATCTATTTTTCCCGATCCGGGCGTAAGCAGGGCAATGCGGTTGTCCAGCAGGAGTTTGAAACTTATTTCCGGATGGGCGATCGCCATCATGGAAAAGATTTCTTCGATATGGTGTTCTTCAGTTGCCGGGGATTTCAGGAACTTTTTTCTTGCCGGCAGATTGCAGAAAAGATCTCTCACTTCGATTCTGGTTCCGGCAGCTCCTCCGTGGGGACGGGTGGAAACGTTGCCGTTTTCATCGCAGATGACCATTATTCCTCCGGTCGATCCGGGCTGCCGGGTGACAAGGGTGAAGCGGCTGACTGAAGCTATCGACGGGATCGCCTCTCCCCTGAATCCGAGGGTCATTATGTGGTCAAGGTCATTTTCGTTGAGCAATTTACTGGTTCCGTGCTGCTGCAAAGCCAGCAACGCATCTTCATCATCCATGCCGCAGCCGTTGTCGGTGACAGCGATAAGGCGGTTCCCGGCACGCTCGACTTCGGCGGTGATTTCGGTTGCTCCGGCGTCGATGGAATTTTCCACAAGCTCTTTGATCACGGATGCGGGTCTTTCGATCACCTCACCTGCGGCGATCCGGCTGGCGAGGATTTTGCTCATTACTTTTATGCGGCTCATCCGTTGCACTCCTGATTGAAACATGCCAGTAAGTGACCGGGGGAAACTTCGGTCAATTCCGGTTCACCGCCGCACTCCGGCAACCGGCAGGAACAACGTCCGGCAAAGCGGCATCCGGCAGGATATTCCGACGGCGGCGGTACGAAACCGGGGATCGTCTGCAGCCGGGCGGAATTTTTTCCCAGTTGAGGCACAGCGGCAAGCAAAGCTTTGGTATAGGGGTGCCGGGGAGATTTTATCAACTCTCCGGCAGGGGCGGATTCGACGATTTTACCGGCGTACATCACTGCGATCCGGTCGGCAAGGTAACTTACCACCCCGAGATTGTGGGAGATGAGCAAAACAGCCATCTGCCGTTCTTTCTGCAAAGTGCGGAGCAATTCCAATATCTGTGCCTGTACGGTAACATCCAATGCGGTAGTAGGTTCATCGGCAATAAGCAGATCGGGATTCCCGGCAAGTGCCATGGCGATCATTACCCGTTGCTGCATACCGCCGGATAACTCGTGTGGGTAGGCTTTCAGCCGGTTGGGAGCATCGGAAATGCCGACAGATTCAAGCAACCGGATTATTTCCCGGTCGTAATCAGCGGTTTCCGGGCGGTGCAGATCAAGGACTTCGGCGATCTGGGAGCGGATCGTCATTACCGGATTGAGTGAAACGGACGGCTCCTGAAATACATAAGCGATTTTGCCGCCTCTGAATTTCCGCAGCTGCCGCAGGGATAATTTATTCAAATCCACTGTATCGCATCCAGAACTGTGGAAATTTATGGCATCGGCACTGATTTTTGCCGATGGTACCAGCAGTCCGGTCAGAGCGAGGCTTGCAGAACTTTTTCCGCAGCCGGATTCTCCGACCAGAGCAAGTACTTCTCCTCTGGCGATGCTGAAGGATATTCCGGAGACGACTTCAGCTTCTCCAAAGGCGACAGAAAGATTTTTTACATCCAGTAAATTTTTACTCATGACCGGTATATTTCCTGCGTTGCCCTGCAATTATTGCTATCATAATGGAAATATAGCACTTCTTTTATCAATATTCCACAAAAATTTCAATATTTGACTGGAAAAAAACTCAGTTAGGGTTATATTAAACCGATGAAAATATATTTTTATCGTATAATTTTGTAAAATACGGGATTTTCTGATGGAAAGAGTTTTTGTTACCGGACGCGGGTTGGTTACTCCGTTGGGAACCGGTGTCGCTGCCAATGAAGCGGCTTTGCGTGCCGGGAAAAGTGGAATTACTGTCGTTCCGGAGCTGCAGGAACGCAATTTGACCAGTATCGTCGGCGGTTCGCCGGATCAGAATCCCGAAACTGCATTGATCGACCGTAAATCTCTCCGTTTCTGTCCTCCGGTCGGCGTGATGTCTGTTGTCGCCGCCGAGGAAGCATTTGCCGAGGCAGGTATCGCTTTGGGAGATATTCCCTCTTTGAATATGGCTCTGGTCGGCGGTCAGGCGAGCAGCAACGCCAGAGAGATCCATCACTTCGCCCAGCTTTATCTTGACCGTCAGACCGTCCGGGCGATCTCTCCATTTGCAGTGCCCCGGATCATGCCCTCCTGTGCGATCAGTATTCTTTCGCTGATCTTTGGGATCAAAGGTGAGAGTTTTGACGTATCAGCAGCGTGTTCCAGCAGTGCTTTGTCAGTGATCCAGGCGGTGCGTCTGCTCCGTTCCGGTGAATATGATATGGTTCTGGTCGGCGGTGCGGAACAACTTGACTGGACGACCGCTCTGGGATTCTGTGCCTGCCGGGCATTGGCTACGAAGTATAATGATTGTCCGGAAAAAGCCAGCCGTCCGTTTTCAGCCAGCCGGGATGGATTTGTCCTTGCCGGGGGTGCTGCCTATATGGTGCTTGAATCAGAACGCAGCGTAAAAGCCCGCGGTGCCAGGCCGATCTGTGAGATTTCCGGTATTGCCGGTAACAGCAGTGCTTCGGATATGGTCGTTCCGGATGCCGATGCCAGCAGTGCGGTGATGGCAAAAGCTGTCGCTGATGCCGGTTTGAAGTTCAGTGATATCGGTTATGTTAATACCCACGGTACTGCAACTCCGGTGGGAGATAAAGTTGAGATCGAAGCTATCCGCCGTTTGAGTGCCGGGGACAGGACTCCGGCTATCAACAGTACGAAATCCCAGACCGGACACATGGTCGGTGCAACCGGTGCGGCGGAGATCATTTTCAGTACCATCATGCTGGAAAAACAATTTATTTCCGCTTCGATCAACTGCGAAGACCTTGATCCTGAATTTGCCGATGTGGATATTGTCCGTGAATACCGGGAAAATGCCGCATTTGATCACGCCATTTCCAACAGTTTCGCTTTCGGCGGTTCCAATGCCAGCGTGGTTATCAGCCGCTGCAAAGAGTAAAAAGCGGTTTTGCCGGTAGAATTTGTGAAAAAAGTTGAGTTTTTGCAAAAAATACACTTGAAAAATTCTGTTTTAATGGTATATTAAGTGTATCATCATTTTTGATGCGTCTCCATCGTCTAGAGGCCTAGGACACCGGGTTTTCATCCCGGCAACACGGGTTCGACTCCCGTTGGAGATGCCATTTTTTTTGCTCAAATTTCTGAATCTTCCCCATTTTTTCCCCGTTTTCGTTGCTTTTAGGATATTTTGATGCTATATTGTGCCATAATCTGCCAGAACAGGTTATGTATTGATGAAAAAGGAACAAAAACGGATTTCCAAACGGATGAAAGAACTTCGTGGCAAACTTCGCAAGAAAGCTAAAGGCGGAAAGTATTATTATCGCCTGACAATCACTAATGGTGTTCGCAAGGAATTTGCTCTGAAAACAACAGATGAAGCGGAAGCTATTCAGAAGGCTGCTGATCTGGATGCGGTTTACGAAGCTCCCAATCAGGAAGTGGCATTTGCCCAGATCAATGCGATCAAAGGTTTTTCCAAACGGGCAATGCAGTTGACTTTTGCCGAGGGATGGGAGAAATACTCTTCTCATCC